>JASCPG010000044.1 GCA_029960085.1 Microbacteriaceae bacterium PS02067 | reverse complement strand
CGGCGCGGGGGCGCCCCCCGCGCCCGGCCGCGGGGGGGGGGGGGGGCGCCGCCCCCCCCCCCCCCCCCCCCCCCACTCCTCTGCGCTCCGCCGGGCCCACCGTCGGATTTGGGGGGGTGGTGCCGTGCATCCGCTAGTGTCAAGTGAGTGGCGAACATTACCCGAGCCACCCGTCATGCGCGACGTCACAGCGCGAATTCGATCCTTGGGGGAGGAACCTGGTGATGAGCGTGCTCGACGACGCCCCGAACACCCGCCGCACGTCCCGTCGTGGGGCGGTCCAGCGCATGCTTGCCGTCGTCGCCTCCGCGGCGCTGCTGGGCGCCGGCATGGTCGCCGTCGAGTCCACGGCGGTATCCGCGCTGACGCTGCAGAGCCCCACGGTGATCTACCAGGACGACGTCAACGGCGACTATGTGCTGGTCGGCAACGGCGTGCTCCGGTCCACCGGCGCCGCGGCCGCGGGCGGCCCGAGCGTGAATCAGCTGCACAACGGCACCGCCGGCGCGAACTATGTCAACGACATGGCGTTGATGGCGAACAACACCGTCGCCGACCTCCCCGGGGCGGCGAACGGCAGCAATGCGACACTCTCCGTTCCGGCCGGCGCGAGCATCGTGAAAGCACAGCTGTCGTGGGCCGGCAATCTCGGCCAGCGGAAAGACCGCAACGGCAATGTCGTCAGCGGTTACGCCTGTGGCGACTACGGGGCGGCGGCGGTTCCTTCGGGCTCGGCGAGCACGCAGACGCTGCAGCTCAAGGTCGGATCGAGCTCCGTGCAGTCGGTCGCGACGGCGAACTACTTCGGCGAGACGATCGCGGCGACCGCGAACAGCAACTCGAACTACTACAGCGCGAGCCAAGACGTCACCTCGATCTTCCAGGCCGCGATGGGCGTCTCCGATGGGACGGTTCAGACCGTCTCGGTGGGTAACCTCTGGGCCGCGACGGGTGCCGGCTGCTTCGCCGGCTGGTCGCTGACCGTCGTCTACGACTTCGGCCAGCTGATCGCCGGGAACGCCGCGAGTGCGGGCCGCAACGTCGTACTGTACTCGGGACACGTCCGTCAGGCCTCGGCGGACCCCGCCGTCACCATCAACTTCGACGGCTTCGAGACGCTCGACACGAACAGCCGCCTCGGCGTCACGCTCTACGAGGGCGACCGCAACATCACGGGCGACACAGTCAGCTACCGGCCCGGGACGAGCGGCGCTTTCACCCCACTGAGCAACGCGAGCGGGCTCAACCAGACGAACAACTTCGGCGTGTCCACCGCGGACGGCTCGGTACGATACGCGGGCAACGGTACGGGGCAGTTCTTCAACGCCAGCGTCGACGCGCGCAGCCAGTCCCTGCCGCTGGCCTCCGGGTCCACCTCGATGCAGCTGCAGCTCTCCACGAGCGGCGACTCGTACCTCTGGCAGAACGCCGTCCTGTCGACCTCCAGCGCACGGGTCACGATCAAGAAGCAGGCGCTCGACGGCACGGACACGCAGGCCGTCAACGTCGGCGGCACGCCGACCTTCCGGATCACCGTCTCCAACAACGGCTCGATCGCGCTCGGCAACATCACCATCTCCGATCCGCTGGCCGCCGACTGCGTGCGCACCGCGGGAGCTTCGGGTGTCCCGACATCGCTCGCCCCACTGGCATCCTTCACCTACACCTGTGCCGGGCCGGCGACGACGGATGCCTGGACCAACACCGCGTCCGTCCGGGCCGTCGCGCAGGGCGGTTCGAACCGCGTCGTCACGTCGAGCGATCCGAGCAACGTCGTCGTCAGCAAGATCGGCCTCACGAAGTCGGGCTCCGTCCCGGCGGGCGCCAAGTCCGGGCAGCTGGTGACCTACACGTTCACCGCCACCAACACCGGATCGACCACCCTCACCGGCGTCACGATCACCGACCCGAAGCCGAACCTCTCCACGATCACGTACGGCGCGTGGCCGAGTGGCACGGCGGGCACCCTCGCGCCGGGTCAGTCGGTGACCGCGACCGCGACGTACCCGCTCACCCAGGCCGATGTCAACGCCGGCACCGTGACCAACACCGCCTCGGTGACCGGCTCCGGTCCGAACAGCACGACGGCGACCGCGACCGCGCCCGCGAGTGTCAGCATCACCGATGCGTCGGCTCTGACCCTCACGAAGTCAGGCGTGCTCAATGGCGCCGGAACGACGATCACCTACTCCTTCACCGCGACCAACACGGGCAACCTCCCCCTGAGCGGCGTCGCGATCACCGACCCGCTGCTCACGGCGGGGTCGATCAGCTACGGCACGTGGCCGAGCGGCACGACGGGGCTCCTGAACCCGGGTCAGTCCGTCACCGCGACGGCGAGCTACCCCGTGACGCAGGCGAACACGAACGCGGGCGTCGTCAACAACACCGCGACGATCACCGGCACCCCGCCCCGCGGGGCGGCGCCCACGGCATCCGCATCCGCGCAGGTCACCCTGCCGCGGACCTCTGCCATCGACCTCACCAAGACCGGCGCCCTCGCCGCCACCGGCACCCCGCCGAAGGCCGGGGACATCGTCACCTACAGGTTCACGGCGGGCAACACGGGCAATACCACGCTGACCGGCGTCTCGATCAGTGACCCCCTCACGGGCCTCTCCGCGCTCTCGTACGGCCCGTGGCCGAGCGGGACCGCCGGCACGCTGCAGCCCGGACAGTCCGTGACCGCGACGGCGACCCGCGCTCTGACGCAGGCGGACGTCGACGCCGGCGCCGTCGCGAACACCGCCACGGTGAACGGCACGGCGCCCACCGGCCCGGTCCAGGACACCGACACGGCCACCGTCCCCCTCACGCGGACGCCCGCGATCACTCTGACGAAGTCGGGCGCGCTCGGCGGCTCGGGGAACGTCGGCGACGTGATCACCTACACCTTCACGGCGCGCAACAGCGGCAACACGACGCTGAGCAGCGTGACCATCGCCGACCCGATGGCAGGCCTGTCGACGCTGACCTACACGTGGCCGGGCGTCGCGGGCGTGCTCGCCCCCGGTCAGTCCGTGACCGCGACGGCGAGCTACACGCTCACCCTCGCCGACGTAAACTCGGGTTCGGTCGTCAACACCGCCGCGACCTCCGGCACCGCGCCGGGCGGCGCGACGGTCGACGCATCCGCTCCGGCCACCGTGCCGATCCCGCAGGGCCCGGCGATCACGCTGACGAAGTCCGGCGCGCTGACGAGCGGCACAAGTGTGGCCGGCAGCACCGTGACCTTCACCTTCACGGTGCGCAACAGCGGAAACGTCTCGCTCAACAGCGTCGGCATCACAGACCAGCTCGCGGGGCTGTCCTCCATCACCTTCGGCACCTGGCCCGGCGCGGCGAACGTCCTGAACCCGGGGCAGTCCGTCACGGCGACCGCGAGCTACACCGTTACCCAGGCCGACGTCGACAACGGATCGGTGCGTAACGACGCGACCGCGTCCGGCACCTCGGCGTCCGGCACGACGGTGACCTCGCCCGGTCAGGCAACCGTTCCGCTGACCGGCACCCCCGCGATCGGCGTCACCAAGACCGGTAGCCTGAGCGGCACCGGCAAGGTCGGCGATGTCGTGAGCTACTCCTTCACCGTCCGCAACATCGGCACCGTGACGCTCCACGGCGTGACCCTGAACGACCCGAAGGCCGGGGGAGCAGTCACGCTCAGCGGTTGGACTGGGGCGACGGGGGTGCTCGCGCCCGGCGAGACCGCGACAGGCACAGCGAGCTACACGCTGACACAGGCGGACGTGGATGCCGGTCGCGTCGACAACACCGCAACCGCGAGCGGCCTGCCGCCCACCGGCGCTGCCGTGACGGGCACCGGCTCGACGACCGTCGCCGTCCCGTCCGCACCGGCGATCCAGATCGTCAAGGCAGCGTCGCCGGGGACGGCGACGAAGGCGGGCGATGTGATCACCTACACGTTCGTCTCCACCAACATGGGGAACGTCACCCTCACCGGCGTCACCATCGCCGACCCGCTTGCGGGCCTCTCGGCGCTCACCTACACGTGGCCCGGCACCGCCGGCACGCTGGCCCCAGGGCAGCACGTCACCGCGACGGCGACCTACACCGTGACCCAGAACGACGTGAACGCCGGCTCCGTCGTGAACCTCGCGTCGACGGGCGGCGCTCCGCCCACGGGCGCGGGTGTCACGGGCAGCGACCCCGAGACGGTGACGATCACCTCCGCCCCCGCGCTCAGCCTGACCAAGACGGGCGCACTCGACGGCGACGCGAAGGCCGGGTCAGTCATCGACTACAGCTTCCGCCTCACCAACTCGGGCAACGTCACGCTCACCGGCATCGGCATCACCGACCCGCTTCCGGGCCTGTCGGCCGTCACCTTCGGGACCTGGCCGGGCGCAGCGAACACGCTGCAGCCTGGTCAGAGCGTCGACGCGACCGCCGCGTACACCGTGACACAGGCGGACGTCGATCGCGGACGCGTCGACAACACCGCGACGGCGGGGGGCAACCCGCCCACCGGGCCGCGCACGACCACGACGGCGGATGAGACCGTCGACCTCGCCGCCGCGCCGTCGATCGCGCTCGTCAAGACGGGCTCCCTCGCGCAGGCCGGGACGACGAAGGCAGGCGACCAGGTCACCTACACCTTCGAGGTGACGAACAACGGCAACGTCACCCTCGACGGGGTCGGGGTCAGCGACCCGAAGTCGGGGCTCTCGACCATCTCGTTCCCGGCCTGGCCGGGAGCCGCTGGCCTGCTCGCCCCCGGGCAGAGCGTCCAGGGCACCGCGACGTACACGCTGACCCAGGCGGATGTCGACGCGGGGCACACCGCGAACACCGCCACGGCCTCGGGCTCCTCGCCCACCGATGTTCTCGTCCAGAGCGTCGACGAGGCGGATGTCCCGCTCGCCGCGGCGCCCGGCATCCGGGTCGAGAAGTCGGGCGCGCTGGTGGGTGGCGCCGTCGCGGGCGACCAGGTCGAGTACACCTTCGTCATCACGAACTCGGGCAACGTGACCCTCACCTCCGTCGATCTGCGCGACCCGCTCCTCGGCGCAGCCCCGCTCACGATTCCGGCCGGCTCCTGGCCCGGCACGACCGGAGTGCTCGCCCCGACGCAGTCGGTCACCGCGACCGCGAGGTACACGCTCACACAGGCGGACGTCGACGCGGGCTCGGTCGTGAACACGGCGACCACCAGCGGCAAGACGCCGACCGGGGCGACGACGACCGGCACCGACGGTGCGACGGTCCCGCTGACCGCGGCCCCCGGGATCGAGATCACGAAGACCGCCTCGACGCCCGCCACGGCGCGAGCCGGCGCGACCGTCACCTACACCTTCGAGCTCGAGAACACCGGCAACGTGACGCTTACCGGCGTCGGCGTGAGCGATCCGCTGCCCGGACTCTCCACGATCGACTACGACTGGACCGACACCCCCGGCACGCTCGCGCCCGGGGAGACCGTGACCGGAACGGCGAGCTATGTCCTGACGCAGGCCGACGTGGACAGCGGCAGCGTGGTCAACACGGCCACCGCGAGCGGCACGCCGCCCACCGGCCCTGCCGTCACCGACATCGACGGCGCCACGGTGACACTGGCGCCGGCGCCCGCGATCACGATCGCGAAATCGCACACAGCCGCCGGTATCGGTGAGCCCGGCGACGTCGTCACCTACTCCTTCCTGGTGACCAACACGGGCAACGTGACCCTGGACGACATCGCCATCGCCGACCCGCTCCCGGGGCTCGGCCCGATCAGCGTCGCGGCCTGGCCAGGCGCCGCCCAGACGCTCGCACCCGGGCAGTCGGTCACCGCTACGGCGCCGTACACGATCACGCAGGCCGATGTCGATGCGGGATCGGTGGTCAACGAGGTATCCGTCGTCGGCACGCCCCCGACGGGCGCCTCCGTCGACGACAGCGACGGTGACACGGTCGTGCTGCCGTTCGAACCCGGCATCCACCTCGTGAAGTCGGGCGTCCCGAACGGTGCGACCGCGGGCTCCACGATCACGTACTCCTTCACCGTGACCAACTCGGGCAACAAGACGCTCCACGACGTGGCGCTGAGCGACCCGAAGGTGGGCGGCCCCGTGACCCTTAGTGGCTGGCAGGGCACGCCCGGGACGCTAGCTCCGGGTGAGATCGTCACCGGGACGGCGAGCTATACGCTGACCCAGGCCGACGTCGACGCCGGCTCGGTGTCGAACACCGCCACCGTCGCAAGCGTCGAGCCGGACGGCGCGACGATCACCGACCAGGACTCCTACGTCACGACGATCGCGCCGAACCCGGCGCTCAGAATCGTGAAGTCGGGCGCGGTCGGCGGCACCGGCAAGGCCGGCGACGTCGTCACCTACTCGTTCCTCGTGACGAACTCGGGCAACGTGTCGCTCACGGGCGTAGGTGTCACAGACCCGCTCCCGACGCTGTCGCCCGTGACGTTCCCGGCCACGTGGCCGAGCGGGACGGTCGGGCTGCTGCGTCCGGGTCAGAGCATCACCGGCACGGCGACGTACACGCTCACGCAGGCGGACGTCGACCGCGGACGCGTCGACAACACGGCGACCGTGGCCGGCACGCCCCCGACGGGCGCCCCGGTGCGCGCCACGGACACCGCGCGGGTGACGGTCGCCGCGGCGCCGGTGCTGCAGCTCGTCAAGACCGGTGCGCTCGCGGGCGGGACCCCCTTCGTGGGCAGCCAGATCGCGTACACCTTCGAGCTCTCGAACCTGGGCAACGTGACGATCAGCGGCATTACGCTCGCGGACGGACTCCCGGGTCTCGGCACGATCTCCTACACCTGGCCGGGCGCGAACGGCGTGCTGGCCCCGGGTCAGGTCGCGACGGGCATAGCGAACTACACGCTCGCGCAGGCGGACATCGACTCCGGCTCGGTCGTGAACTCCGCGTCGGTGCAGGGCACCCCGCCGTCGGGGCCTCCGGTGACCGGTGGCGATATCTCGACCGTGCCGGTCGCCGCGACGCCGTCGTTGTCGTTGGTGAAGTCGTCGTCGCCGGGTTCGGTGATGGCTGCGGGGCAGACGGTGACGTACTCGTTCTTGGTGACGAACACGGGCAATGTGACGCTCACGGGTGTGGATGTGTCGGATCCGATGGTGGGTCTGTCGGATGTGACGTTCTCGTCGTGGCCGGGTGCTGCGGGTGTGTTGGCTCCGGGTGCGCAGGTCACGGGTACGGCGACGTATGTCGTGACGCAGGCGGATGTGGATGCCGGGACGATCGTGAACACGGCGTCGGCGGTGGGTACTCCGCCGACGGGTGATCCGGTGGATGCGGGTGACACGGAGACGATCACGATCGATCCGACGCCGTCGTTGTCGTTGGTGAAGTCGTCGTCGCCGGGTTCGGTGATGGCTGCGGGGCAGACGGTGACGTACTCGTTCTTGGTGACGAACACGGGCAATGTGACGCTCACGGGTGTGGATGTGTCGGATCCGATGGTGGGTCTGTCGGATGTGACGTTCTCGTCGTGGCCGGGTGCTGCGGGTGTGTTGGCTCCGGGTGCGCAGGTCACGGGTACGGCGACGTATGTCGTGACGCAGGCGGATGTGGATGCCGGGACGATCGTGAACACGGCGTCGGCGGTGGGTACTCCGCCAACGGGTGATCCGGTGGATGCGGGTGACACGGAGACGATCACGATCGATCCGACGCCGTCGATCGGACTGACCAAGACCGGCGCGCTGCAGGGTGCTCCGGTGAGCGGCACCGAGGTCGCCTACACGTTCGAGATCACGAACTCCGGCAACGTGACCCTCACGGACGTCGCGCTGCAGGACTTCCTGCCGGGTCTCGACGACGTCACGTTCGGCACCTGGCCGAGCGGGACCGAGGGCACGCTCCGACCGGGCGACACCGTCGCCGTCACCGCGAGCTACACGCTGACCCAGGAGGACGTCGACGCGGGTTCGGTCGTGAACACGGCATCCGTCGTCGGCTCCTCGCCGCGCGGTATCGTCGTCGACGACGATGCGAACGCCACCGTGGTGCTCCCGTCCGGCGCGTCCATCGAGCTCACGAAGTCCGCTGCGCTCGAGGACGCGGCGAACCCCGCAGCCGGAGACGTCGCGACCTTCACGTTCGTCGTCCGCAACAACGGCAACGTCTCACTGACCTCTGTCGGCCTCATCGACGGGATGCCGGGGCTGTCGGCCATCTCGTTCGGCGCATGGCCGGGCACGGAGGGCGTCCTCGCACCGGGGCAGACCGTCCAGGCGACGGCGTCCTACTCGCTCACGCAGACCGACGTCGACCGCGGTGACATCGCCAACGACGCGACCGCGACGGGCACGACGCCCACGGGCGACCCGGTCACGGGCGACGACACGGTGACGGTGGACCTCCCGGCAGCGCCGGCGATCGCGGTCGTGAAGACCGGCGCGCTGGACGATGCGGCGGTCGCGGGTGACACGGTGACGTACGGGTTCACGGTGACGAACACGGGCAATGTGACCCTCACGGGTGTGGGTCTCACCGACCCGCTCACGGGCGGTGCCGTCACGCTGACCGGTTGGGCCGGCGTGACTGGAACGCTCGCTCCGGGTGCGTCGGTGACCGGTACGGCGTCGTACACGCTCACGCAGGCTGATGTCGACCGCGGTTCGCTGGAGAACACCGCCACGGCGACGGGCACCCCGCCCACCGGCGACCCGGTCACGGGTGACGACACGATCACGACGGATCTTCCGGCGAGCCCGGCGATCTCGGTCGTGAAGACCGGCGCGCTGGACGATGCGGCGGTCGCGGGTGACACGGTGACGTACGGGTTCACGGTGACGAACACGGGCAATGTGACCCTCACGGGTGTGGCGCTGGTCGACCCGCTGACCGGCGGCGCGGTGACGCTCACGGGCTGGGCCGGAGCGGCGGGAACGCTCGCGCCCGGGGCATCCGTCACCGGCAACGCGAGCTACACGCTGACGCAGGCTGATGTCGACCGTGGTTCGGTGGAGAACGCCGCCACGGCGACGGGCACCCCGCCCACCGGCGACCCGGTCACGGGTGACGACACGATCACGACGGATCTTCCGGCGAGCCCGGCGATCTCGGTCGTGAAGACCGGCGCGCTGGACGATGCGGCGGTCGCGGGTGACACGGTGACGTACGGGTTCACGGTGACGAACATGGGCAATGTGACCCTCACGGGTGTGGCGCTGGTCGACCCGCTGACCGGCGGCGCGGTGACGCTCACGGGCTGGGCCGGAGCGGCGGGAACGCTCGCGCCCGGGGCATCCGTCACCGGCAACGCGAGCTACACGCTCACGCAGGCTGATGTCGACCGCGGTTCGGTGGAGAACACCGCCACGGCGACGGGCACCCCGCCCACCGGCGACCCGGTGACCGGTGACGACACCATCACGACCGACCTCCCCTCGGCGTCCGCGATGACCCTCGCGAAGGTCGGCAGCCTGAGCGGCGACGGAGCGGCCGGTGACGTCGTCACCTTCACGTTCACGCTGACCAACACCGGCAACGTGACGCTCACCGACGTCGGCCTGTCCGACCCGCTCGCGGGACTCTCCGCGATCGCGTTCGGCACCTGGCCGGGGGTCGCGGAGACTCTCGCACCCGGGCAGTCGGTCCAGGCGACGGCGACGTACACGCTGACGCAGGCCGATGTCGACCGCGGCAGCGTGGTCAACACCGCGACCGCGACCGGCACGCCGCCCACGGGTGACCCGACGACAGCCGACGACACCGAGACGGTGCCGATGACCGCCGCCCCCGAGATCGAGCTGCAGAAGGATGCCTCCTACACGGGCGGATCCCACGCGGGTGACACGGTCGACTACTCGTTCACCGTCACGAACACCGGCAACGTCACGCTGTCCCAGGTGACGATCGCTGACCCGCTCGCGGGACTCTCGTCGATCGCATTCGGCACATGGCCGGGCGCCGACGGCGTCCTCGCGCCTGGGCAGAGCATCGAGGCGACGGCGACGTACACGCTCACGCAGGCCGACGTGGATGCCGGACAGCTCGCGAACACCGCGACCGTCTCCGCACTGCCGCCCGGCTGCGCCACGGACGACTGCGCCGTGCAGAACGACGGCTCGGCCCTTGTCGAGCTGACCCGCGATCCCGCCATCGGTCTGACCAAGAGCGGCACGCTCGAGGGCCGCGGACGGGCCGGTGACACGATCACGTACGTGTTCGTCGCGACGAACACGGGCAACGTGACGCTTCGCGACATCGCCATCACCGACGCGCTGCCCGGGCTGTCGGACGTCACGTACGACGCTTGGCCGGGTGCCGATGGCGTGCTCGCCCCCGGGCAGTCGGTCCGCGCGACGGCGAGCTACACCCTGACGCAGGCCGACGTGGACGCCGGGACCGTCGTCAACGACGCGAGCGTGCTCGGTGTGTCGGATGCCGCGGTGACGGTCGACGACGCCGACGTGGCCACGGTCGCGGTCACGCCGACGCCGGCGATCGTCCTCGACAAGACGGTCGACCGTACGGCATCGGCCGGGCCGGGGACCACCCTCACCTACTCGTTCGTCGTGCGGAACGCCGGCAACGTCACGCTCCACGACGTCGCCCTCGCCGACAACATGCCGGGGCTGTCCGCGATCCGCTACGGGGCGTGGCCGGCGACGGTGGGCGTTCTCGCGCCGGGCGAATCGGTGACCGCGACCGCGAGCTACGTCGTGACCGCGGCGGACGGTGCCGCCGGAAAGCTCACCAACACCGCGAGCGTGACCGGGACCTCGCCCACCGGCGTCCACGCCGAAGGCACGGACTCCGTCTCGATCGTGACCACACCGCTGCCGAGCACGGGTGGGACCTTCGATCCCGCCATGCCGATCGGGGCGACACTGATGATCCTCGTCGGGCTGGGCGTGTTCCTGGCATCCCGCAGGAAGAAGGAGACCGCATGAGAACCTCACGACTGGCGGGCGCCGGCCTCGTGCTGAGTATCGTCCTGGGGCTCGCCGCCTGTACGGGCACCGCTGAGCCGACTCCCACGCCGACGACGGCCCCGAGCGATGTCACCGACATCACGGACCAGCCGGGCTCGGTCGAGGGCTGGGTCGGCGCGCTCGAGGATGCCAAGACGACGACCTGCGCCCGCGACGGCGGCGACTGGGTCGCGGCGGGGACGGTCACCAATCCGCTCGATGAGGCGCAGAGCTACCGCCTGTACGTGTCCGCGATGTTCGGCGGCGAGACGCGCGGGCTGATCCAGGTCGACGTGCCCGATGTCGCCGGGGGAGAGAGTGGTCAGTGGCGCGCCGCGTTCCCCCTCCAAGGCGACGAGTTCACGTGCGTGCTGAGGGTGGAGCGGTTCGCCCCGACCCACTGACAGCGCGACACGCCGAACGCGACACGCCCGGGTTTGCGACACGCCCGGGCGACACGTAGACTAGTCAGGTTCCACATTCCTGCGTGCGTGCAGCTCGATCGCAGCGCGACGTGCGGGATCACTGCCAGGGCAGTGCATAGGTCGGCCGGGCTCCTCGGGATTCCGGCGAGAGCCTAGGCCGCGGGCAGCAGAACACGACAATCCGATCCTCCCTTCACGGGGACCTGCGCGCGTGCGCGCGGTGGATCGGGACTGACATCAGAACAGTGGTGCGCCTCGTAAGAGAAGTGCCCGGCGCCACAAGCGCCCCGTGCGTCCAATGCCCCCCGAAGCGATCGGGGACGGTATGACGCGAGAAAGAGAGTGAGCAGACAATGGCGGGACAGAAGATCCGCATTCGCCTGAAGTCGTACGACCACGAGGTCATCGACACGTCGGCACGCAAGATCGTCGACACCGTGACCCGTGCGGGCGCGACCGTCGTCGGCCCCGTGCCGCTTCCGACCGAGAAGAACGTCGTGTGCGTCATCCGGTCGCCCCACAAGTACAAGGACAGCCGCGAGCACTTCGAGATGCGCACCCACAAGCGCCTCATCGACATCATCGACCCGACGCCCAAGGCCGTCGACTCGCTGATGCGTCTCGACCTCCCGGCCGACGTCAACATCGAGATCAAGCTCTGAGGCTCGCCATGTCTGACATCAACTCCAAGGTTTCCAAGGGCCTGCTGGGCACGAAGCTCGGCATGACCCAGGTCTGGGACGAGAACGGCAAGCTCGTTCCCGTCACCGTCATCGAGGTCGCGCCCAACGTCGTGACCCAGGTGCGCACCCCCGAGCGCGACGGCTACAACGCCGTGCAGATCGCCTACGGGCAGATCGACCCGCGCAAGGTCAACAAGCCCCAGACGGCCCACTTCGAGGCTGCGGGCGTCACCCCCCGTCGTCACCTCACCGAGGTGCGCACGGCGGATGCCTCTGACTACTCACTCGGTCAGGAGCTCACGGTCGACGCCACCTTCGAGGCGGGCCAGCTGGTCGACGTCGTCGGCACCAGCAAGGGCAAGGGCACCGCGGGTGTCATGAAGCGCCACAACTTCAAGGGCGTCTCCGCTTCGCACGGTGCGCACCGCAACCACCGCAAGCCCGGTTCGATCGGCGCCTCGTCGACCCCGAGCCGTGTCTTCAAGGGCATGCGCATGGCCGGCCGTATGGGTGGCGAGCGCGTGACCGTCCTCAACCTCACGGTGCACGCCGTCGACGCCGAGAAGGGTCTGCTGCTCGTCAAGGGCGCCGTCCCCGGTGCTCGTGGCCGCATCGTCTACGTCCGCAACGCAGTGAAGGGTGCCTGATCATGGCTGACTCGACTCTCGCGCTCGACGTCCTGAAGGCCGACGGCAAGAAGGCCGGCTCCGTGGAGCTGCCCGCCGCGATCTTCGACGTCAAGACGAACATCCCGCTCATCCACCAGGTCGTCGTCGCGCAGCTCGCGGCGGCTCGCCAGGGCACCCACTCGACCAAGCGTCGCGGTGAGGTCTCCGGCGCCGGCCGCAAGCCCTTCAAGCAGAAGGGCACGGGTAACGCCCGTCAGGGCTCGATCCGCGCGCCGCACATGACCGGTGGTGGCATCGTGCACGGCCCGAAGCCGCGCGACTACGCACAGCGCACCCCGAAGAAGATGATCGCCGCCGCCCTCCTGGGCGCGCTCAGCGACCGTGCTCGCGGTGGGCGCCTCCACGTCGTCGACACCTTCGGCATCGAGGGCACGCCCTCGACGAAGGCCGCAGCCGCCGTCCTCGCCCAGCTCGCCCCGACCAAGAACGTCATGGTCGTCATCGAGCGCGGCGACGAGCTGACCCTCAAGAGCGTCCGCAACCTCGGCTACGTCCACGTGCTCGAGGTCGGCCAGCTCAACGCCTACGACGTGCTCGTCTCCGACGACATCGTCTTCACCAAGGCCGCCTACGACGCGTTCGTCGCGTCGAAGGCTGCTGCGACCGAGGAGGTCTCGGCATGACCGCGAACGTCTCCCTGAACAAGGACCCGCGCGACATCATCCTGAAGCCGGTGGTTTCGGAGAAGAGCTACGGCCTGATCGACGAGGGCAAGTACACCTTCCTCGTGGACCCGCGCGCCTCCAAGACCGAGATCAAGCTCGCCATCGAGAAGATCTTCGGCGTCAAGGTCGCTTCGGTGAACACGCTCAACCGCGTCGGCAAGGCCCGTCGCACCCGCTTCGGCACCGGCAAGCGCAAGGACACCAAGCGCGCCATCGTCACGCTGAAGTCCGGCACCATCGACATCTTCACGGCCGTCGGCTGACAGTCGGGATAGAGGACTAGAGAACATGGCTATTCGCAAGTACAAGCCCACGACCCCGGGTCGCCGCGGTTCGTCGGTGGCCGACTTCGCCGAGATCACGCGATCGACGCCGGAGAAGTCGCTGCTGCGTCCCCTGGCGAAGACCGGTGGCCGCAACAACCAGGGCCGCATCACGACCCGTCACATCGGTGGTGGCCACAAGCGTCAGTACCGCGTCATCGACTTCCGTCGCAATGACAAGGACGGCGTCAACGCCAAGGTCGCGCACATCGAGTACGACCCCAACCGCACCGCGCGCATCGCGCTCCTGCACTACTTCGACGGCGAGAAGCGCTACATCCTCGCGCCGAACAAGCTGAACCAGGGCGACATCGTCGAGTCGGGTCCCTCGGCCGACATCAAGCCGGGCAACAACCTGCCGCTGAAGAACATCCCCACGGGTACCGTCATCCACGCCATCGAGCTCCGCCCCGGCGGCGGCGCGAAGATGGCGCGCTCGGCGGGCGCCTCGGTGCGTCTCGTCGCGAAGGACGGCCCTTACGCCCAGCTGCGTCTGCCCTCGGGCGAGATCCGCAACGTCGATGCGCGCTGCCGCGCGACGATCGGCGAGGTCGGCAACGCCGAGCAGTCGAACATCAACTGGGGCAAGGCCGGCCGCAAGCGCTGGAAGGGCGTTCGCCCGACCGTCCGCGGTGTCGCGATGAACCCCGTCGACCACCCGCACGGTGGTGGTGAGGGCAAGACGTCCGGTGGTCGTCACCCCGTCACTCCTTGGGGCCAGGCTGAGGGTCGCACCCGCCACGCCAACAAGGAAAGCGACAAGTACATCGTCCGTCGTCGCAACGCCGGCAAGAAGCGCAAGTAGGAGTAGAGGAAGATGCCTCGCAGCCTTAAGAAGGGCCCCTTCGTCGACGAGCACCTGCTCCGCAAGGTCGTCGTCCAGAACGAAGCCGGCACCAAGAACGTCATCAAGACCTGGTCGCGCCGTTCGATGATCATCCCCGCCATGCTGGGACACACCATCGCCGTGCACGACGGGCGCAAGCACATCCCCGTGTTCGTGTCCGAGACCATGGTCGGCCACAAGCTGGGCGAGTTCGCGCCCACCCGCACCTTCCGCGGCCACGTGAAGGACGACAAGAAGGGCCGCCGCCGCTGACGCGGGGGCGTTCCAGAGAGGACTAGAGGAGGAGAGACATGGTGGATTCCATCGCACGCGTGAAGCACATTCGCGTGACCCCTCAGAAGGCTCGTCGTGTCGTCGCGCTCATCAAGGGCAAGCAGGCTCAGGAGGCCCTGGCCATCCTGAAGTTCGCCCCGCAGAGCGCCAGCGAGCCGATCTACAAGCTCGTCGAGTCTGCGGTCGCCAACGCTCGCGTGAAGGCGGACAAGGACGGCGAGTTCCTGGACGAGCAGGACCTGTACGTGCGCAACGCGTACGTCGACGAGGGCACGACGCTCAAGCGTTTCCAGCCCCGCGCCCAGGGCCGCGCGTTCCAGATCAAGAAGCGCACGAGCCACATCACCGTCGAGCTCGCGACCCCTGAGGTCGCCGACGCCCCCGCCGGTGCCAAGACCAAGAAGGCGAGCAAGTAATGGGACAGAAGGTCAACCCGTACGGCTTCCGCCTCGGCATCACCACGGACCACGTGTCGCGTTGGTTCTCCGACTCGACGAAGCCGGGCCAGCGTTACGCCGACTACGTGGCCGAGGACATCAAGATCCGCAAGCTCCTGCAGACGCAGCTCGACCGCGCCGGTGTGTCCGGCATCGAGATCGAGCGCACCCGTGACCGCGTCCGCGTCGACATCCACACCGCCCGCCCGGGCATCGTGATCGGTCGCCGCGGCGCCGAGGCCGAGCGCATCCGCGCCGACCTCGAGAAGCTCACGGGCAAGCAGATCCAGCTGAACATCCTCGAGGTGAAGAACCCCGAGGCCGACGCCCAGCTGGTCGCCCAGGGCATCGCCGAGCAGCTCTCCGCACGCGTGGCGTTCCGCCGCGCGATGCGCAAGGGTCTGCAGGGCGCGCAGCGCGCGGGCGCCAAGGGCATCCGCATCCAGGTCTCCGGTCGCCTCGGCGGCGCCGAGATGAGCCGTTCGGAGTTCTACCGCGAAGGCCGTGTGCCCCTGCACACGCTCCGCGCGAACATCGACTACGGCTTCTACGAGGCCAAGACCACCTTCGGCCGCATCGGCGTGAAGGTCTGGATCTACAAGGGCGACCTGACGGCCAAGGAGCTCGCTCGCGAGCAGGCCAACGCCCCGAAGCAGCCGCGCGGTCGTGACGACCGTGGTGGCGACCGTCGTCGTGGCCCGCGCAGTGAGGCCCCCGTCGCAGAAGGAGCGTCTGCCTGATGCTTATTCCCCGCAAGGTCAAGTACCGCAAGCAGCACCACCCGGGCCGCTCGGGCCAGGCCACCGGTGGCACCAAGGTGTCCTTCGGTGAGTTCGGCATCCAGGCCCTCACGCCCGCGTACGTGACGAACCGTCAGATCGAGTCCGCTCGTATCGCGATGACGCGTCACATCAAGCGTGGCGGAAAGGTGTGGATCAACATCTACCCCGACCGTCCGCTCACGAAGAAGCCGGCTGAAACCCGCATGGGTTCCGGTAAGGGCTCGCCGGAGTGGTGGGTCGCCAACGTCAAGCCCGGCCGCGTCCTGTTCGAGGTCGCCGGTGTCAACGAGGAGCTCGCTCGCGAGGCCCTCACCCGGGCAATCCACAAGCTGCCGCTGAAGGCACGCATCATCAAGCGCGAGGAGGGCGACGCGTAATGGCCGTCGGTACCAAGACGCTCGCTCCCAGCGAGCTCGACACGTTCGAGGACCAGCGCCTCGTCGAGGAGCTGCGCAAGGCCAAGGAGGAGCTGTTCAACCTGCGCTTCCAGTCGGCCACCGGCCAGCTCGACAGCCACGGCCGCATCCGTGCGGTCAAGCGCGACATCGCGCGGCTCTACACCGTGATCCGTGAGCGCGAGCTCGGCATCCGTGCCACGCCCGCTCCCGCCGAGGTCGCGACCAAGGCGAAGAAGACGAAGGCCAAGAAGGCGGATGCCGCCGACGAGGCGACCAAGGCCTCCGCGAAGCCTGGGAAGGAAGAGGCCGAGTGATGGCTGAGACCACTGAGAAGAAGGCGCCCGCCAAGAAGCCGGCCGCCAAGAAGGCCGCTGCCGCCGAGGTCGTCGTCGACGCTCCCGTCGCCGCCGGTCACGAGCACGGCGCTCACGACGTCCGCGACGCGGACGCCCGTGGCTACCGCAAGTCGCGTCGTGGCTACGTCGTCAGCGACAAGATGGACAAGACGATCGTCGTCGAGGTCGAGGACCGCGTGAAGCACCCCCTCTACGGCAAGGTCATCCGTCGCACGTCGAAGGTCAAGGCCCACGACGAGCAGAACACCGCCGGCATCGGCGACCTCGTGCTCATCAACGAGACCCGTCCGCTCAGCGCCACCAAGCGCTGGCGCCTGGTCGAGATTCTCGAGAAGGCGAAGTAAGAAATGATTCAGACCGAGTCTCGCCTCAAGGTCGCCGACAACACGGGCGCCAAGGAGCTGCTCACGATCCGCGTCCTCGGTGGCTCCAACCGCCGCTACGCGGGTCTGGGCGACATCATCGTGGCGACCGTCAAGGACGCGATCCCCGGCGGCAACGTCAAGAAGGGCGACGTCGTCAAGGCCGTCGTCGTCCGCACCAAGAAGGAGGTCCGTCGTCCCGACGGCTCCTACATCAAGTTCGACGAGAACGCCGCCGTCATCCTGAAGAACGACGGGGAGCCCCGCGGCACCCGCATCTTCGGACCGGTCGGCCGTGAGCTTCGCGACAAGAAGTTCATGAAGATCGTTTCGCTCGCTCCGGAGGTGATCTGACCCTCATGGCCAAGATCAAGAAGGGTGACCTCGTCCAGGTCATCACTGGCAAGAAGCAGGACAAGGGCGGCGACCGCGGCAAGCAGGGCAAGGTTCTCGACGTTCTCGTCGAACAGAACCGTGTCATCGTCGAGGGCGTCAACTACGTCACGAAGCACACCCGCGTGGGCCAGTCCCAGCGCGGCACCAAGACGGGCGGCATCGAGACGATGGAAGCCCCGATCCACATCTCCAACGTCGCCCTCGTGGACCCCTCGACGAAGAAGCCGACCAAGGTCGGTCACCGCGTCGAGGAGCAGACGAAGGACGGCGTGAAGCGCACCGTCCGCGTGCGCTACGCGAAGAAGAGCGGTAAGGACCTCTGATGAGCACCACCACTGCCGCGGCGGCTGGCAAGATCCAGCCCCGCCTGAAGCAGAAGTACCAGAGCGAGATCAAGAAGGCTCTGCAGGACGAGTTCGGCTACAC
The DNA here is from genome assembly GCA_029960085.1 of Microbacteriaceae bacterium PS02067. Lineage (GTDB taxonomy): Bacteria > Actinomycetota > Actinomycetes > Actinomycetales > Microbacteriaceae > Microbacterium. The sequence goes on along the minus strand of JASCPG010000044.1, from coordinate 10,571 downwards.
GAACGTCATGCAGATCCCCGGTCTCGTGAAGGTCGTCGTGAACACCGGTGTCGGCGAGGCAGCTCGCGACGCCAAGGTGATCGACGGCGCGGTCGACGACCTCACCAAGATCACGGGCCAGAAGCCCGTCGTCACGAAGGCCCGCAAGTCCATCGCGCAGTTCAAGCTGCGCGAGGGTCAGGCCATCGGCGCGCACGTCACCCTGCGTGGCGACCGCGCGTGGGAGTTCATCGACCGGCTCGTGAACCTCGCACTGCCCCGCATCCGCGACTTCCGCGGCCTGTCGGCCAAGCAGTTCGACGGCCACGGCAACTACACGTTCGGTCTCCAGGAGCAGTCCGTGTTCCACGAGATCAACCAGGACAAGATCGACCGCGTCCGCGGCTTCGACATCACGATCGTCACCACGGCGAAGACGGATGCCGAGGGCCGGTCGCTGCTGCGCCAGCTCGGGTTCCCCTTCCAGAGCGAAGAGCCCCAGGCGTAAGACCCATCAATGAAGGTCGGCTGTCGTGTAACGGCATCCGAAACCGCGTGAACAAAGGAAACAAGATATGACGATGACAGACCCGGTCGCAGACATGCTGACCCGTCTGCGCAACGCGAACTCGGCGCACCACGACACCGTGTCGCTGCCGAGCTCGAAGCTCAAGACCAACATCGCCGAGATCCTCAAGCAGGAGGGCTACATCTCCTCCTGGGAGGTCTCGGACGCCCGCGTCGGCCAGACGCTCACCCTGACGCTGAAGTACGGCCCGAACCGCGAGCGGTCGATCGCCGGCATCAAGCGCGTCTCGAAGCCGGGTCTGCGTGTCTACGCACGCTCGACCGAGATCCCCACCGTCCTCGGTGGCCTCGGTGTCGCGATCCTGTCCACCTCCTCCGGTCTTCTCACCGACCGTCAGGCCGAGCAGAAGGGCGTGGGTGGGGAAGTCCTCGCCTACGTGTGGTGATCTGACATGTCGCGTATCGGACGTCTCCCCATCACCATCCCCGCCGGCGTGACCGTTTCGGTCGACGGCCAGGATGTCGCGGTCAAGGGCCCCAAGGGCGAGCTCGCGCTCACCGTGGCCAAGCCCATCGAGGTCAAGGTCGAGGAGGGCCAGGTCCTGGTCTCCCGCCCCGACGACGAGCGTGAGTCGCGGTCGCTCCACGGCCTGACCCGCACGCTCATCAACAACAACATCATCGGCGTCACCGAGGGCTACTCCAAGGGCCTCGAGGTCGTCGGCACCGGTTACCGTGTGGCGCAGAAGGGCGCGGCCGTCGAGTTCGCGCTCGGCTTCTCGCACCCGGTGCTCGTCGAGCCCCCGGCCGGCATCACGCTGACCGTCGAGGGCAACAACAAGCTGACGGTCAGCGGCATCTCGAAGCAGGCCGTCGGCGAGGCGGCTGCCAACATCCGCAAGATCCGCAAGCCCGAGCCGTACAAGGGCAAGGGTGTGCGCTACGCCGGCGAGGTCGTCCGCCGCAAGGCCGGAAAGGCTGGTAAGTAATCATGGCTGTGAAGTCGAAGTCCGACGCGCGTTCGCGTCGTCACGCCCGTCTTCGCAAGAAGATCGTCGGCACCGAGTCGCGTCCGCGTCTCGTCGTCACCCGATCGGCCCGCCACGTCTTCGTCCAGCTGGTCGACGACAGCAAGGGTCACACCGTGGCATCCGCCTCGACCCTCGAAGAGGGCCTGCGCACCTTCGACGGTGACAAGACCGCCAAGGCCCGCAAGGTCGGCGAGCTCGTCGCCGAGCGTGCGAAGGCCGCCGGCGTCTCGGACGTCGTGTTCGACCGCGGTGGCAACCGCTACGCGGGCCGTGTCGCAGCGATCGCCGACGGCGCCCGCGAAGGGGGTCTGAACCTGTGAGCGAAATCAAGGAGAACGAAGTGTCCGCAGAGGCCACTGAGCAGACCGCTGCCGCTGAGGCACCGGCCGAGCAGCGCGAGCGTGAGCCCCGCCGCGGAGGCCGCGAGCGCAGCCAGACCCGCGGTGACCGCGGTGCGCGCGACGCCGACAAGAGCCAGTTCCTGGAGCGCGTCGTCACGATCAACCGCGTGTCGAAGGTCGTCAAGGGTGGTCGCCGCTTCAGCTTCACGGCGCTCGTCGTCGTGGGCGACGGCAACGGCCTCGTCGGCGTCGGCTACGGCAAGGCGCGCGAAGTCCCCCTCGCCATCTCCAAGGGTGTCGAAGAGGCCAAGCGCAACTTCTTCCGCGTGCCGCGTGCCGGCTCGACCATTCCCCACCCCGTCCAGGGTGAGGCCGCCGCTGGTGTGGTGCTCCTGCGCCCGGCCGCTGCCGGTACCGGTGTCATCGCCGGTGGTCCGGTCCGCGCCGTGCTCGAGTGCGCCGGCATCCACGATGTCCTCTCGAAGTCCCTCGGCTCGTCGAACACGATCAACATCGTGCACGCGACGGTCGCGGCGCTGAAGAGCCTCGAGGAGCCGCGCGCCGTCGCCGCCCGTCGTGGTCTCGACTTCGACCAGGTGGCGCCCGCCCGTCTGATCCGTGCCGAGGCCGAGGCCGCGAAGGCGCAGAAGGTTGGTGCCTGATGGCTGCCCGTCTCAAGGTGACCCAGGTCAAGTCCAAGGTGAGTGAGAAGCAGAACCAGCGCGACACGCTGCGTTCCCTCGGTCTCAAGCGGATCGGCGACTCCGTCGTCCGTCCGGACGACGCGCAGACGCGCGGTTACGTCAAGACCGTCGCCCACCTCGTCAAGGTTGAGGAGATCGACTGATGGCTGAGAAGGCCGAGAAGGCGACCGAAGAGGTCGTCGAGAAGAAGGCGGCCAAGCCGGCCGCCAAGAAGTCCGAGACGGCTGCCGCCAAGGCTCCGGCGAAGAAGGCTCCCGCCGCGGCGGCCGCCGACAAGGCCGAGGCTGCGGACAAGGCTGCCGTGAAGAAGCCCGCCGCGAAGAAGGCTCCCGCCAAGAAGGCGGATGCCGAGGCGTCGCGTCCCGGCGTGCTGAAGGTCCACCACCTGCGTCCCGTCCCGGGCGCCAACACCGCGAAGACCCGTGTCGGTCGCGGTGAGGGCTCGAAGGGGAAGACCGCGGGCCGTGGTACCAAGGGAACCAAGGCCCGCTACCAGGTCAAGGTCGGCTTCGAGGGTGGGCAGATGCCCCTCCACATGCGTACGCCGAAGCTGCGCGGGTTCAAGAACCCGTTCCGCGTCGAGTACCAGGTGGTCAACCTCGACAAGCTCGCCGAGCTGTACCCGACCGGTGGCGACGTCACCGTCGGTGACCTCGTCGCCAAGGGCGCGGTCCGCAAGAACGAGAAGGTCAAGGTGCTCGGCACCGGCGACATCTCGGTCAAGCTGACCGTCGCCGTCGACAAGGTCTCGGGTTCGGCCGAGCAGAAGATCGTCGCCGCCGGCGGCTCGATCAAGTAAGTCCACGGCAGGGGCCGGAGGGTCGCTCGAGAACTCGAGAGACGACCCTCCGGCCCCTGTTGCCGTACTCTGGTACACGGTGTGCCGATCCCGATCGCGCACACCCGTACGTCCACTGGAGGAAATCCCTTGTTCAGCGCCATCGCGCGGGTCTTCCGCACCCCTGATCTGCGGCGGAAGATCGGCTTCACCCTGGCGATCATCGCCATCTACCGACTTGGCGCGCACGTCCCGACGCCGTTCGTGAGCTATCCGAACGTCCAGGACTGCCTCCGCGAGAGCGGTTCGGCGAACGAGGGCCTGCTCTCTCTCGTGAACCTGTTCTCCGGCGGCGCGCTCCTGCAGCTGTCGATCTTCGCGCTGGGTGTCATGCCCTACATCACCGCGACGATCATCGTGCAGCTCCTGCGCGTCGTCATCCCGCACTTCGAGACCCTGTACAAGGAGGGTCAGGCGGGCCAGGCCAAGCTCACGCAGTACACGCGGTACCTGACCATCGCGCTCGCGCTCCTGCAGTCGACGACCCTCGTCACGGTCGCCCGCTCGGGGCAGCTGTTCGGCACGACGTCGATCGCGTCCTGCAACGCGCTGCTGACGAACGACGCCTGGTGGGCGCAGCTGCTCATGATCATCACGCTGACGGCCGGTACGGGTCTCATCATGTGGTTCGCCGAGCTCGTCACCGAGCGCGGTGTCGGCAACGGCATGTCGATCCTCATCTTCACCTCGATCGCGGCGACCTTCCCGGCCGCCATGTGGTCGATCGCCCAGGCGCGCAGCTTCGAGGTCTTCCTGCTGGTGCTCGCGATCTCGATCGTCGTCGTCGCCCTCGTCGTCTTCGTCGAGCAGTCGCAGCGGCGCATCCCGGTGCAGTACGCGAAGCGCATGGTGGGGCGCCGGACGCTGGGCGGCACGAACACGTACATCCCTATCAAGGTGAACATGGCCGGCGTCGTGCCCGTCATCTTCGCCTCGTCGCTCCTGTACATCCCGGCGCTCATCGCGCAGTTCAACCAGACGCCGGATGCCCAGGGCAACGTGCCCGGGTGGGTGACGTGGATCAACAACTACCTCACCAAGGGCGATCACCCGCTGTACATGCTGCTGTACTTCCTCCTGATCGTCGGCTTCACCTACTTCTACGTCGCGATCACGTTCAACCCGGTCGAGGTCGCCGACAACATGAAGAAGTACGGCGGCTTCATCCCCGGCATCCGTGCCGGTCGCCCGACCGCCGAGTACCTCGACTACGTGCTGACGCGCATCACGCTCCCGGGCGCGATCTACCTCGGCCTCATCGCCTTGCTCCCGCTCGTGGCGCTGGCCACAGTCAGCGCGAACCAGAACTTCCCGTTCGGCGGCGCCTCGATCCTCATCATCGTGGGTGTCGGTCTTGAGACCGTGAAGCAGATCGATGCGCAGCTGCAGCAGCGCCACTACGAAGGGCTCCTGCGATGACCGCCGCTCGACTGCTCATCATCGGCCCGCAGGGCTCCGGCAAGGGCACGCAGGGCGAGCGCATCGCGCTCACCTATGGTGTGCCGGCCGTATCGACCGGGGATGTCTTCCGCGCGAACGTCAAGGAGGGCACGCCCCTCGGGCTCCAGGTGAAGGCGATCATCGACGCCGGCGACCTCGTCCCGGACGAGCTGACCGGCGCGATCGTCCGGGACCGCCTCGCTCAGGACGACGCGGCGGCGGGCTTCCTGCTCGACGGCTACCCGCGGAACCTCGGCCAGGTCGCCGACCTCGACGCCTTCCTCGACGAGCGCGACGAGCCGCTCACCGCCGTGATCGAGCTGTCCGTCCCGCGTGACGAGTCCATCCGCCGTATCGCGCTGCGTGCCGTGGAGCAGGGTCGCGCCGACGACAACGAGGAGTCGATCGCGAAGCGACTGTCGATCTACGAGTCAGAGACCGCCCCGATCCTCGACGTGTACCGCGAACGCGGCATCGTCGACGCGGTCGACGGAGTCGGCACGCTCGACGAGGTCTTCGAACGCATTGTCGTCGCGCTGACCGCGCGCGGCATCGTCGCGGGCTGAGGCCGCTCGTGGGGCTTCGCCGCTCGCTGTACAAGACCCCCGCCCAACTGCGCGGGATGGTCGAGCCCGGACTGATCACGGCCGATGCGCTCGACGCCGTCCGCGCGCTCGTCGCGCCGGGCGTCACGACGGAGGAGCTGGACGCCGCGGCATCCGCCCTCATCACCTCGCGCGGCGCGGAGTCGAACTTCCAACTCGTCCGCGGCTACCGTCACACGACCTGCATCTCGGTGAACGACGAAGTGGTGCACGGCATCCCGGGGGAGCGTGTGCTCGCGGCGGGCGATATCGTCTCGATCGACGCCGGCGCGCAGTTCCGCGGGTGGAACGGCGACTCGGCGATCACGATCGTCGTGCCGGACGCCGAGCGCCCTGACGTCGTCGCCGCACGCCAGCGCCTGTCGGAGGTCACCGAGGGATCGCTCTGGGCCGGTATCGCGGCGCTCGCATCCGCGCGCCGCGTCGGCGAGATCGGCGACGCCGTGCAGGGCTACATCGAGCGCGCCGCAGCCGCCGACGGCGTCGAGTACGGGATCCTCCGCGACTACGTCGGGCATGGCATCGGCCGGAAGATGCACGAGGGCCCGACCGTGTTCAACTACCGCGTGCCCGACCTCGGGCCCGAGGTGCGTCCGGGGCTCTGCCTCGCGATCGAGCCCATGGTGACGTCGGGCTCGGATGAGACGTTCGTCGAAGACGACGACTGGACCGTCACGACGGTCGACGGTTCGGACGGATGCCACTGGGAGCACAGCGTCGCGGTGCACGACGGCGGCATCTGGGTGCTGACCGCCCACGACGGCGGCGCCGCCGGCCTCGCACCCTACGGCGTCATCCCCGCGCCCATCGCCTGAGCCCCGCCCGAGCGGCCCCGTGGCTCACGGGCGATGCATAGGTGCACTTGCGAGAAAATAGACACTGGTGCGGCGGACGCCGCGGAGATGAGGCGATCACGATGGCGCAGGCAGCAGCGAACAGGACGAACTGGTTCGCGATCTGGGTGAGTGTGGCGGTCGTCGCCGTCGTCGCCGTGGTGATCGCGCTCGTCGTGTGGATGAACAACAGCGCCACGTCGCCGGGCACGCCCCCGAGCGGCTCCGGCATCGACCAGTCCACGGGCGCCGTCGTCGTCGGCTCGGGCGAGCAGACCCTCGACACGTACGTCGACTTCATGTGCCCCATCTGCAACCAGTTCGAGAAGACCTACGGTCCCGAGATCCTCGACCTCGTCAACAAGGGCACCATCACCCTCAACATCCACCCGATCGCGATCCTCGACCGCTACTCGCAGGGTTCACAGTTCTCCACGCGCTCCGCCAACGCGATGTACTGCGTCGCCGAGAAGTCCCCGGATGCCGCGGTGCCGTTCATGCAGGCGATGTTCGCGAAGCAGCCGCAGGAGAACTCGCCCGGACTCACCGACGCCGAGATCCTCGACGTCGCCAAGAGCGTGGGGGTGACTGGCATCGACTCGTGCGTCAACGACCAGACCTACAAGCAGTTCGTCGCGTCGATGACCGACAAGACGCCCGTCCAGCCCGGCCAGACCGGCATCGCGACGCCGACGATCGCCATCAACGGCGAGACGATCGCGAACAGCAAGATCCCCGCCGCGGGCTCGTTCGCCTCCCTTTTCAAGTAAGCCGGGAGTCGGCCCGCGGGTTTGCCGCGGGCCGACATATCACGTACACTGAATCTTTGGTGCCTTGCGCCTTCATTGGCGTGTCGCGGCACCGAATCCACCACCCACCGCAGACCGGCCGGTCTGCACGAGCGTCAGCGAGGCTATGGCTAAGAAAGACGGTGTCATCGAGATCGAGGGTGTGATCTCCGAGGCTCTGCCCAACGCGATGTTCCGCGTCGAGCTGAGCAACGGTCACAAGGTCCTCGCCACGATCTCCGGAAAGATGCGGCAGAACTACATCCGCATCATCCCCGAAGACCGCGTCGTCGTGGAGCTCTCGCCCTACGACCTCACGCGCGGACGCATCGTCTACCGCTACCGCTAGACCGGTCGAGAAGTAACGAGCGGACGGATGCCCCGGCATCCGGTCGACTCGAAGACAGCGCCAAGGAAAGAACAATGAAGGTCAACCCCTCCGTCAAGCCCATCTGCGATCACTGCAAGGTGATCCGCCGCCATGGGCGCGTGATGGTCATCTGCAAGTCCAACCCGCGCCACAAGCAGCGCCAGGGTTGAGCCGGAGCGGATCACGGCGGCGAAGCCGCCTTGATGCGCTCACGGCTCAAGGTTGAGCAAGGGCTGCAGGCCCGCGTCGAAACCTCCGCACGAACCACAACTCAATACCGCGAACGGCGCGTTTCGACTCGCTGCGCTCGCTCAACGACCGGGCACTGCGTTTCGACTCGCTGCGCTCGCTCAACGACCGGGCACTGCGTTTCGACTCGCTGCCCTCGCTCAACGACCGGGCACTGCGTTTCGACTCGCTGCGCTCGCTCAACGAACGGGTGCACAGCGCCCGTTCGACGACCGGAGACGGTCATCTCAGGCAGATCAGAACCTCGCAAGAGGGGACACCCCGGGCGGAGGCCCGGGCACCGATCCTGCTCCACACCTCCACTACCTCCTAGGAGACATCGCATGGCACGTCTTGCCGGCGTTGACATCCCGCGCGACAAGCGCGTGGTGATCGCCCTCACCTACATCTACGGCATCGGCCGTACCCGTTCGGTCGAGATCCTCAAGTCCACCGAGATCGACGAGTCGATCCGCGTCAAGGACCTCACCGACGACCAGCTGGTCGCCCTGCGCGACTACATCGAAGGCAACTACAAGGTGGAGGGTGACCTGCGCCGCGAGGTCGCCGCAGACATCCGCCGCAAGGTCGAGATCGGCTCGTACGAGGGTCTCCGCCACCGCAAGGGCCTCCCGGTCCGCGGTCAGCGCACGAAGACCAACGCGCGCACCCGCAAGGGCCCGAAGCGCACCGTCGCCGGCAAGAAGAAGGCGCGCTAAGGCGCGGTCCCAGGTTTAGGAGAAACTCATGGCACAGGCCAAGACCGCCGCGCGCAAGCCGCGCCGCAAGGAGAAGAAGAACATCGCGCTGGGCCACGCCCACATCAAGTCGACGTTCAACAACACGATCGTCTCGATCACCGACCCCTCGGGCGCCGTCATCAGCTGGGCGTCCTCGGGTGGCGTGGGCTTCAAGGGCTCGCGCAAGTCGACCCCCTACGCCGCCGGCATGGCCGCCGAGTCGGCCGCCCGCCAGGCCGCCGAGCACGGCGTCAAGAAGGTGGACGTCTTCGTGAAGGGCCCGGGCTCGGGCCGCGAGACCGCGATCCGCTCGCTCCAGGCCGCCGGCCTCGAGGTCGGCTCGATCAACGACGTGACGCCGCAGGCCCACAACGGCTGCCGTCCGCCGAAGCGCCGCCGCGTCTGATCCGAGAGCGGATGCCACGCATGCCGTGGCATCCGGCTCTCGTCGTCTTTCCCACAACTCAACACCTCTTGTAATCGCACGTGTCATATAGCGGGCACGTGACGGAAAGGAACACATAGTGCTCATCGCACAGCGTCCCACTCTGACCGAGGAGAAGATCGGCGAGTTCCGCAGCCGCTTCGTCATCGAACCGCTGGAGCCCGGCTTCGGCTACACGATCGGCAACGCGCTGCGTCGCAGCCTGCTCTCCTCGATCCCCGGCGCCGCGGTCACCAGCATCCGCATCGACGGCGTGCTGCACGAGTTCAGCACCATCCCGGGCGTGAAGGAGGATGTCACCGAGATCATCCTCAACATCAAGCAGCTCGTGGTCTCGTCGGAGCGCGACGAGCCGATCACCGCGTACCTGCGCAAGACCGGCGCCGGTGAGGTCACCGCCGCCGACATCTCCGCTCCGGCCGGTGTCGAGGTGCACAACCCCGAGCTCGTCATCGCGACGCTCAACGACGCGGCCCGCTTCGAGCTCGAGCTCACGATCGAGCGCGGTCGTGGCTACGTCTCCGCGACGCAGAACCGCAACGAGTACGCCGAAGCAGGTCAGATCCCGATCGACTCGATCTACTCGCCCGTGCTCAAGGTCTCGTACCGCGTCGACGCGACGCGTGCCGGGGAGCGCACCGACTTCGACAAGCTCGTGCTCGACGTCGAGGCGAAGCCCTCGATCACGCCGCGCGACGCCGTCGCGTCGGCGGGTCGTACGCTGACGGAGCTGTTCGGTCTCGCCCGCGAGCTGAACGTCGAGGCCGAGGGCATCGAGATCGGCCCCGCGCCGGTCGCCGAGGTCCTGACCAACGAGCTCTCGATGCCGATCGAGGACCTGGATCTCTCGGTCCGTTCGTACAACTGCCTGAAGCGCGAGGGCATCAACACGGTGTCCGAGCTCGTCGCCCTGTCGGAGACGCAGCTCATGAACATCCGCAACTTCGGTCAGAAGTCGGTCGACGAGGTGCGCGACAAGCTCATCTCGCTCGGACTGTCGCTGAAGGACTCGGTCCCCGGGTTCGACGGCGCGCACTTCTACGGCGGCTACGACGACGAGACCCTCTGATCGACACCCGATCGATCAGCTGACATTTTCCACCTGGAGTAACTGATATGCCCAAGCCCACGAAGGGTCCCCGCCTCGGAGGCGGCCCCGCCCACGAGCGTCTGCTGCTTGCGAACCTCGCGGCCGCGCTGTACACCCACGGCGCCATCACAACGACCGAGACGAAGGCCAAGCGCCTGCGTCCGCTCGCCGAGCGTCTCATCACGTTCGCCAAGCGCGGCGACCTGCACGCCCGTCGCCGGGTGCTGTCGGTCATCGGCGACAAGGAGGTCGTGCACGTCCTCTTCGCCGAGATCGCCCCGCAGGTCGCGGACCGTGAGGGCGGCTACACCCGCATCACGAAGATCGGCAACCGCAAGGGCGACAACGCCCCCATGGCCCGCATCGAGCTCGTGCTCGAGCCGGTGAACCCGAAGCCCAAGTCGGCGAAGAAGTCGGCCCCCGCGGCCGCTCCCGCCGAGGAGGTCGCCGTCGAGGAGACCCCCGCCGAGATCGAGGTCGAAGAGGCCGGCGCCGAGTCGCAGGCCGAGGGCGAGGCCGCTGAGGCCGCCGCCGCTGACGCCGTCGAGGAGAAGGCCGAGTAAGGTCCCCCCTTCGCGAGAGGCCCGCACCCCCGTCTCGGGGTGCGGGCC
>JASCPG010000043.1 GCA_029960085.1 Microbacteriaceae bacterium PS02067 | reverse complement strand
CGCCCGAGCCCCGGAAACATCCCTCGCCCGCAGGCCCCGCGCCCCGGCGCACCCCGCCCGGGCGCCCCGCGTCCCGGCGGCGCCGGTCGCCCCGGTGGCGGCGGTCGTCCCGGTGCTCCTTTCCAGCAGCGTCCCGGCGGTCCCGGTCGTCCCGGCGGTGCCGGCGGCTTCCAGCGCCCCGGCGGCACGGGTGGGCCCGGTGCCCCCGGTGGCTTCGCCGGTCGTCCCGGCGGTGGTGGCGGTCGTGGTCGTGGCCCCGGCGGCGGCACCGCGGGTGCCTTCGGCAAGGGCGGCGGCAAGTCCAAGCAGCGCAAGTCGCGTCGGGCGAAGCGGCAAGAATTCGAGATGCGGGATGCCCCGGTCGTCGGCGGCGTCAACGTCTCGAAGGGCAACGGCGAGATCGTCCGGCTCCGTCGCGGCGCATCGATCGCCGACTTCGCGGACAAGCTCGAGGCGATCCGCGGCTACACCGTGCAGCCCGGAACGCTTGTGACGATCCTCTTCAACCTCGGTGAGATGGCGACGGCGACCGAGTCGCTCGACGAGGCCACGTTCGAGGTGCTCGGCGCCGAACTCGGCTACAAGATCCAGATGGTCTCTCCCGAGGACGAGGACAAGGAGCTCCTCGAGGGCTTCGGACTCGACCTCGAGGCGGAGCTCGAGGCGGAGAGCGAGGACGACCTCGAGATCCGTCCGCCCGTCGTGACCGTCATGGGCCACGTCGACCACGGCAAGACGCGACTGCTCGACGCGATCCGTCAGACCAACGTCGTCGCGGGCGAGGCCGGCGGCATCACGCAGCACATCGGTGCCTACCAGGTGTGGACCGAGCACGAGGACATCGAGCGCGCCATCACCTTCATCGACACCCCCGGTCACGAGGCGTTCACCGCCATGCGTGCCCGTGGTGCGCAGGTCACCGACATCGCGATCCTCGTGGTCGCCGCCGACGACGGCATCATGCCGCAGACGGTGGAGGCCCTGAACCACGCCCAGGCGGCGCAGGTTCCGATCGTCGTCGCGGTCAACAAGGTCGACAAGCCCGAGGCGAACCCGGCGAAGGTGCGCCAGCAGCTCACCGAGTACGGCCTCGTCGCGGAGGAGTACGGCGGCGACGTGATGTTCGTCGACGTCTCGGCGCGCCAGGGCACGGGCATCCAGGATCTCCTCGACGCCGTGCTGCTGACCGCCGACGCGGGCCTCGACCTCACGGCCAACCCGAACAAGGCTGCCCGCGGTGTCGCGATCGAAGCGAAGCTCGACAAGGGCCGCGGTTCGGTGGCGACCGTCCTCATCCAGTCCGGAACGCTGCGCGTCGGCGACGCGATCGTCGCGGGCACCGCGTACGGCCGCGTCCGCGCGATGATCGACGAGAACGGGGATGCCGTCGAAGAGGCCTTCCCGTCGCGTCCCGTCCAGGTGCAGGGTCTCAACTCGGTTCCCCGCGCCGGCGACACGTTCATCGTCACCGACGAGGACCGCATGGCCCGCCAGATCGCCGAGAAGCGTGAGGCCGCCGAGCGCAACGCCCAGCTGGCCAAGGCCCGCAAGCGCATCTCGCTCGAGGACTTCACCCGCGCGCTCGAAGAGGGCAAGGTCGAGTCGCTCAACCTCATCATCAAGGGTGACGTCTCCGGTGCCGTCGAGGCGCTCGAAGAGTCGCTCCTCAAGATCGAGGTCGACGACTCGGTGCAGCTGCGGATCATCCACCGCGGCGTCGGCGCGATCACCGAGTCGGACATCAACCTGGCGACGATCGACAACGCGATCGTCATCGGCTTCAACGTCCGCCCCGACACGAAGGCCCGCGAGCGTGCCGCGCGCGAGGGTGTGGACGTCCGGTTCTACTCGGTCATCTACAACGCCCTCGACGACGTCGAGCAGTCGCTGAAGGGCCTGCTCAAGCCGGAGTTCGAGGAGAAGCAGTCCGGTGTCGCCGAGATCCGCGAGGTGTTCCGCTCCTCGAAGTTCGGCAACATCGCCGGTGTCATCGTCCGCTCGGGCACGATCACGCGCAACGCCAAGGCGCGCGTCATCCGCGACGGCGTGGTCATCGCCGACGGGCTCGCGATCGAGTCGCTGCGCCGCTTCAAGGACGACGTCACCGAGGTCCGCACGGACTTCGAGGCCGGTATCGGCCTGGGCAAGTACAACGACATCCAGGTCGGCGACGAGATCGAGACGATCGAAATGGTGGAGAAGCCGCGCGGCTGATCCGCGGTCGTGAGTGCGGCTGCGGCTACGCCGGGCTCTCAGTCGCTGTGTGAACCAGCCGTTGTCGGCGGGAGAGGGAAGAAGAGATGTCGAACGAACGTCAGGCGCGGATGGCGGACCGCATCCGCGTGCTCATCGCCGAGCGGCTCGAGAAGGGGCTGCGCGACCCGCGCCTCGGCTTCGTCACCATCACGGATGTGCGGGTGACGGGAGACCTTCAGCACGCCTCGGTGTTCTACACCGTGTACGGCAGCGACCAGGAGCGTGAGGACACGGCGGCGGCGCTCAAAGCCGCGACCGGCATGCTCCGCAGCGAGGTCGGCAAGAAGCTCGGCGTGCGCCTCACCCCGTCGCTCGAGTTCATCCCCGACGCGCTGCCCGAGACGGCCGGCCACATCGCCGACCTGCTCCGCGAGGCGCGGGAGCGCGACGAGCAGGTCGCGGGGCTGGCATCCAGCGCGTCCTACGCAGGCGACGCCGACCCGTACGTCAAGCCCCGCGAGGACGACGAGGACTGACCCGCGCGGTCGCGGCTGCGACGGCCCGTTGGTCCGTGCCGCGGGCGGTGCGGGTTCGGCATTCCGGGGTTGGCTGCGCTAGCGCGACCGGGCGCTTCTGTACCTTGTCGCGCGGTCAGTGCGGAAGCCGCAGGACGCCGGCCGTCGCCTCGATGAGGCCGTCGGCGATGAGTGAGTCGATCGCGCGGTCGCGCTGGGAGGCATCCGGCCACTCCGGCGCGACGGCGCTCTGCGGCAGTTCGTGCGCGGCCGCTTCGCGCAGCGCCCGCAGGATCGCTCCACGGGCCTGCCGGTCACTGCCCTCGTAGCGCGCCTGCTTGCGGCGATCGTCGCCCGTGTCGGGGTAGCCCGCCGCCCGCCATGCGCACAGGTCGGCGATCGGACAGGCCTCGCACCGCGGCGCGCGCGCCGTGCAGACGACCGCTCCGAGCTCCATCGTCGCGGCGTTGAAGGCCGCGGCATCCGCCTCATCCTCCGGCAGGACAGCCGCCATCGCGGCGAGATCGGACTTCGCGGGAGGTCCGGGCTGCGAGCGGCCGCCGAGAGCCCGCGCGAGGACGCGCCGCGTGTTGGTGTCGACGACGGGGTGACGGTCGCCGTACGCGAACACCGCGACCGCCCGCGCCGTGTAGTCGCCGATGCCCGTGAGCGCGAGCAGGGCATCCACCTCGCGCGGAACGGCTCCCGCGTGCCGGTCGCGGATCTCCGCCGCGGCCCGGTGCAGCCACAGCGCCCGGCGAGGGTAGCCGAGGTTCGCCCATTCGCGGACGGCCGACGCCGGGGCATCCGCCGCGAGGGCCGCGGGGGTCGGCCAGCGCTCGAGCCAGGACTCGAGCCGCGGGATCACGCGATTCACGGGGGTCTGCTGCAGCATGAACTCGCTGACGAGCACACCCCACGCCCCGAATCCCGGCCGACGCCACGGCAGATCCCGCGCGTTCGCCCGGTACCACGCGATGAGCGGCGCGGCGATCTCGGACATCCCGCCAGCCTACGTCGCACCAGCCTCCCGTCTTCCCGGGCCGGATCACTCGGACAGGCCGTCACCGATCACGACGTCACGCCTTCACCGATCACGCCATCACAGCGATCACCGACCTCCTTGAGTCCGTATTCAGTCTGCGCGCGGGCGGACAGAGGCCTCGCGCGGCGGATCTAGGCTGGGGGGATGCCCACGTCCGAGACTCCTGCGCGGCCCGCGCCGAGCGGCATCCTGCTCGTCGACAAGCCGGGCGGGGTGACGAGCCACGACGTCGTCGCCCGGGCTCGGCGCGCGCTCGGCACCCGCAAGATCGGGCACGCCGGAACCCTTGACCCCATGGCGACGGGGCTGCTGATCCTCGGCGTCGGTCCCGCGACGCGGCTTCTCACGTTCATCGTCGGACTCGACAAGACCTACGAGGCGACGATCCGGCTCGGGGTGTCGACGGACTCGGACGACGCCGACGGGGTCGAGACGGCGCGGGCGGATGCCACGGCACTCGGCGCCATCGCACCCGCGGCCATCGACGCGGGCATCGCCGCGCTCCGCGGCGAGACATCCCAGGTGCCGAGCACCGTGTCGGCGATCAAGGTCGGAGGCCGCCGTGCCTACGACCTCGCCCGCGCAGGCGAGGAGGTCGAGCTCCGCGCCCGCACCGTGACCGTCAGCCGGTTCGAGGTGACGGGCCGGCGCGCGGATGCCGAGGCGATCGACCTCGACGTCGTCGTCGACTGCTCGAGCGGCACCTACATCCGCGCCCTCGCGCGCGATCTCGGCGCCGCGCTCGGTGTCGGCGGTCACCTCACGGCCCTCCGCCGCACCCGAATCGGCCCGTTCGAGGTCGCCGACGCCCTGCACGAGATCACACCCGATGCGGTGCTGTTGGATGCCGCGAGCGTCGCCGCCGCCGTCCTCGGTGCCTTCCCCGTGTCGGCGGAGGAGGCGCGGGATCTGCGTCATGGCAAGCGTCTCGCGGGCGCCGCCGCGCGGCTCGACGCCGGAACCGCTGCGATCGACCCGGAGGGTCGCCTCGTCGGCATCGTCGAGCGGCGCGGCGCGGACGTCAAGAGTGCGATGAACATGGCGGAGGATGCCTCGTGATCACCTGGTTCACGATCGCGCAGGTCGCCGTCGCCGTCGCCGTCGGCGTGGTCGCCGTCGTCGCCGGCCTGATGGGGCGGCGTCCGGGGGATGTGACGGTCGGGGGGATGGCGTTCATCCTCGTCCTGCTGCTCGCGCAGGTCGTCGTCGCGATCGTCGCACCACTGACCGGCAATGCCCCCGTGGGCAGCGTGCTGGAGTTCTGGGTGTACCTCGTCTCGGCGGTGCTCCTGCCGCCGGCGGCCGCGTTCTGGGCGCTCATCGAGCGGAGCCGCTGGAGCACCGTCATCATGGGCATCGCCGCGCTGTCGGTGGCGGTCATGATCTGGCGCATGCAGGTGATCTGGACCACCCCGGCCATCTAGCCACACTCCGGCAACCACGCGACCCCGCCGCCCTGCGACCTCGAGACGCCCGGCGCCGAACCCGAACCCGACCCCACCCGTCCCGGCGCCGCAGCGTGCGGGCCAACTATCATTGACGGGTCATGTCGCCCACGTCCCGCCCCCGCATGACCGGCATCGGCCGGGTGCTCGTCGTCGTCTACGCGATCATGGCACTCGCCGCGACCGGGCGCTCGCTCGTGCAGATCGTCGAGGACTTCGACAACGCCCCGCTCGCGTACACGCTGTCCGCGGCATCCGCCGTCGTCTACATCCTCGCGACGGTCGCGCTCGTCCTCTCCGGCAGCGCGCTCTGGTACGCGGTCGCGTGGGTCGCGATCGGGTTCGAACTCGTGGGCGTGCTCGTCGTCGGAACGTTGAGCCTCACGCATCCCGACCTGTTCTCGCACGATGCGACGGTGTGGTCGGGCTTCGGGTACGGATACTTCTGGGTGCCGCTCGTGCTGCCGTTCGTCGGGCTGTGGTGGCTGTACACCCACCGCCACGGCGCACCCGTGGACGAAGCCGCACCCGCACAGGCCGCGGTGTCGGCGGAGAGGTCGAGCTGGTGATCGTCTTCCGTGACCCGAGCGAGGTGCCCCACGGATTCGGTCCGTGCGTCGTCGCGATCGGCAAGTTCGACGGGGTCCATTCGGGCCACCGCGCTGTGATCGACCGGGCCCGTGTCGCCGCGACTCCCGCGAATGCGCGCGTCGTGGCGGTGACTTTCGACCGCAACCCGCTGAGCCTCCTGCGCCCGGAGCTCTGCCCCGATCCGCTCTCGAGCGTCGACCAGAAGCTCGCACTCCTCGCCGACGCGGGCGTCGATGCGACCCTCGTGCTGCGCTTCGACGAGGCGCTCGCCGGCCTCGAGCCGCGCGCATTCGTCGAGCACGTCCTCGTCGATGCGCTCGGCGTCGTCACGGTCATGGTCGGCGACGACTTCCGCTTCGGGCGCGGGGGAACGGGCGATCCGGCGCTCCTGACACAGCTCGGCCAGGAGTACGGCTTCGAGGTCGACGTCGTCGGCGACGTGCAGGGCGGCAGCCGGCGCGTCTCGTCGACCTGGGTGCGCGATCTGCTGTCTGCCGGCGATGTCGAGGGCGCCGCGCGGCTGCTCGGCCGGCCGCACGCGGTGCAGGGCGAGGTCGTCCACGGACTCAAGCGCGGTCGCGAGCTCGGCTTCCCGACGGCGAATCTGTCGGCGGATGCCGAGGGCTACATCCCCGCCGACGGCGTCTATGCCGGGTGGCTCATCGATCAAGCGGCGGATGCCGCGGCACCGATCACCCGGTACCCGGCGGCGATCTCGGTTGGGACGAACCCGACCTTCGACGACGTGTCGACGCGCCAGGTCGAGGCGTACGTGCTCGACGAGACCGATCTCGACCTGTACGGGCACCGGGTGCAGATCCTGTTCACGCACCGGATCCGTGGGATGGTCGCCTTCGAGGGCGTGCCGAAGCTCGTCGCGCAGATGACCGACGATGTGGCGCGCGCCCGGGCCGCACTCCGAGCCTGAGCAGCGTCGATATTCCACGGGATCGACCCGCCTCGGGAATACCCCAGGGGGGTATTCTAGTTGTCGAAGGTGCGGCCGCGGACGCGGCCCCCGAGACGAGGAGAACCCCATGGCCGAACTCACCTACACCGTCGAAGGCATGACCTGTGCGCACTGCGCCGGCGCCGTCTCGCGCGAGGTGGGCCGCATCGAGGGCGTCGACGACGTCCGCGTCGATGCCGCGGCGGGCCTCGTCACCATTCAGACGACGGGCGCCGTCTCGGACGACGCCGTCGCCGCGGCCGTCGACGACGCCGGCTACACCGTCGTCGCGACACGATGACCGGCGCGGCGGGTGCGCCGCAGGCCGAAGCCGTCCTCGACATCGAGGGCATGACCTGCGCCAGCTGTGTCGCCCGCGTCGAGAAGCGGCTCGGCAGGCTCGACGGGGTCGAGGCATCCGTCAACCTCGCCACGGAATCCGCAAAGGTCCGCTACCCGGAAGGGCTCGACACGGATGCCCTCGTCGCGGCGGTCCGTGAGGCGGGCTACGACGCCTCGGTGCGGCGCACCTCGGCATCCGCCCCGCCTGCGCGCACCCCGCACGCACACCACACCGGCGCCCAGCCCGGTGGCGAGCACGCCGAACCCACCGACCACTCCGAGCCCGAGCATGCCGAGCACGCCTCCGGCCACTTCCACGACGTCGAAGACCGTGCGGGGCGCACGACGCTCCGCACGCGCCTCATCGTGAGCGCGGCGCTCGCCGTGCCCGTCGTGCTCCTCGGCATGATCCCGGCGCTGCAGTTCCCCGGCTGGCAGTGGGTCTCGTTCGCGCTCACGACCCCGGTGATCCTCTGGGGTGGATGGCCGTTCCACCGCGCCACGTTCGCGAACGCGCGGCACGGTGCGATGACGATGGACACCCTCATCACGCTCGGTACCGGCGCCGCCTATCTCTGGAGCGTGTGGGCGCTCCTGTTCGGCACCGCCGGACGCATCGGGATGACACACGACTCGGGCCTGTTCGAGCCCGTCCACGACCCGTCCTCGCTCGTGTACTTCGAGGTCGCCACGGCCGTCACGGTGTTCCTCCTCCTCGGCCGCTTCATCGAGCAGCGCTCGAAGCGTCGGGCCGGCGCGGCGCTCCACGCGCTGCTCGACCTCGCCGCGAAGGACGTCGAGCTCGAAGACGGCACCCGGATGCCCGTCGAGCACCTCCAGGTCGGCGATCGGTTCCTCGTGCGACCGGGGGAGAAGGTCGCGACCGACGGCGTCGTCGTCTCGGGTCAGGCGTCGCTCGACGAGAGCATGATCACCGGCGAGGCGGTGCCCGTCGAGGCATCCGTCGGCAGCGACGTCACGGGCGGCACGCTCGCCGCCGACGGGCGGCTGATCGTCGAGGCGACCTCGGTCGGAGCGGACACGCGCCTCGCGCACCTCGCGCGTCTCGTCGAAGACGCACAATCCGGCAAGAGCCGCGTGCAGCGGCTCGCCGACCGCATCTCCGCGGTGTTCGTCCCCATCGTCATCGCCCTCGCGGTGCTCACGCTCCTCGGCTGGATGATCGCCGGCGGCTTCGCGGGCGAGTCGATCGCCTCGGGGTTCACGGCCGCGGTCGCGGTCCTCATCATCGCGTGCCCCTGTGCGCTCGGGCTCGCGACACCCATCGCGATCCTCGTCGGGACGGGGCGCGGCGCGCAGCTCGGCGTCCTCATCACGGGCCCCGAGGCGCTCGAATCCGCCGAGCGCATCGACACGATCGTCCTCGACAAGACCGGCACCGTCACGAGCGGCGAGATGACCGTCACGTCGGTCACGCCCGTGGGCGGCGCCACCGACGACGAGGTCGCTCACCTCATCGGCTCGCTCGAACAGGCATCCGAGCACCCGATCGCGCGGGCCGTCGCCGCCCTCGCGCCGAACCGCGCACCGGTCGCCGAATTCGCGGGCCTCGCCGGGCGCGGCGTGACCGGCGTCGTCGACGGGCACACCGTGTTCGCCGGGCGGCCCGCGTTCGCCGCAGACGTCGCCGGTGCACTCCCGGATGCCGCTTCGGCCGCCGTCACGGCAGCGGAAGCGGCTGGTGCCACCGCCGTCGTGGGCGGTTGGGACGGCGCCGTGCGCGCCGTCATCGCGGTCGCAGACACCGTGCGGGGCGACAGCGCCGAGACCGTCGCCGAACTGCGCGGCCTCGGGCTCGATGTCGTGCTCCTCACGGGCGACAACGAGGGGGCCGCGCGCGCGGCGGCATCCGCCGTCGGCATCGTGGATGTGATCGCCGGAGTCCTCCCCGAGGGCAAGGTCGCCGAGATCGAGCGACTGCAGGCGGCCGGTCACCGCGTCGCGATGGTCGGCGACGGCGTCAACGACGCGGCGGCCCTCGCGACCGCCGATCTCGGTCTCGCGATGGGCGGGGGGACGGATGCCGCGATGCACGCGAGCGACATCGCGCTCGCGGGGCACGGCCTCGCCCCCGTCGCGACCGCCGTGCGCCTCAGCCGCCGCACGATGCGGATCATCCGCGGGAACCTGTTCTGGGCCTTCGCGTACAACGTGGCGGCGCTGCCGCTCGCGGCCCTGGGATTCCTCAACCCGATGATCGCGGGCGCCGCGATGGCGTTCTCGAGCGTCTTCGTGGTGCTCAACAGCCTGCGGCTGCGCTCGACCCGGTGACGTCGGCAGGTCGCCCCGGGGGCTCCCGGCGGCGGCTTCCCGCCGCCCGCCCGCGGGCCTCCTCCGACAATCCACCGGCCTCGCGGTGACGTTTCGCGGGGCGAACCCCCGCGAAACGGGTCGCCCCGCGCTAGACTTCTCCTCGAAGTCATCGCGCCGTCCGTCGCCGCAGCTCGCTGAAGCGAGTGCCCGCAGCCGGTGGTGCGGGCCTCGCGTATTCCCCTCCGCGGCATCCGTCGCGGACTTCGCACGGCCGACCCGGACGCTCCGGTGTCGGCGTCCGCCGGGCTCTCCCGGCGCATCTCGCTCAGGAGGAGCATGCCGACCACGGCATCCACTGCCCCCGCCCGCCGGCGGAAGGGCTCATCGGCGCGTCGCGACGACGACGCGCCCCTCATCCCGATCCTCGCCCGCAAGGTCCGCGAGGTCGAGGCGAAGGCCCAGCGCGGCAAGCTCGGGCCCACCAACCGCGTCAAGTTCCAGGTGATCGCTTTCCTCGTCCGCGAGGAGCGCGCCCGCGTCAAGGCCGACGAGAACGTCCCCACCGCCGCGCGCGCCGAGCTGCTCAAGCGGCTCGACGGCGTCGCGACGATCCTCGCCAAGACCGCGGCCCGCGACACGTCGCTCATCCAGCTGCTCGAAGTCGATCAGGCGACGTCGCCCGTCGCGAAGCGCATGCGCCGCGACTGGCTGCTCGAGTCGGGAGCCGAGCTCCCCGAGGACGAGCTCATCATCACCGACGTCGCGCCCCTGGCCCAGACGCCGGTCGTCCCGGCCGCGCTCGCCGAGCGGCAGGTCACGCCGCCGCAGATCGAGGCCCGTCGCGAGTCGAACCCGTTCCTCGCGCCCGACGTGGCCCTCCGTGCCCCGGCATCCACGGCGCGTCGGCGGCTCGACGGCTGGGAGCTCATGGGCCCCCTCTACAAGGCGTTCGAGAC
This sequence comes from Microbacteriaceae bacterium PS02067, assembly GCA_029960085.1. Taxonomy (GTDB): domain Bacteria; phylum Actinomycetota; class Actinomycetes; order Actinomycetales; family Microbacteriaceae; genus Microbacterium. The sequence continues at coordinate 18,607 of JASCPG010000043.1, read as the reverse complement.
CGGTGCGGGCGGTGCCGCCGCGAGCATGGAGCTCCCCGCGGTGCCCGAGTTCGATCGGCTCTCGCCGAAGGGCCTCGAGGTCATGCCGCACCAGTCACGGTTCCTCGAGTCGGTGCGCGCTGGCCACCGCTCGTTCCTCCTCGCCGATGAGCCGGGCCTCGGCAAGACGGCGCAGTCGGTGCTCGCAGCCTCCGTCGCCGACGCGTATCCGCTCCTCGCCGTCGTCCCGAACGTCGTGAAGATGAACTGGGCGCGCGAAGTGGAGCGGTGGACGCCGCAGCGCCGTGCGACGGTCATCCACGGTGACGGCGACCAGGTCGACGCGTTCGCGGACGTCTTCATCGTCAACTACGAAGTGCTCGACCGGCACCTGTCCTGGCTCGGCTCGCTGGGCCTGAAGGGCATGGTCGTCGACGAGGCGCACTTCATCAAGAACCTCACGTCGCAGCGCTCGCAGAACGTCCTCGCCCTCGGCGGACGCATCCGCGAGCAGGTGCGGAACCCGCTCATGCTGGCGCTCACCGGTACGCCGCTCATCAACGACGTCGAGGATTTCGACGCGATCTGGCGGTTCCTCGGCTGGACGAACGGCGAGAAGCCCGGTCCCGAGCTCATGGAGAAGCTGGATGCCACGGGGTTCACCCCCGCGGACAAGGCGTTCTACCCCGAGGCGCGCGACGCCGTCATCTCGATGGGCATCGTCCGGCGCAAGAAGAAGGACGTCGCCGCGGACCTCCCCGACAAGCTCATCGCCGATCTCCCTGTGGAGCTCGACGACGAGTACGGCCGGTCGATCCGTGCGGCGGAGCGCGAGCTCGGCGAGCGGATGGCCGCGAAGTACCGCCGCATCATCGAGGCGCGCGGCGACGGCGCCCACCTGCTGAGCCTCGCGACCGGCGGGGAGGCGGACGAGGACATCGTGCGCCTCGTCGCGCACGGCGAGCTCGAGGATGCCAAGGCCGCCGGAACCGGCGGCGACAACGTCTTCACGATGGTGCGCCGGATCGGTCAGGCGAAGGCCCTCCTCGCGGCGGACTACACGGTGCAACTGCAGCGCTCGGTCGGGAAGGTCGTCTTCTTCGCGAAGCACATCGACGTCATGGATGCCGCGGAGGCGCACTTCGCTGCGGCGGGCCTCAAGACCGTCTCGATCCGCGGTGACCAGACGACGCCCGCACGCCAGCAGGCGATCGACGCGTTCAACGGGGATCCGGGCGTCGCGGTCGCGGTCTGCTCCCTGACGGCGGCCGGTGTCGGCCTGAACATGCAGGCGGCATCCAACGTCGTCCTCGCGGAGCTGTCGTGGACGGCGGCGGAGCAGACGCAGGCGATCGACCGCGTCCACCGCATCGGACAGGACGAGCCCGTCACGGCGTGGCGGATCATCGCCGCGCACACGATCGACACGAAGATCGCGGAGCTCATCGACTCGAAGCAGGGGCTCGCGGCCCGCGCCCTCGACGGTGCGCAGCTCGACCCGACGTCGAGCGACTCGGTGCAGCTGTCGGCGCTCATGCACCTGCTGCGCCAGGCGCTCGGCGCGGCCTGACGGGTGTGAGGCGGGCGCCGCGGCGCGCCCGCCCGCGCCCGTGCGGTTATGGACGGCGGCGCGGCTGGCGTGGTTCGGGCATCCGGCGATAGTGTCGGAGATGGCAGCGACGCCTCCTGACATCCCCGAATCAAAGGATCTCCACATGAAGATCGGCATCCTCACGAGCGGCGGCGACTGCCCCGGTCTGAACGCTGTCATCCGCGGTGTCGTGCTGAAGGGCACGACGAACTACAACATCGAGTTCGTGGGCATCCGCGACGGTTGGCGCGGCGTCGTCGACGGCGACTTCTTCCCGCTGACGCGTCACGAGGTGAAGGGGCTGTCGAAGGTCGGCGGTACGATCCTCGGCACGTCGCGCACGAACCCCTACGAGGGCCCGCGCGGCGGGGCGGAGAACATCAAGGCGACCCTCTACGGCCACCACATCGACGGCATCATCGCGATCGGCGGCGAGGGCACCCTCGCGGCGGCGAACCGCCTCTACAACGACGGCATCAACGTCATGGGCGTGCCGAAGACGATCGACAACGACCTGCGCGCGACCGACTACTCGTTCGGGTTCGACACGGCCGTCAACATCGCCACCGACGCCATGGACCGCCTGCGCACGACCGGCGACTCGCACCAGCGCTGCATGGTCGCCGAGGTCATGGGTCGCCATGTCGGCTGGATCGCGCTGCACTCCGGCATCGCCGCGGGCGCGCACGTCATCTGCATCCCCGAGGTGCCGATGTCGATCGACGAGATCACCGCGCAGGTGCAGAAGGCCCACGACCGCGGCCGCGCGCCGCTCGTCGTCGTGTCCGAAGGCTTCACCCTCACGGGCATGGACGAGGCCTTCAGCGACAAGGGGCTCGACGCGTTCAACCGCCCGCGCCTGGGGGGCATCAGCGAGGTGCTCGCGCCGGAGATCGAGCGCATCACCGGCATCGAGACGCGTGCGACCGTGCTCGGACACATCCAGCGCGGCGGCTCCCCGTCGGCGTTCGACCGGGTGCTTGCGACGCGCCTCGGCCTGCACGCGGCGGATGCCGTCGTGGACGGCGCCTGGGGCCAGATGGTCTCGATGAAGGGCACCGACATCGTGCGCGTCCCGTTCGAGGATGCCCTCGGCGAGCTCAACACGGTGCCGATCTACCGCTACGAAGAGGCCGCTGCCCTGTTCGGCTGAGTCCCGAGGGGGGTGCGGCGGCGCATCCCTCGGTGGGGTGCCGCCGTCTCGTGGCATCCCACCTCGCGCGGGATGCCGCGGTGGTGCCGCGCCCACCTCACGGACACAGGAGATCTCACCCACGCAGGACGTGTGAGCGCTCACTCGTCCTGTCTCGGTGAGATCTCCTGTCTTGGTGACGGGTGAGTGATCGCCACCGACCGGCGCTGCCGGTCGCGCGGGGACGCCGGGTTCGTCTGGCATCCCACCTCACGAGGGATGCCGCGGTGGTGCCGCGCCCACCTCACGGACACAGGAGATCTCACCCACGCAGGACGTGTGACCGCTCACTCGTCCTGTCTCGGTGAGATCTCCTGTCTCGGTGATGGGTCAGCGACCTCTCCACAGGTGCCCGGATGCCTGAGTCATCCCCGATTCGGGGGTTCTGGCATCCACGCGTCCGCCCGGGGGAGGACGCTGGATGCCATGAGGCCGGCCCACGAACTGACGCCGTGGCTCGACGGCCGCGGCGGCGTCGCGCACACGACGACGCTGCGCTCGGCGGGGTTCACGACCCACGGCATCCGCGCGGCACTCTCCGACGGGGCGGTGAGATGGGCGCGCCGATCGTGGCTCGCCGCAACGGATGCGGACCCGATGCTCGTCCGGGCGGCCTCCCTGGGCGCGCGCCTGACCTGCCTCACCGCCGCGAGGCGGCACGGACTGTGGGTTCCTGAGCACGACGAGGTGCATCTGGCCGTCTCCCCATCCTCGTCAAGACTCTCCCCGGACGGATGCCGCGTCCATTGGGGCATCGCGCCGGAGCCCGTGGCGCTGGGCGCTCTCGTCGATCCGATCGTCAACGTGCTCTGCCATGTCGCGGCGTGCGTGCCTCTCGTGGATGCGCTGTGTGTGTGGGAATCGGCTCTTCGCAAGGGCGCGATTCCGGCGGGGATGCTGGGGGCCGTTCCGTGGCGCGGCAATGCCCGCCGCATCGCGGCCGAGGCATCCTCGCTCTCCGACTCGGGCCTCGAGACCCGCTTCGTTCGACTGGTCTCACCGCTCGGTGTCCCGGTGCGTCAGCAGGTCTGGATCGACGGCCACCCGGTGGATGCCCTCGTCGGAGAGCGGCTGGTGACACAACTCGACGGATTCGCGCACCACCGGGCATCCGATCGTCGACGCGATCTGCGCGCCGACGCCCGCCTCACGCTGCTCGGGTACACGGTGCTGCGCTTCGACTACGCGCAGATACTGTTCCACCCCGACGAGGTCGTCGCCACGGTCTCGCTTGCACTCGCCCAGCAACGCCATCTGGTCGCCGCCCGGTGACGGTGGCGCCTGCGGGTGCGGGTGCGGGCGCAGGCTGCCCGGCTGCCACGTTGTGCTGTGACGGCCAGGACCGCGACGGATGCCGGAGATGGATGCCCGCTGCCGCTCCTGCGCCTCACCGAGGCAGGAGATATCACCGACGCAGGAGGGGTGAGCGCTCACACGTCCTGTCTTGGTGAGATCTCCTGTGTGGGCGGGATGCCGATAGAGGAGGGCAACACGGATGCCACCAGCAACGCATCACGCACGCAACAGAGATCACGCGCGCAGGAGATATCACGGGCGCAGGAGCGGTGAGCGCTCACACGTCCTGTCTTGGTGAGATCTCCTGTGCCCGTGATGCGCCAAGCCGCAGCAAGGCCGCCACTCTCACCCCGCGGCAACCCCCGCCTCGGCAGCCCCCAGCCCGGCGACCCCCGCCTCGGCGACTCCCAGCACGTCGAGCAGCCAGGCCAGCTCGAAGGCGCGCTGGTGCCACGCGTTGTACCGGCCCGACACGCCGCCGTGGCCCGCGACCATCTCGCACTTGAGCAGGGCATCCGCACCGACTTCGCGCAGGCGCGCGACCCACTTGGCCGGCTCGACGTAGTAGACCCGCGTGTCGTTGAGCGAGGTCGTCGCGAGGATCCGCGGGTACCGCACCCCCGCGCGCACGTTCTCGTACGGGGTGTACGCCTTCATGTACGCGTAGACGTCGGCGTCGTGCAGCGGGTCGCCCCACTCGTCCCATTCGATGACCGTCAGGGGCAGCGACGGGTCGAGGATCGTCGTCAGCGCATCGACGAACGGAACGTCGGCGAGGATGCCCGCGAACAGCTCCGGGGCGAGGTTCGCCACCGCGCCCATCAGCAGCCCGCCCGCCGAGCCGCCCTCGGCGACCAGCAGCTCGGGCGAGGTGACACCGGATGCCACGAGATGCGCGGCGACCGCGACGAAGTCCGTGAAGCTGTTGCGCTTGCGGTCGAGCTTGCCGTCCTCGTACCACTGGCGGCCCATCTCGCCGCCGCCGCGCACGTGCGCGATCGCGAAGACGACGCCCCGGTCGAGCATCGACAGTCGCGCGACGGAGAACCCGGGCTCGATCGAGTGCTCGTACGACCCGTAGCCGTACAGGTGTACGGGGCGGGCTGCGCCCTCACCAGGCTCGCCGAACGAACGCTTCCACACGAGCGACACCGGCACCCGCGTGCCGTCCTGTGTCAGGGCCCAGTCGCGCCGCTGCGCGTAATCCTCGGGGGAGTAGCCGCCGAGCACCGGCTGACGCTTTCGCAGCAGGAATTGGCCGGTCGCCACCTCGTAGTCGTACACGGTGCCCGGAGTGACGAAGGACCCGTACCCGAGCCGCACCACGGGCGGCGCCCACTCGGGATTGCCGCCGGCCCCCGCGGCGTAGAGATCTTCGGGGAAGTCCAGCTCGGCGACCGTGTCGTCACCGTACGAGAGGATGCCGAGACGCGCGAGCCCGTCGCGGCGGTACGACACGACCGCCCAGTCGCGGAACGCCGACACGTCCAGCAGGCGCCTGCCGGGCTGGTGGGGCAGCACGACGGCGCGCTCACCGGTCGGATCCTCAGCCGAGACCCGCACCAGCTCGAAGTCGAGCGCGCCGTCGTTGTGCAGGATGTACAGCACGTCCTCACCGCCCACGACTGCGTGCGTCGCCGAGTACTCGACGCCCTCGCGGCGCGGCCAGATCGTCCGCGGCTCGGCGTGCAGGTCGGATGCCGGGACGAGCAGCTCCTCGGATGTGATCGACGACCCCACCTCGATCACGAGGTAGGCCTCGCTGCGCGTGAAGCCTGCACCGACCCAGTAGCGCTCGTCGCTCTCGTGGTACAGCTGCACGTCGGCCGAGGCATCCGTTCCCACTTCGTGGAGCCACACGGTGTCGGGCCGCCACGCGTCGTCGACCGTCGTGTAGACGATGTGACGACCGTCGGGGGAGAAGCAGGCCCCCGCCGACGTGTTCTCGACGACGTCGTCGAGATCCGCACCGGTCGCGAGATCGCGCACGCGCAGCGTGTACCGCTCGTCGCCTTCGGTGTCGACGCCGTAGAGCAGACGCGTGCCGTCGGTCGAGACGTCGAAGCTGCCGAGCGAGAAGAACTCGTTCCCGTCCGCCTCGATGTTGCCGTCGAGGAGCACGACCTCACCGGCGACGTCGACGCCGGGCTGGAGCTCGGGCGGCGTCCAGTCGTCGGGCGAGGCGAGCGGCGCGCGGCAGTGGATGCCGTACTGCTTGCCCTCGACGGTGCGGCCGTAGTACCACCACGCGCCCTGTCGCGTCGGCACGGAGAGGTCGGTCTCGAGGGTGCGTGCCTTGATCTCGTCGAAGATCCGCTGCCGCAGGGGCGCGAGGTGGGCGGTGCGCTCCTCGGTGTAGGCGTTCTCCGCCTCGAGGTGGGCGATCACCGCCGGGTCGTCCTTGGCGCGCAGCCACTCGTAGTCGTCGACGAAGGCATCGCCGTGGTGAGTACGGGTCGCCGGCTGGACGGCGGCGACGGGAGCGGTGGGTCGGGTACGGGTCACCCCATCCACGCTAATCGACCTGCGCCGGGCGCACCTCGCGTGCGCGGGGTCTTTCTCCCGTTGTCGCGGTTTCTTCGCACCCCGCCGGATGTGCGAGGATTTCCCTGGCCCGGTTGCCGGGCGATGAACCCACGGTGAACTCTTCGTTCGCACCGCCGATCGTCTCGGCACCCTCCTGACACACCCCGACGGAAAGCGAACTGTGGAAACCGCTGCTCTCATCGTCGTCCTGGTGATCGCGCTCGCGCTGTTCTTCGACTTCACCAACGGCTTCCACGACACGGCCAACGCGATGGCGACGCCGATCGCGACGGGCGCGCTGAAGCCCAAGGTCGCCGTCATGCTCGCCGCAGGGCTGAACCTCGTCGGTGCGTTCCTGTCGACGGAGGTCTCGCAGACGATCTCCCACGGCATTATCAACGAGAAGGAGATCACGGGGCTCTCGTTCCTGCCGATCATCTTCGCGGGCCTCATCGGCGCCATCACGTGGAACATGCTGACGTGGCTCCTGGGTCTCCCGTCGAGCTCTTCCCACGCCCTGTTCGGCGGCCTCATCGGTGCGACGCTCGTCGGCGCGAGCGCCGCCGCGATCAACTTCGGCGCGGTGCTCAGCAAGGTCGTGCTCCCGGCGCTCATCGCCCCGTTCACGGCCGGAGTGATCGCGTTCGCGGCGACGCGCCTCGCGTACGCCATCACGCGCCGCTACGACAACAAGCCCGATGGTCGGGACGGGTTCCGCTGGGGTCAGATCTTCACGTCATCGCTCGTCGCCCTGGCCCACGGCACGAACGACGCGCAGAAGACGATGGGCGTCATCACGCTCGCCCTCATCGCGGTCGGCTGGCAGAGCTCCGCGCAGGCCGACCCGCACCTGTGGGTCATCATCGCGTGCGCGCTCGCGATCGCCCTCGGCACCTACATGGGCGGCTGGCGCATCATCCGCACCCTCGGCAAGGGCCTCACCGACGTCAAGCCCGCGCAGGGCTTCTCGGCCGAGACCTCGACCGCCGCCACGATCCTCGCCTCGAGTGCCTTCGGCTTCGCGCTGTCGACGACGCAGGTGGCATCCGGCTCGGTCATCGGCTCGGGTCTCGGCCGTCGCGGCTCCACCGTCCGGTGGCGGACGGTCGGCCGCATCACGATCGGGTGGGTCCTGACGCTCCCGGCGTCGGCCGCCGTGGGCGCCTTCGCGGCGCTGCTCGTGGTGTGGTTCGGCAACTGGGGCATCCTCCTCGATGCGATCCTCGCCGTCGCGATCATCGTCGCGCTGTTCCTGCGCTCGCGGCGCAGCGCCGTCGACGCCGCCAACGCGATGAGCGAGGTCGCCGACTCGGGCCTCGCCGTCAAGGTGCCGCGCAAGGCGCCGCCCACGCGTCGCCGCCGCGCGCTCCTGCGTGAAGAGGCGCAGCAGAAGGCCGCGGATGCCTCGCGCTCCACCGACCGGAAGGACGCGCAGCGATGATCGAGATCGACTGGGCCGCCTTCCTCCGGGTCGCGGGCGCGGCTCTCGCCGGCGCGATGCTCGTCGTCGGGTTCTACGCCGTGGGCCTCCGGATGCTCGTGCGCGCGGGTCGCGCGCCGGTCGTGGCGCCGGCGGAGTTCACCGACGCGATCACCGTCATCAGCGAGAAGGAAGCGCGCAAGGCCGCGAAGGCCGCGGCGAAGGCGGCGAAGAAGAGCCCACTCAGCGAGGGTCAGAAGCGCCTCGCGCTCCTGGCCGCCTACGGTTCGTTCGCGCTGTGCGCGGCGGCCGTCGTCGCGGGCCTCGTGCTCATCATCGCGAAGTAGCCCTCCACGGGGTCGGATGCCACGAATAGGCTGACCCGCATGGAACCCGTGCAGTTCGGACAGCACCCGCCCGCGCGTCGCGTGATCGCGCACGTGAGCGACACGCACCTGCTCGCGGGGAACCGGCCGCTCGGCGGACGCTACGACACGGCCGCGAACCTCGCGGCGACCCTCGCCGCCATCGAGCGCACCGGCGTCCGACCCGACGCGATCGTCTTCACGGGTGACCTCACCGATCTCGGCGAGCCGGAGGCCTACGCGGCCCTCCGGGCGGAGGTCGAACCGTTCGCCGCGCGACTCGGCGCCCCGGTCGTCTGGGTCGCGGGCAACCACGACGAGCGGCCGGCCCTCCGAGCCGGCCTGCTGGATGCCGCACCGACGAGCGAGCCCGTCACGGGCGTCTGGGACCTCGGCGGCCTCCGCCTCATCGCGCTCGACTCGACGGTGCCCGGCTGGCATCACGGCGAGATCGAGCCCGAGCAGCTCGCGTGGCTGCGCGGCGTCCTCGCCGCGCCCGCGCCGCTCGGGACGATCCTCGCGCTCCACCACCCGCCGCTGCCGAGTCACATCCCGTTCTTCGACATCCTCGAACTGCGCGATCAGAGCGCGCTCGAGGACGCGATCGCGGGCACGGACGTGCGGGCGATCCTCGCGGGACACCTGCACTATTCGACGTCGGGCACGTTCGCGGGCATCCCCGTGAGCGTGGCATCCGCCACCTGCTACACGATGAACCTGCAGCGCCCCGCGGTGGAGGTGAACGGCATGGATGCCGGGCAGTCGTTCCACCTCGTGCACGTCTACGACGACACGATCACGCACGCCGTCGTTCCCGTCTCGGCGGCGGAGACGGGCGACTACTTCTCGGCGGAGTGGGCCCGGCGGATGGCCGCGCGCACCCCCGAGGAGCGCCTGGAGGAGTTCTCGCGCAAGCGCGTCTGAGGGATCCGGCTTGACTTAGAGCGCGCTCGAAGTTCTAGCGTGAAGCCATGACGTTGATCCATGAGTCGCACAGCGGCATCCCGATCGCCGAAGCGGCCGAGATCTCCGGCGTCTCGACGCACACCCTGCGCTACTACGAACGGGCGGGGCTCATGCTGACGCCGGTCGACCGCGCGTCGTCGTCGCACCGCCGCTACTCGCCCGCCGACCTGTCCTGGGTCACCTTCCTCACGCGGCTGCGCATGACGGGGATGCCGATCGCCGGCATCCGGCGGTACACGGAGCTCGTCCGCGAGGGCGCCTCCACCATCGCGGAGCGTCGCGAACTGCTCGTCGCGCACCGCGAGCGCGTACGCGAGGAACTCGCGGACATCACCGCGAGCCTTCGCGCCATCGACCACAAGATCGACATCTACGACAAGGAGATCTCATGAAGAACACCACTCTCGGAACCGGCGCGAACGCGCTCGAGGTGAGCCGCATCGGGCTCGGACTCATGGGTATCAGCGCCTTCTACACGGGCGCGGGTCAGGACGACGCGGACGGCGCGCGCACGATCCTCGGCGCGCTCGACCGCGGCGTCACCTTCCTCGACACGGCCGAGATGTACGGGCCGTACACGAACGAGGAGCTCCTCGGCGAGACCCTCGCCGCCGCGGGCCGCCGCGACGAGGTCGTGATCGCCACGAAGTTCGGCACCCTCCGACACACCGCCGGCGGCGTCCGCGGGTACGACGGCACGCCGGCGAACCTGCGCCTCGCCGTGGAGGGGTCACTGCGGCGGCTGCGCACCGACCGCATCGATCTGTACTACCAGCACCGGATGGACCCGACGACCCCGATCGAGGACACCGTCGGTGCCCTCGCCGAGCTCGTCGCGGAGGGGAAGATCCGCGGGTACGGGCTCTCGGAGGCATCCGTCGCCACCATCCGCCGCGCCCACGCAGTGCACCCCGTCACGGCCGTGCAGACCGAGTACTCGCTGTGGACGCGCGACCCCGAGGCGGAGCTGCTGCCGGCCCTCGGCGACCTCGGCATCGGCTTCGTGCCCTATTCGCCGCTCGGTCGCGGGTTCCTGACCGGAGCGATCCGGTCGCTCGACTCGCTCGACGAGGCCGACTTCCGGCGGAGCAACCCGCGCTTCGCCGACGGCGCGCTGGAGGCGAACCTCGCGATCGTCGACACGGTCGAGAAGGTCGCGGCGGATGCCGGCGCCACCCCCGCCCAGGTCGCGCTCGCGTGGCTGCTCGCGCAGGGCGAGCACATCGCCCCGATCCCCGGCACCCGACGGCTCGCCCGCGTCGAGGAGAACATCGGGGCGGTGGACCTCGAGCTGAGCGCCGACCAGCTCGCGACCCTCGACGCCGTCGCGACGCCGGTGGGGGAGCGCTACGAGGACATGACGTCCATCGATCGCTGACCCGAACGACAGCGCGCTCCGCCGGGACCTCCCCGGCGGAGCGCGCTGTCGTTCGTCGTGTACGCGGTGTACAGGAGTCGCGGGGGTCGGGGCGACTAGGCTCGGAGGACACCACCCGAGTCGATGAACCCACAAGGACGACACTCATGGCACTGGACGCAACGACGCGCACCGAGACCGATTCGCTGGGATCCCTGGAGATCCCCGCCGATGCCTATTGGGGCATCCATACCGCCCGGGCCCTCGAGAACTTCCCCATCTCGATGCGGCCGATCTCCGTCTATCGCGACCTCGTGAAGGCCCTGGCGATGGTCAAGCAGGCCTCGGCCCGCGCCAACCGCGACATCGGCGTCCTCGACGTGGAGCGCGCCCAGCTCATCGATGCCGCCGCGCAGCGCGTCATCGACGGAGAGTTCCACGACCAGTTCGTCGTTGGCGTCGTGCAGGGCGGCGCCGGCACCTCGACCAACATGAACGCGAACGAGGTCATCACCAACATCGCGCTCGAGATGGCGGGGCGGGAGAAGGGCGACTACGCCTATCTGTCGCCGATCGACCACACGAACCGGTCGCAGTCGACGAACGATGTGTACCCCACGGCCGTGAAGATCGGGCTGAGTCTCGATCTCGTGTCGTTGCTCGAAGAGCTCGACCTCCTGAAGCAGTCGTTCATGAAGAAGGCCGTCGAGTTCCACGACGTCCTGAAGATCGGGCGCACGCAGCTGCAGGATGCCGTGCCGATGACCCTCGGGCAGGAGTTCCACGGCTTCGCCACGACCCTCGGCTACGACCACCAGCGCCTCACCGAGAACCGCTACCTGCTGTTCGAGATCAACATGGGCGCGACCGCGATCGGCACGGGCATCACGACGCACCCGGGCTACGCGCCCGCCGTCCTCGCGCACCTGCGCGACATCACGGGGCTCGATCTCGCGACGGCCGACGACCTCGTCGAGGCGACGAGCGACACGGGATCGTTCATGTCGTTCTCCTCCACCCTCAAGCGCAATGCGATGAAGCTCTCGAAGATCTGCAACGACCTGCGGCTGCTGTCGTCGGGGCCGCAGGCAGGGCTCGGCGAGATCAATCTCCCCGCGCAGCAGGCCGGGTCGTCGATCATGCCCGGCAAGGTCAACCCGGTGATCCCCGAGGTCGTCAACCAGGTCGCCTTCTCGGTCGCGGGCGCCGACCTGACCGTCACGATGGCGAGCGAGGCGGGGCAGCTGCAGCTGAACGCCTTCGAGCCGATCATCGCGCACTCGATCTTCCAGTCGATCACCTGGATGCGCCGCGGGATGCGCACGCTCCGGGTCAACTGCGTCGACGGCATCACGGCGAATCGCGAGCGGCTCGGCGCGATGGTCGGCGCATCGGTGGGGGTGGTCACGGCACTCACGCCCTTCATCGGGTACGCCGCGTCGGCCGCGCTCGCGAAGACCGCCCTGCTGACCCACCGCAACGTCGGCGACCTCGTGGTGGAGGCGGGGCTCATGACCCGCGAGGAGGTCGACAAGCAGCTCTCGCCCGCCCGCCTGTCGGGACTCGAGGCCATCACGCAGGCGATCCCGGTCATCCAGCCGGTGGAGAACCTCGTCGAGAGCTGACGGCGCGGCCGCTGGCGGCACCGGCCGGACCCCGATAACGTCGAACGCGTGCCGGGGACACCGGTGTGATCTCGCATTCGAGGAGGCCGACATGACCGACCCCAACACCCCCGCGCCCGACGGGCAGCCGACGCCGCCCGCACCGCGCTACGGCGAGTACGCACAGACGCCTCCCGCTCCCGCGGAGCAGGCCGCCGCGCCCGCGTACTCCGCGCCCGCCTACGCCGCCCCCGCGTACAACGCCGCCCCGGCCTACAACGGCGTACCCGCCGCGGGCGGCCCGGTCCCCGGCAAGACGCTCGGCATCGTCGCGTTCGTCCTTGCGATCGTTCCGGTCGGCCTGTCACTGGTCGGTCTCATCCTCGGCATCATCGCGCTCGTGCAGTCGAAGAAGGCCGGCCGCAGCAACGGCTTCGCGATCGCGGCGATCATCATCGGCGCCCTCGCTCTGATCGTCGGCATCCTCCTGGTGTTCGCCGTCGTCATCCCGTCGCTGAACGCCGCAACGACGTGCCTCAACGACCCGACCGGGACCGCCACGATGTGGGGCGTGAACCTCCCGTGTGAAGAGGTTCTCAAGCAGTCCGGCCGCTGAAGCGGCTGACAGGACACGATCCGAAGGCGCGGGCATCCGGGAGGGGCCTGCGCCTTCGGCGTGTCAGCCGATGATGCGGCAGTGGGTCGTGAGCTCGCCGATCCCGTCGATCCCGACGGTGACGGTCGAGCGGTCGCGGAGGAAGATCTGCGGGTCGCGGGAGTAGCCCGCACCGCCCGGACTTCCGGTCGAGATGAGCGTGCCCGGCAGGAGCGTCGCCGACCGCGACAGGTGCGACACGAGGGTCGCGACCGACCGGATCATCTGGCCCGTCGTGGCATCCTGCACCGTCTGCCCGTCCACCACGGCCCAGATATGGAGATCCTGGGGATCGGGGATCTCGTCAGCCGTGACGACGAACGGACCGTTCGGGGTAAAGCCGTCGAAGGACTTGCACCGCGACCACTGTGCCTCGGAGAACTGGATGTCGCGCGCCGTGATGTCGTTGACGACCGTGTAGCCCCAGACGTGGTCGAGGGCATCCTCCGGGGCGACGTCCTTCGCGGGGCGCCCGATGACGACGCCGAGTTCCGCCTCGTAGTCGATCGACTCGCTGAGGGTGCGCGGCCACGTCGTCGTCTCCTCGTGCGCCGACAGCGAGTTCGGCCACAGCACGAACACGGTCGGCGCGGAGTCGGCCTTGAGACCCAGCTCGCTCGAATGCGCGGCGTAGTTGAGGCCCACGGCGAGCACGACCGGGGGAGTGCTCACGGCCGGGCCGAAGGTGACGTCGCCGAGCGGGATGCCACCGGCATCCGCCGCCGCCGCACGCACGCGGGCGAGGAGGTCGTCGCCTCCGGCGATGAGGGCCTGCAGGGTGGCGGGCGCATCGTTGAACAGGCCCGCGACCGGGATCGCGGTGTCGGCATCGATCACGGCGAGCGTCGGTTCGTCGGATTCGGGCAGACGAACGTGGGCGAAACGCATTCGACCAGGCTAACGTGCAGCGGTGTGCGGGAGACCTTCGTGTCATTTCGGAACCGCCGCGGCGGCCGTTGCCCTGCACTCTAGGCTGAACGCATGAGCCACCTGCCCCCGCTGGCCCAGCCGGCGCCGGCCGCGCCGCCCGCCGTCACGCCGCCTGCCGCTCCGCCTGCCCCGCTCGGTGTCCCGGTGCCTCCGAAGAAGGGCCGCTCTGCCCCCATCTGGGCATTCGCCATCATGCTCGTCCTCCTCGTCGCGCTCATCGCGTACGTTCTGACGTTCCTCGGCGCGACGGCCTCGGCCGTCGGTATGGTGCTCGCGCTGATCCCGCTCGCGGGCGTGCTGCTGGCCGTCCGGATCGCCGACCGCTGGGAGCCGGAGCCCGTCTCCCTCGTCATCTTCGCCCTCGCGTGGGGTGCCGTCGTCGCCGTCGGGATCGCGCTCGGCGTCGACGTCCTGCTCGGCCTGCTGTTCCCGGCGGGGCCAGATGACGCGACCCGCGACGCGCTCTCCTCCGTCGTGCAGGCGCCGCTCGTCGAGGAGTTCGCCAAGGGCCTCGGCGTCTTCGTCGTCTTCGTGATCGGGCGCCGCGCTTTCGACGGGCCGGTCGACGGCGTCGTCTACGGAGCGCTCGTGGGCGCGGGGTTCGCGTTCACCGAGAACATCATGTACTTCGCGACGAGTCTCATCGAGGGCGGCGTGTCGGACACCGCCTTCACGTTCGTGCTCCGAGGCATCCTGTCACCGTTTGCGCATGTCATGTTCACATCGCTCACGGGCTACGCCCTCGGCCGCGCGGCGCGCCGCGGCGCGAGCGTCGGCGGCGCGGCGGCCACGGGGCTCATCGGCATGCTGTTCGCGGCGGCCCTCCATGCCCTGTGGAACGGGTCGGCGGTGTTCGCCGATTTCTTCCACCTGTACGTGACGCTGCAGATCCCGCTGTTCGTCGCCTTCGTCGTGGGGTTCATCATGCTCCGCCGCGAGGAGGCGCGCCTCACCCGTGCGCGGTTGGGCGAGTATGCCGCGGCCGGCTGGTTCACGCCGGCCGAGGTCGAGATGCTCGCCACCGGCGCGGGGCGCCGCCGCGCGGTCGCGTGGGCGCGGACGCTCCCCGGGGACCGGTCACGCACGATGAAGGCGTTCATCGCGGATGCCACGGGCCTCGCCGCCGCACGCGAGCGCACCCGTTCGGGCCGTGACCCCCACGCCCCCGAGGATGAACGCATCTATCTCGCCCGGGCGACGACGGCCCGCCGCGCTCTGCTCGCCCCGGTGGCCTACGGACCTTGACACCCGGTTCGCGCGCCCGTCAGAATGAAGGCACAGTCTGACTCAGCGCTCGGTAGACACGCAGGCATCGCCGCGGCACCGGGCGCTGAGTTCGTCTCGGCGTCCGCGTTCCGGGCATCCGTGCTCCGGGCATCCGTGCTTTGATGGATGCCATGACTGAAGAGCGCACCAAGCCCGAGTTCGACGCCCCCGCCGGCCCCGCTCCGAGCGACCTCGTCATCCGCGACATCATCGTGGGCGACGGCGCCGAGGCGAAGCCCGGCGACACCGTCACCGTCCACTACGCCGGGGTCGAGTTCGAATCCGGCGAGGAGTTCGACTCCTCCTGGGGACGCGGCGAGTCGATCCAGTTCCCGCTGCGCGGCCTGATCCAGGGCTGGCAGGACGGTATCCCGGGCATGAAGGTCGGCGGACGCCGCGAACTCGTCATCCCTCCGCACCTGGCCTACGGCCCGGCGGGCGGGCATTTCCTCGGTGGGAAGACGCTGATCTTCATCATCGATCTGCTCGCGGTCGGCTGATCGGTCGCCGCCCGTTCAGGGAATTTTTATATTCGTAGGAATAGATGGTCTGCGGGAGCGTTGCACTCCCGCAGACCATCTTCCGTTTCTCAACCCCTACACGAAGGATCACTCATGACCGACACCACCACGATCGACGTCCCCGGCTACAAGCCCGGCACCTGGGTGCTGGACCCCTCGCACAGTGAGGTCACCTTCTCGGTGCGCCACATGATGATCTCGAAGGTGCGCGGCGTCTTCGGCGTCAAGAGCGCGACGATCGAGGCGCCGGCGAACCCGCTCGAGGCCAAGGTCACGGCATCCGTCGACGTCGCGTCGGTCGACACGAAGGACGAGGGTCGCGACAACCACCTGCGTTCGGCCGACTTCTTCGACGCCGAGCAGTTCCCGACGCTCGACTTCGTCTCCACGGGCGTGCGCTACGAGAAGGGCGACTTCCTCGTGGACGGCGACCTCACGATCCGCGGCATCACCAAGCCGGTCACCTTCACGGTCGAGTTCGGTGGCTTCGGCACCGACCCGTGGGGCAACTACAAGGCCGGCGCGACGGCGACCACCGTCATCAACCGCGAGGACTTCGGCCTCACGTGGAACGCGGCGCTCGAGACCGGCGGCGTGCTCGTCGGCAAGGACGTCACGATCTCCCTCGACCTGCAGGGTTCGATCCAGGACTGAGGCCTCCCGCAACACCCGAACCGCCCGGCATCCACTCGGATCCGGGCGGTTCGTGCATGCGTGGGTGCAGCGCTCCGGGCCGGGGCGCGTGCGCGCCCGCCTCAGGGCACGGGGTGCTCGGCGTCGTAGACGCGGAAGCCGGGGCTGAGGCGCAGGAGCAGCCCCGCGAGGCCGACGATGACGAATCCGCCGAGAAGCGGCGGCACCCACAGCGCCGTGAGGGTCGCGAGCGTGCCGGCGTAGAGTGCGCCGACGCGCGGGCCGCCCGCCACCACGACCATGAAGATGCCCTGCAGGCGCCCCCGCATGGTGTCGGGCACGGCCGCCTGCATCATCGTGGAGCGGTAGATCGCGCTCACGTTGTCGGCGGCGCCGGTCACGGCCAGTGCGATCATCGCGAGCACGATCAGCGCGAGGTTCGCGTGGCTCTCGTCGACGACGGCGGGCGCGAACCACCCCAGCTGGCCGGCCGCCAGCACGAGACCGAACACGACCGTGGCGGCACCGAACACCTGGATCGCGCGGGCGATGCCGACGCCGTGATGGCGCACCCGGCCGATCGGCCCCGAGAAGAGGCTCGACAAGAACGCGCCCGCGGCGATCGAGGCGGTGAGCAGCCCCGTCGTGATCGCGCCGCCGCCGAGGAGCACCGCGCCGATCGCGGGGAACAGGGCGAGCGGATTGCCGAACGTCATCGCGATGATGTCGAGGACGTACTGCAGGCGGATGTTCCGCGCGCGTCGGAGGAACGCGATGCCGTCGCGCAAGGACTCGAGGCCCGGTCGCACGATCTCGCCTTCCGGGCGGATGCCCGGGAGGGTCCAGAGCCCGAGGAACAGGCTCGTCATGAGCAGCACGTCGATCGAGTAGGTCCACGCGTATCCGGTGAACGCGACGAGCACGCCCGCGAGCGCCGGGCCGGCCATGACCATGATCCCGATCGTGATGCCCTGCAGGGCGGCCGCCGCGGGCAGGAGTTCCCGCGGGAGGAGGCGCGGCGTGATGGCCGACTTCGTCGCCCCGACGATCGAGTTCGCCGCCGAGTTGACGGCCGACAGCACGAACAGCCACGCGACGCTCTCGTGCCCCGCCCACGCGAGGATCGCGAGCAGCAGGGTGGAGGCGAACGTGACGGATGCCGCGATCAGCGCGACGACGCGGCGGTCGAAGGCATCCGCCAGCATGCCGCCGTAGAGCCCCGCGAAGACCATCGGGACGAGACCCACGACGGCGACCATCGAGACGGCGAGGGTGCTGTCGGTCAGCGCGAACACGTGCAGCATGACGGCGACGATCGTGAGCTGTCCGCCGAGGCCGGCGAGGGTCGACCCGATCCACAGGCGCGCGAACGGCGGGCTCACCCGGAAGGGGCGGAGATCGATGAAGTGGTCGCGGCGCAGGCGCGGGAGTCGGCGTGGGCGAGGCGCAGGCGAGCTCACGCGTCGACGTCGATCCGCTTGATGCGCGAAGACTGACCGCGCAGGATCGTGACGTCCCGGGGCGGGACGCCGAAGTGGGCGGCGAGTGCGCGCACGACCCCGTCGTTGGCCGCGCCGTCGACGGCGCGCTCGCGCACGTGGACGACGAAGTCCGCGGCATCCGACTCGGTGTCGGGTTCGACGAGCGGGCCTTTGCGACTGCCGGGCTTCACGCGGATCGAGTACTGCACCCGTCGAGCCTACGAGTTTCTCGGAGCGTGTCGGCGCTGGTAGACTCTTCAGGTTGCCGTT
Source organism: Microbacteriaceae bacterium PS02067 (assembly GCA_029960085.1). Lineage (GTDB taxonomy): Bacteria > Actinomycetota > Actinomycetes > Actinomycetales > Microbacteriaceae > Microbacterium. The sequence continues at coordinate 555 of JASCPG010000043.1, read as the reverse complement.
GGATCGGCCGCGGATAAAGAGAGCCCACGTATCAGGCGTCGGGCGCCGCGCAACAAGGAGAGAGGGGATCACCTATGGCACTGGAAGCAGACGTCAAGAAGGCGATCATCGAAGAGTACGCGACGCACCCCGGTGACACCGGATCCCCCGAGGTGCAGGTCGCGATGCTGACGCAGCGCATCAAGGACCTCACCGAGCACCTGAAGGAGCACAAGCACGACCACCACTCGCGTCGTGGCCTGTTCCTCCTCGTCGGTCAGCGCCGTCGCCTGCTGGGTTACCTGCAGGACATCGACATCAACCGCTACCGCTCGCTCATCGAGCGTCTCGGCCTGCGTCGATAAGCATCCGCGTCTGGCGTTCAATCGCGCAGAACATTCTTGGAGAGCCGCCCCACGGTGTGGGGCGGCTCTCGTCGTTCCCGCCCGTTCGCTCCGCGCGCCCCGCGGGTCGCCCCGCGCCCCCGGGCCGCCCCCGCGCCGCCCCGGCACCCCCGGCCCCTCCACCGAGACGCAACCTGCCGCCCGAGAATCATCGGCGTCTCGCGCGGCAGGT
>JASCPG010000042.1 GCA_029960085.1 Microbacteriaceae bacterium PS02067 | reverse complement strand
CGCGGGCCCGCCCCGCCCGCCCCCGCCCGCCCCCCCCCGGGGCGGCCGCCCCCGCCTCTCGGCATCCCGGCCGGCTGCACCTTGCACCCTCCGACCCGTCGACGCAACCCTCCCGATGGATGAAGCGTCGAACGATGCCGCCGCATAGAATCGGAGGATGAGTCTGCTCGAGTCGATCTCCGGTCCGCGCGACCTCGATGGGCTCACGCCGGACCAGCTCCCGCAGCTCGCACAGGAGATCCGTGACTTCCTCGTGCAGAACGTCGCGCGCACGGGCGGGCACCTCGGGCCGAACCTCGGCGTCGTGGAACTCACGATCGCGCTGCACCGCGTCTTCGATTCTCCGAACGACCCGTTCGTCTTCGACACGGGCCACCAGTCGTACGTGCACAAGCTGCTGACGGGCCGCCAGGACTTCGCGGGTCTCCGATCGCGCGGCGGCCTCGCAGGCTACCCGCAGCGCTCGGAGAGCCCGCACGACGTCGTCGAGTCGTCGCACGCCTCGAGTTCGCTCAGTTGGGCCGACGGCATCTCCCGCGCCCTGACGCGCACGGGACGCACGGACCGCCATGTCGTGGCGGTCGTCGGCGACGGGGCGCTCACGGGCGGCATGACGTGGGAGGCGCTCAACAACATCTCCGACGACAACGACCGGAACCTCGTCATCGTCGTGAACGACAACGGCCGCTCGTACGCCCCGACGATCGGCGGCATGGCCCGCTACCTCAACCGGCTGCGCACGACCGACGGGTACGAGAACCTCCGGCGCGGGTCGGACTCGTTCTTCCGCCGACTGGGGCCGATGGGGCGCGCGATCTACCGCGGCGTCCGCGGCGGAACGCACGGCTTCCTCTCGCGGTTCACGAACAACGTCGCGCTGTACTCGAACCTCGATATCAAGTACCTGGGACCGATCGACGGACACGACTTCGTCGCACTCGACGAGACGCTCCGTCTCGCGAAGGCGTATCGGGCGCCCGTGATCGTGCACGTCATCACCGAGAAGGGGCGCGGCTACGAGCCCGCCCGCAACGATGAGGCCGATCAGTTCCACGCCGTCGGCAAGATCGACCCGGCGACCGGCGAACCCCTCGGCTCCTCCGATGCGACGGCGTGGACGGATGCCTTCGCCGATGCCCTCGTCGAGGCCGGCGAGCGGCGCGACGACATCATCGCGATCACCGCCGCGATGCTGCGCCCCACAGGCCTGCAGCCCTTCGCCCAGAAGTTCCCCGACCGCGTCAACGACGTCGGCATCGCGGAGCAACACGCCGTGGCATCCGCCGCCGGGCTCGCCTTCGGGGGCCTGCACCCCGTCGTCGCGCTCTACGCCACGTTCATGAACCGCGCGTTCGACCAGGTGATGATGGACGTCGCGCTCCACAAGGCCGGTGTCACCTTCGTCCTCGACCGATCCGGCGTCACGGGCCCCGACGGTCCGAGCCACCACGGCGTGTGGGACCTCGCGATGCTGCAGCTCGTCCCCGGCATCCGCATCGCCGCCCCGCGGGATGAGGCCCGGCTTCGCGAGGAGTTCGCCGAGGCGATCACCGTCGAGGACGCCCCCACCGTCGTACGGTTCCCGAAGGGTGCCGTCTCGCCCGATCTGCCCGCACTCGAACGTCTCGCCGACGGCACAGACCTCCTGTGGCGCGAAGGCACCGAGGATGTGCTCCTCGTCGGCATCGGACCGATGGCGCATCTCGCGGTCGAGGTCGCCGAGCGCCTGCGCGCGCAGGGGATCGGCGCCACCGTGATCGACCCGCGATGGGTCGTACCGGTGCAGCCGAGCGTCGTCGAACTCGCGGCCGCACACCGGCTCGTCATCACGATCGAGGACGGCATCCGCGTCGGCGGTGTCGGCACGCGCGTGCGTCAGGTGCTGCGCGAGTCGGGCGTCGACACCGCGGTCGACGAACTGGGTCTTCCGGACGAGTTCATCGATCACGCCACACGCGAGCAGATCCTGACCGATGCCGGGCTCACGGCCGCGAAGATCGCGCACGACGTCGTCGCGCAGGTGCTCGGCACCCGCATTCCGGTCGCCCGTCCCACGAGCGACACCGGCGCGATCTGGGCTGTCCCCTCGCAGGACAGCGAGCCGCAGGAGCGCTGAGGCATCGTCCTGCCGTGACAGCATGGAGGAGTGACCACCGCGAACCTCACCCGTGATGAGACGGCGGCACGCGCCGCCGTCATCCACGTCGACACAATCGCCGTCGAGCTGGACCTGCGCGAAGCGCAGCGCACCGAGGGAGAGACGTTCCCCACGACGGCCACGCTCACCTTCACGTCCACCGCGGATGCCACCTGGATCGACTTCCTCGGGGCATCCGTCGACGAGGTCGTCGTCAACGGCGTCGCGCAGCCGGTCGAGTGGGACGGTGCGCGTATCGCGGTGTCGGGGCTCGTCGCACACAACGTCGTGACGGTCCGCGGCCACGGCCGGTACAGCACGTCGGGTGAAGGACTGCACCGTTTCCGCGATCCCGTGGACGGCGAGACCTACCTGTACACGCAGTACGAGCCGGCGGACTGCCGCCGCGTCTACCCCTGCTTCGAGCAGCCCGACCTCAAGGCCCGGTGGACCTTCACGGTGTCGGCACCCGCCGGCTGGCAGGTGCTCTCGAACGGCGCCGAGGCATCCCGCGAGGACATCGACGGGGGAGTGCGGGTGAGCTTCGCCGAGACCCTGCCGCTGTCGAGCTACATCACCGCCGTCGCCGCAGGCCCCTATGCGCGCGTCGACGGCGTGTGGGCGGGTCCGGAGGGCGACGTGCCGCTCGGGGTCCTGTGCCGGGTCTCTCTCGCACCGCACCTCATCGATTCGGGTGATGCGGCGGAGATCCTCGACATCACCCGCCGGGGCCTCACGTTCTACTCCGACGCGTTCGGGATCGCCTACCCGTGGGGCACGTACGACCAGATCTTCGTTCCGGAGTACAACCTCGGCGCGATGGAGAACCCCGGTCTCGTGACGTTCACCGAGCGGTACGTGTTCCGTGGTGCGGCGACGCTCGCACAGCACGAGGGTCGCGCGAACACGATCCTGCACGAGATGGCGCACATGTGGTTCGGTGACCTGGCGACGATGCGCTGGTGGGACGATCTGTGGCTGAAGGAATCGTTCGCCGACTTCATGGGCGCGCACGCGGCCGTCGTGGCGGGTGGCTTCCCGGATGCCTGGGTGACCTTCGCGAGCAGGCGCAAGGGCTGGGCGTATGCGCAGGATCAGCTGCCGACGACGCATCCGATCGTCGCCGACATCCCCGACCTCGAGGCCGCGAAGCTGAACTTCGACGGCATCACCTACGCGAAGGGCGCCGCGGTCCTGAAGCAGCTCGTCGCCTACGTCGGCGAGGACGCCTTCTTCGCCGGCGCGCGGCGCTACTTCTCCGATCACGCCTACGGCAACACGACGCTCGACGACCTTCTCAACGCGCTGGAAGCGGTCTCCGGCCGCGATCTGCGCGCCTGGAGTGCGGCGTGGCTCGAGACGACGGGGATGTCGCAGCTCGATGTCGAGCGGGGAAGTGACGGGGAGCTCAGCCTCATCCAGACCGATCCGCGCCCGCACCGGTTCACCGTCGGCGTCTTCGGGATCCGCAACGGCAACCTCGTGCTGCGGGACGCACTCAAGGCCGACATCGCCGCCGAGCGCACCGGGCTCCCCATCGCCGAGAGCGGAGGCGCTCTCGAGGACGAGGGCGCCCTGATCGTGCCGAACGTCGACGATCGGACGTACGCGAAGGTGCGACTGGATGCCGGGTCGACGGATGCCGCGGCAGCCGCGTTCTCCACAATCGACGATCCGCTCGTTCGGGCGGTCGTGTGGGCGGCGCTGTGGGATGCCACTCGTGACGGCGAACTCCCGGTCGCCCGCTACCTCGACATCGTGTCGCGCCATGCACCGGCCGAGCCCAACGCCGCCCTGCTCGCCGACGCCGTCGCCCATGCCGGCTTCGCGGTCGCGCACTACGCCGCACCCGAGCAGCGGGGCGCCCTCGCGACGAGCTGGCTCGAGACGACGTGGGCGGCACTGCACGCAGCCGCCCCGGGCTCGGACGCCCAGCTCACGTGGGCCCGGGCGCTCGGCGGCGCCGCCGACGGGGCCGACGCGCGCAGTGCGGAGATCCGCGCGATGCTCGACGGCGCGCTCGCACCCGCGGGCCTGCGGCTCGACCCGGAACTGCGGTGGGCCTGGCTCACGGCGCTGAGCGCGACCGGTCACGCGACAGCGGCGGATGCCGACGCGGAGCTCGCCCACGACGAGACCTCGCACGGTCGTGTCGCCCATCGTGCGGTGCTCGCGGCGCGCCTCGACGAGACCGTACGGGCGACCGCCTGGCGGAGCGCGTGGCAGGATGCCTCGCTCACGAACGAAGAGCTCGATGCGACGATCGCGGGGGTTCGAGCGGGCGCGTCACGTCGCTTCCTCGCCCCGTTCGACGCCGCGTACTTCGCCGGTATCCGGGAGGTCTGGCAGGAGCGCAGCATCGAGATCGCCCGGCGGCTCGTGATCGGGCTGTTCCCGGCATCCGACGATCTCGGCGACGTCGACGCGTGGCTCGAGGCGAACGGCGACGCGCCGGGCGCCCTGCGTCGCCTCGTCATCGAACAGCGCGACGGCCTCGCGCGCCGGTTGAGAGTGCGCGCGGCGCAGCCCTCACTCTGACGCGGGTGCGGACGCGGGAGCGGGGGCGGGCATCTCAGCCGCAGTCCGTGCGGCGAGGCTCCTTGCCGCGTCGTCGCGCAGGGCACGGCGGGCGGCTCTCCACCATCCCAGGGCGACGGCGGCCGCGCTGAGCGACACGTTGATCGCGTAGATCACATTGAGCGGTCCGCCGATGTACGGGCCCGGTCCGCCGGACCACGCCAGGAACGCGAGGGTGGTCACGACGCCGACGACCGCGCCCAGCGTCGCGAAGGCGATGACGTGCCAGCGCAGGGGTCGCACACGCCGCAGGAGCTGCCCCGACAGCCAGGCGGGAGCCGCGAAGACGATCGCGGCCGCGCCGGCGGCAGGCACGACCCACATGAGGGAGTACAGGCCGTAGGGAAAGGCCGCCACGGTCCACGCCAGCGAGATGAGCCCCGCCGCCCACAGGAAGGCGAGACAGAGGCCGCGGAAGAACTCGAGCCCCGTGAACGCCATCGGCTCGGCAGCGGTCCGGGGCGAGACCACGGCCGGGCTCACGGCCGTGCCTCCCCGATCATTGCGGCGAGCTCCGTGAGGGGCTTCCGCAGCAGGGGAACACGCGCGAGGGGGAGCGCGAGCCGCAAGAGCGTGAGACCGCGGTCGAGGAGTCGCCGCGTGCGCTGCTGGCCCGGTGAGTCGTCGTACACCCAGTACATCGCGAGCAGCAGGTGCGCGAGGAAGAGGACGCGCGGCAGTTCGGCGACGAGGTCTCCCGGGAGCGCGTGCGCGGCTCCGGAGACCGCGTCGGCGAAGAGCCCCACCGTGATGTCGCGCGCCGCTTCGGAGTCGACAGAGAGCGGATTCATCGACGAGCGCGGCGCCAGGGCGGCCGAGACGAACTCGGCGGCGTGCGCATGGTACGGCCCCAGCTGATCGAGGCCCGTGTCGTAGACGACGCGCAGGCGGTCGACGAGGCCGGATGCCTCCGCGAGCCGCGGTAGCGCCGCTGCGCGATGGTGCTCCTGCACGTCGAGGTACAGCTCCTGCACGAGGTCGGACTTCGACGCGAAGTGGTAGTTGGTGGTCCCCACGGAGACCCCCGCCTCCTGCGCGATGAGCCGGATCGTCGTCGCGTCGTAGCCGCGCTCCCGGAACGATCGGAGCGCCACCTCGCGCAGGTGCGCGCGCGTGCGCTCGCTCTTCGTCATCGCGCCGCCGTCCTCTGAACTGAACATGTTCAGAGAATACCAGCGCCGTGCCTCCGAGTCGGACATGGGCCGCACGAGAAACAGGGCCGGAGGCCGCGCAATGCGGCATCCGACCCTGTTCGCGTCAGGCGGGTTCGTGCGGCGTCAGCCGCCGATCCCGCGGATGACGGGGTGGTGGAACGTGTCGCCGAAGGCGCGCTCGCTCGCGCCCTCGCGGTCGAGGTACGGCGAGGCTCCACCGTCGATGAACGGCCAGCCAGCGCCGAGGATGAGGCACAGATCGATGTCTTCGACCTCGGGGACGACACCCTCGTCGAGCATCAGCTTGATCTCCTGTGCCAGCCCGTCCTGCACGCGCTGGAGGATCGTCGCGGCGGACGCGGGAGTGGATGCCACGTGCCCCTTGAGCACCTTGTGGGCGTCCTTCGTGAAGCCCGTGACGCGACCGCCCTTGTCCTTCTCGACGACCTCGGCGAGCTCCGCGAGGGCGTGGAAGTTCTCGTTCGCGTAGAACCGCTCGGGGAACGCGCGCACCATCGTGTCCTGCACGTGGGCGGCGACCTTCCAGCCGACGAGGTCGATCAGCTGGAACGGCCCCATCGGCAGGCCGAGCGGCGCGAACGCCTTCTCGACATCCGCGACCGGGGTGCCCTCGTAGACGGCGCGTGCCGCTTCGCCCATGACCTTCGCGAGCAGGCGGTTCACGACGAAGCCGGGCGCGTCGGCCGTCAGCACGGCGTTCTTGCCGAGGCCCTTCGCGACGACGAACGCGGTCGACAGCGCCGCCTCGGTCGTCACCGGCGTCTTCACGATCTCGATGAGCGGCATGACCGCAACCGGGTTGAAGAAGTGGAACCCGACGATCCGCTCGGGGTGGGCGAGCTTCGAGCCGATCTCCTCCACGGACAGCGACGAGGTGTTGGTGGCGAGGATGGCATCCTCGGCGACGATCTTCTCGATCTCGCGGAAGACGGCCTGCTTGACCCCGACCTCCTCGAAGACGGCTTCGATCACGAAGTCGCAGTCGGCGTAGAGGCTCTTGTCGGTCGTTCCCGTGACGAGGGCGCGGAGCTGGTTCGCCGTGTCGGTGTCGAGGCGGCCCTTCTGCTCGAGCTTGCCGATCTCGTCGTGGATGTAGGCGACGCCCTTGTCGACGCGCGCCTGGTCGAGGTCGGTGATGAGCACCGGCACCTGGAGCTTGCGCACGAACAGCAGCGCGAACTGGCTCGCCATGAGCCCCGCACCGATGATCCCGACCTTCGTGACCTTCTTCGCGAGGGCCTTGTCGGGCGCGCCGACGGGGCGCTTCGCGCGCTTCTGCACCAGGTCGAAGGCGTACATGGATGCCGCGAACTGGTCGCCGGTCACGAGGTCGGCGAGAGCTTCGTCCTCGCGCGCGAAGCCTTCCTCCTTGGTGCCGCCCTTCGCCTTCTCGAGGAGCTCGAGGGCGACGTAGGGGGAGCGGGGAACGGTCCCGATCTTCGACTCGAGCATGCCTCGGGCCATCTTGATCGCGACCGGCCACTTCACCGTGCGCTCGATCTTGCCGGGCACGTTCTTGCGCTCGACCTTGACCTTGCCGGTGAGAACGCCGTCGGCGAAGCGCAGCGAGTTCTCGAGGAAGTTCGCCGCGGGGAAGATCGCGTCCATGATGCCGAGGTCGTATGCCTGCTGCGGCTTCAGCATGCGGTTCTGCTTCAGCGGGTTGGAGATCACCACCTCGAGGGCGTTCTCGATGCCGATGAGGTTCGGGAGCAGGTAGGCGCCGCCCCACCCCGGGATGATCCCGAGGAAGACCTCCGGCAGCGCGATGGCGGCCGCAGAGGCATCCACCGTGCGGTAGTCGGAGTTGAGCGCGATCTCGAGGCCGCCGCCGAGCGCGAGCCCGTTGACGAAGGCGAAGGACGGCACGCCGAGCTGCGTCAGCTTGCCGAACACCTTGTGTCCGAGCTGCGCCACGAGCTTCGCGTTGGCCTTCGACCCGACGCGTGTGATGTCGGAGAGGTCGGCGCCGGCAGCGAGGATGTACTGCTTGCCGGTGACCGCGACCGCCTGGATCTCGCCCGCGGCGGCGCGCGCCTTGAGGGAGTCGAGCGTCTCGCCGAGCGCCGTCATCGTGGCGGGTCCGAGGGTGTTGGGGCGCGTGTGGTCACGGCCGTTGTCGAGCGTGATGAGCGCCAGCACCTTGCCGGAGGGGAGGGTGACGTCGCGGACACGCGAGTGGGTGATCACCTCACCGTCGGTGAGCGCCGTGAGCGGAGAGAAGTCGATCTCGTCGTAGTTGGTCATGGTCGTCGTCCTCAGCGCTTCTTGCCGTTGTAGTGCGGGTTCTCCCAGATGACCGAGCCGCCCTGGCCGAGGCCGACGCACATCGCGGTGAGGCCGTAGCGGACATCCGGTCGCTCGGCGAACTGCGCAGCGAGCTGGATCATGAGACGCACGCCGGTCGCCGCGAGCGGGTGCCCGAGCGCGATCGCTCCGCCCCACTGGTTGACGCGCGGGTCGTCATCGGCGATCCCGAAGTGGTCGAGGAGCGAGATCACCTGGACTGCGAAGGCCTCGTTGAGCTCGAACAGACCGATGTCGCCGATGGTCAGGCCCGCCTTCTTCAGCGCCTTCTCGGTCGAGGGGATCGGGCCGATGCCCATGATCTCGGGCTGCACGCCCGCGAACGCGAACGAGACCATCCGCATCTTCGGCGTGAGGCCCAACTCCTTGACGGCGGCGCCGCCGGCGAGCAGCGACATCGTCGCGCCGTCGGTGAGCGGCGACGAGGTGCCGGCCGTGACCCGGCCGTGCGGGCGGAACGGCGTCTTGAGGTTCGCCAGGTCTTCCATCGTCGTCTGCGGACGACGGCCCTCGTCCTCGGTCGCGAGACCCCACGTGCCCTCGGCGTCCTTGATCGCGACGGAAACGAGGTCGGGCTGGAACTTGCCGGCCTCGTAGGCCGCCTGCGCCTTCTGCTGGCTGCGCATACCGAAACGGTCGCTGCGCTCCTTCGTCAGATGCGGGAAGCGGTCGAAGATCCGCTCCGCGGTGACGCCCATGTTCAGCGCCCCCGGGTCGACCATGCGCTCGGCGACGAAGCGGGGGTTCGGGTCGGCATTGCCGCCGATGGGGTAGTGGCCCATGTGCTCGACACCGCCGGCGAGGGCGACGTCGTACATGCCCGATCCGATCGAGGCGCCCATCATCGCGACGCTCGTCATGGCGCCCGCACACATGCGGTCGATCGCGAACCCGGGGACCGTCTGGGGGAGTCCCGCAAGGATCGCCACCGAGCGGCCGAGGGTCAGGCCCTGCTCGCCCGTCTGGCTCGTGGCGGCGATCGCCACATCGTCGATGCGGTCAGCCGGCACACCGACGTTCCGCTCCATCAGCCCGATCGTCGCCTTGACGGCGAGGTCGTCTGCGCGGGTGTTCCAGTACATGCCCTTCTCGCCGGCGCGCCCGAACGGGGTCCGCATGCCGTCGACGAAGTAGACGTCCGAGATCTCGGCCACACTGCCTCCAAGGTAAATGAGATTGAGTACAGCCTAACGTGACACTCAGTCTCGCCTAATCGCTTGGTTCGATTCTACGAGGCGTTCGGGGAGGCGGGCGCGGGCTCCTGCACGGATTCGACAAAGGCCGCCGCGATCACGGGCGACGTGAGGGAGATCTGCCAGGGACGGGCGCCGTGCGCGGCGAGAGCACCACCCACCGACTCCGCATCGGCCTCCGCGGGAGGGGCCCACGCGACGCGTCGCAGCGTATCGGGCGTGAGGAGGTTCTCGGTCGGCATGTGCAGGTCCGCCGCGAGCTGCTCGACAGCGGTACGCGCGGCCTTCAGTCGCAGGTCGGCGGCGGGGTTCCGGTCCGCCCAGGCCCGCGGCGGCGGCATCCCGTCGCCGGGGACGCGCTCGACCGGAAGCGCCGGGTCGGCACGTCCGGCCTCGATCGCCGTCCACCAGCGATCGAGCTGCGTGCGGCTCGCGCGACCCGTGAAGTCCTTCACACGGGCGAGCTCCTGCTTGCTCTGCGGGTCGGCCACGACCGCGGCGATGAGGGACCGGTCGGGAACGAGGCGACCGGGGGAGACATCCTGCTCACGAGCGAAGTCCTCGCGCGCCTGCCACAGCGAGCGCGCCACGGCGAGCGAGCGCCGACCCCGCACCGTGTGCAGACCGCTGAGGCGACGCCACGGCTCCTCGCGGGCAGGCTTGTCCGGCCGCGTACGCACGGTCTCGAACTCCTGCGCCGCGATCTCCGTCTTGTGCTGCTCGACGAGCTCTGCGACGAGCACGTCGTACACGTCGACGAGGTGCAGCACGTCGAGTTCGGCGTATTCGAGCCACGGCTGCGGGAGCGGGCGCGTGGACCAGTCCGCAGCGGAGTGCGCCTTCGCGAGCGTGATCCCGAGCGTGTCCTCGACGACCGCGCCGAGGCCGACCCGCTCGTGTCCGAGCAGGCGCGCGGCGAGTTCCGTATCGAAGATCGACGAGGGATCGAGGTGGAGCTCCCGCAGCGACGGCAGGTCCTGGCTCGCGGCGTGGAGGATCCACTCCACCCCACCGATCGCCTCCTGCAGGGCATCCATCGATCCGAGCGCGGGCGGGTCGAACAGGAATGCGCCGGCATCGCGCCGGAACACCTGGACGAGATATGCCCGCTGCGAATAGCGGAAGCCGGATGCCCGCTCGACATCGACGGCCACCGGCCCTGTGCCCGCGGCAAGGCGACCGACCGCCTCCATGTACTCCGCGAGATCGTCGATCACGTGGTACTCAGCCACGCGACATCCTCTGCGAGCCGAACACTGCTATCCCCTCCGACCCCGGGGGCAGTCCCGCCAACATGCAGACCAGTTCCCCCCAGGCATCCACATGCGCCACGATATCGCCCGACGGCGACCACGACGCACGCAACTCGATCTGCGCGCCGTCTCCCTCGTCCGCGAGAGTGCCGAAGCCCTTCGAGAGGGTCTTGGTCGCGGTACCGGATGCCGAGTGGAACGTCGCCCCTCTGGCCGCGAGGGCGTCGACGAGCCACGACCAGGCGACGTCGGCGAGGAGCGGATCGGTGCCGATCTCGGGTTCGAGCGGGGCCTGCGCGAAGCAGACGATGCGCCATGCGCCGCCCCAGGCATCCGGCTCGTCCTCATCATGGAGTAGCACGAGCCGGCCCGTGCCGTACTCGGAGTCGACGCCCTCCGCCTCCGGGCGTACGTCGCCGGCGATCGCGAAGGCGTCGGGGGCGAGCGACGAGGGCGCACCGATCTCACGCACAGCGAAGTCCGAGCGGAAGGTCATCGCACGAATCGCATCCACGACATCATCGAAGTCCGAAGCGGCGGCCGGGGGACGGGGTTCATCCACGCGATCAGACTAGAATGGCGGCACGATGAAGGCATCCAGGCGCGCCGCAGGATCCGGCCCCGCGGCGGTTCACCGGGCCACTCTCCGCACGGTTGCTGTCGCGCTCGCATCGGCTCTGCTCGCCGTGTGCGCGATGCTCGCCGTGGTGACCGTTCGCGTCGCACGCCGCGTCGTCCGCCCTGCGCCCCGCGCCGTGGACACCCGCATCGTCGACGTCGACGTGGCCGCGCAGACGATCACCCTCGGGCGGACGCCCGACACCGTCCTGCCGGGGCGGTACGGGCTGTTCACGGCGGGCTCGACCGACTACGTGAAGGTCGGGTCGGTGCTCTCCAGCGATGAGCGCACGGTGAAGCGGAAGCTCCTCACGCAGGTCGACGGCGACATGCAGCTGTCGGCGGAGGCCGCCTTCAGCGGGTGGTATTTCCAGCGTCCCGAAGAGCTGCACCTGCCGTTCACGACCGAACAGATCCCCACCGCGGTCGGCCCATGCCCCGCGTGGCTGTTCCCGGGAGCGAAGACGGCATCGGATGCCGCCGACACCTGGGCCATCCAGATCCACGGCCGCGGCGCGAACCGCTCGGAGTGCCTGCGTGCCGTTCCCGTGTTCCAGGGTCTCGGCGTCACCTCGCTCGTCGTGTCGTACCGTAACGACGGCGACGCGCCCCGCACCCGAAACGGCAGCTACAGCCTCGGTGCGACCGAGTGGCGCGACGTGGATGCCGCGATCGGGTGGGCGATCCGGCACGGCGCACGACGGATCATCCTCATGGGATGGTCGATGGGCGGCGCGATCGCGCTGCAGGTCGTCGTGGGCTCGGCGCACCGCGAGCTGATCGGCGGACTCATCCTCGACTCGCCGGTCGTCGACTGGCGGACCGTCCTCACCTACCAGGGGCGTCAGATGGGGCTCCCGACCCCCGTGACCGACCTCGCGATCGGCACGCTCGGCGCGGCGTGGACGGCACCCGCGACGCACGCGGACGGGGCGATCCCGTTCGACCGCCTCGACATGGTGGCGCGCGCGGGAGAGCTCAACCGCCCGATCCTCATCCTGCACAGCGACGACGACGGCTTCGTGCCCTCGAGCGCCTCCCACGCCCTCGCCGAGGCGCGCCCCGGGCTCGTCGAACTGGAAGCCTTCTCGACGGCACGGCACACGAAGCTGTGGAACTACGACCAGCAGCGCTGGACCGACGCCATCGAGGGCTGGCTGGATCGCCACCAGCTCATCACCACCGAGGAGCCCGTCTCGTGACGGCCATCGTCCATCTCACGGATCGGGCCCCGCAGGTCTCCGGCGCGGAGATGGTGGCCGCGCTCGTGCCGCCACCGCAGTTCGACGACGCGACGTTCGCGACTTACCGCGCCGATCCCGCCTACCCCTCGCAGCAGGAGGCGAAGGACCTGCTCATCGCCTTCAGCGGTGGCGGTGCACCCGCGGAGCGGGGCGGGTTCTTCCGCCGCGCGAAGAAGGCGCCCGAGATGAAGCCCGGCGTGTACCTCGACGGCGGGTTCGGCGTCGGCAAGACGCACCTGCTGGCATCCGTCTATCACGCGATGCCGGCCCGTCGGAAGTACTTCGGATCGTTCATCGAGTACACGGCGCTCGTGGGCGCACTCGGCTACCAGAAGACGGTGGAGCTCTTCCGCGGCGCCGACCTCATCTGCATCGACGAGTTCGAGCTCGACGATCCAGGCGACACGATGGTCATGACCCGCCTTATCGGCGAACTCGTCCCCGGGGGCACGCGCTTCGCCGCGACCTCCAACACTCCGCCGAACGCGCTGGGCGAGGGCCGGTTCGCCGCGCAGGACTTCCTCCGCGAGATCCACGCGATGGCGGCGAGCTTCCAGACGATCCGCATCGACGGCACCGACTACCGTCAGCGCGCGATCGACGGGCACGCGATCGCGATCGATCCCGCCTCCTACGCGCAGGCGCTCGCGGATGCCTCCGGCGCGGGCACCGCGTCGGACGACGCGTTCACCGAGCTCGTCCGTCATCTCGCCACGGTGCACCCGTCGCGGTACATCCGTCTCATCGACGGGCTCGCCGCCATCGGGCTCCGGGATGTCGCGCAGCTCGACGACCAGTCCGCGGCCCTCCGCTTCGTCGCTTTCGTCGACCGTGCGTACGACGCGCAGATCCCCGTCCGTGCGACAGGCCGCCCCCTCGACGAGGTCTTCGCACCCGAGATGCTCGCCGGCGGGTACCGCAAGAAGTACCTCCGCGCCATCTCGCGGTTGAACGCACTCACGCACTCCTGACGAGGGTTCCGCCGCTCCCGAGGCACCCCTCCGGCATCCGCGAAACGTGATGTTCACACCCGACGGGGTCTCGTAACCACTCGGAAACACGACACGCACGACGCAGGAAACCACGCGTCGCCACACTGGGACTCGCCCGGACCGCTGCGACCCGAAACCGCTGCAGAGGCCGGGCCCGAGTTACACAATCCCGAGTGAGGATCTTCATGGACAGCGGAAACCTCGCGTGGTCTGTCACCGCGGCAGCCCTCGTGCTTTTTATGACGCCGGGTGTGGCGTTCTTCTACGGCGGCCTCGTCAAAGCCAAGAGCGTCGTCAGCATGATGATGCTGAGCTTCGGCGCGATGGGCCTCGTGGGCGTGCTCTGGATCCTGTACGGATTCAACATGGCCGCGATCGGTGACGGCCCCACGTTCCTCGCCGGGAACCCGTTCAGCGACTTCGGGCTGGCGAACGCCTCGAACGACACGCTCGTGAGCGCCACCTTCGGCGCCACGTTCGCGATCATCACCGTCGCGCTCATCTCCGGGGCGATCGCCGACCGTGCCAAGTTCGGCTCGTGGATGATCTTCGCCGGCATCTGGGCCACGGTCGTCTACTTCCCCGTCGCCGCATGGGTCTGGGGCGGCGGCTGGATCATGAAGCTCGGTGAGACGCTCGGCTTCGACGGCGTCTCGGTCATCGACTACGCCGGTGGTACCGCCGTCCACATCAACGCCGGTGCTGCGGCGCTCGCGCTGGCGCTCGTCCTCGGCAAGCGCGTCGGGTTCCAGAAGGGCATCCACAAGCCGCACAACGTGCCGCTCGTCATGCTCGGTGCCGCCATCCTGTGGTTCGGCTGGTTCGGCTTCAACGCCGGCGCCGAAGGCACCGCGGGCCTCCTCGGCACGCCGGACTCGCACGTCGGTCTCATCATCGTCAACACGCTCGGTGCGACCGCCGCGGCGATCATCGGCTGGGTCGTCGTGGAGAAGCTGAAGGACGGCAAGTCGACCTCGGTCGGCGCCGCTTCCGGTGCCGTCGCCGGTCTCGTCGCGATCACCCCCTCGTGCGCCAACCTCGCTCCCGGCTGGGCGCTCCTGCTCGGTCTCATCGCCGGTGCGGTCTGCGCCCTCGCGATCGAGCTCAAGTGGAAGCTCGGCTACGACGACGCGCTCGACGTCGTCGGCGTCCACCTCGTCGGCGGCCTCATCGGCACGCTCTACCTCGGCTTCTTCGCGACCGACACGGGTCTGTTCCTCGGCGGCGGCGTGCAGCAGCTGGTCGTGCAGTTCATCGCGGCGGTCGCCGTGCTGATCTTCTCCTTCGTGGTCGCCTACGTCCTCGGCCTCGTGATCGAGAAGACGATCGGCTTCCGCGTGAAGAACGAGGACGAGATCGCCGGCATCGACACCGTGGTCCACGGTGAAGAGGGCTACGCGCTCGTCGACTGACCTCCGCACACACGGCGATGGGCGTCGGACTCCGGTCCGGCGCCCATCGCCGTCGGTATGCTGACGCCATGGCATCCAGGGACAGCGTGCTCACCGGCCTGCTCAAGGGCATCGTGAACATCTTCACCGGGGGAGCGGCTGTGGTGGACGACCAGCTGAAGCGCGCAGAGCGCGAGGATGCCCGCGCGTCGGCCCGCCCCGGTCCTCGAGCCCCTGGTGGAGCCGCTCCTGCGGCCTCTCCCGGGAGCGTCGGCGGCACGGCGACCGTCGAGGTCGACCCGCCCCGCGCGACAGGCCTGCGGATCTCGTACGCGCCCGAGCGCGACGGCGACCCCGATGCGGGGGAGGTCGTGTGGACGTGGGTGCCGTATGCCGAGGGCGACGGACGCGGGAAGGATCGCCCGGTTCTCGTCATCGGCCGTCACGGTGCCGACCGCGTGTACGCCGTGCGGCTCACGAGCAAGTCGCACGACGGCGACCGCGACTTCCTCTCGATCGGCCCGGGGCCCTGGGACTCGCAGGGACGCCCGTCGTGGGTTGACATCGAGCAGCTGTACAGCGTGCACCCGGAGGGTATGCGCCGCGAGGCATCCGCGCTCGACAGAACGCGCTTCGCCGTCATCGCGGAGGCATTGCACCGGCGCTACGGATGGGCGATGGATGCCTGAGCGCCGCGGTCGGCCATCGTGGGGGTGGCTCGTCGTTCCGCTCCTGGCCGTCCCCGTGCTGCTCACGGCGACTGCCCGAGCGATCGGTCTGTGCGGGACGGGTGATTCCCTCACCGGATCCGTGTTCTGCACGGTCGACCCCGTCGCCGGTCTCGTCACCGATCCTGCCGTGGCGCTCGTGCTCTGGGCGGCCTGGGCGGTCCTCGCCTGGGTGTGCGCGCAGCGGGCCCTGCGTCCCGCGAGACGCGCTCGAGGGTGCGTCGCGTCGCCCGCGACACGGCGGCACGCGCCGACGGCTCCACGCCTCGTGTCGGGGCGTACACCGTCGTGCAGATCGACCCGCCGGCGCCGCACGAGGTGCGGATGCTCTACGCGCCCCAGCGGAACGGCCACCCGGACGGTGGGGAGATCGTCTGGGCGTGGGTGCCCTATGAAGACGACCCGACGCGCGGCAAAGATCGTCCGCTGCTCATCCTGGGACGGTTCGACGGCCCTCACCTGCTCGCGCTCCGGATGACGAGCACATCGCCGAAGGCCCCGCAGTTCTATCTCCCACTGGGAGCCGGTCCGTGGGACAGATCCGGCCGGGAGAGCTGGCTCGACCTCACCCGCGTGTACCGTGTGCCGCCGGCCGCGATGCGGCGCGAGGGAGCGCCCCTGCCGAAGCAGGCGTTCGACAAGGTCGGCACGGAGCTTGCGCGCCGGTACGGCTGGGTCAGCGCGGGGCGTTGAGCAGCGTTGGGCAGAGCCGACGGAGGGAACGTGGTGGGCGATACCAGACTCGAACTGATGACCTCTTCCGTGTGAAGGAAGCGCGCTACCAACTGCGCCAATCGCCCTGATCCGAAGGATCCGATCCCGGAGGACCGAGACTCGATGCTACCGGATGCGACGCCTCCTGCCGAATCGCCGCGCGTGACACGCGCGGGCTCGCCTCGGTTTGGTGATGACGGAATCGTCGGCTAAAGTCGATCAAGTTCCCGGGGCAACCAGGGAGCACGCGGATGTAGCGCAGTTGGTAGCGCATCACCTTGCCAAGGTGAGGGTCGCGAGTTCGAGTCTCGTCATCCGCTCGAGTGCAGGTTTCTTCCCCGGAAGATCCCGACACGTGGGTCGAACCACTCAGCACCGAATGGTGGCGTGGCCGAGCGGCTAGGCACCGGCCTGCAAAGCCGTTTACACGGGTTCGAATCCCGTCGCCACCTCGCTCATAACTGAACAGCCTTCACAGGCGCGATTGGCGCAGCGGTAGCGCGCTTCCCTGACACGGAAGAGGTCACTGGTTCGATCCCAGTATCGCGCACCGAAAAACCCCCGGTCACCCGGGGGTTTTTGCGTTGCGGACCGTTGTGGGCCGCAACCGTTCGAGCGAGGCGCGGGGCACTGTTTCGTGAACGGTCACTCCGCACCGCGGACGGCGGCGGCGTCGCGTAGGGTGCTGACATGGCTAGCACCCCGGAATCGTCGACGACGTCCGGTGAGCCGTCTCAACTCGATGCGCCAGTGACGCCACCTCCCGTACAGACGCGGCAGGGCGTCCCTCCCGTACCGCTGGCTTCGTACCCGCCGCCGGCGCAGTCCTACCCGCCCTCGGGTGCAGCTCCCCGGACGCCGATCCAGCCACGGTCCGGCACCGCGCCGCTCGGGTGGATCGCGTTCTGCCTCTGCTTCGTCGCGCCGATCGCGGCCGTCCTCGACCGCATCGGTGCGGGCACACAACTGCTCGCCCTGACAGCAGCGCCCTCTCTCATCGCCACCACCGTCCTCGCCATCCTGGCGCTGAAGCGTCGCCTTGCGCCGCGGTGGCCGGCCGTTGCGGCTCTTGTCGTCGTGGGGATCTGGGTGCTGGCCTGGGCGGTGATGGCGACCTGGGTTGTCCTGGGAATAGTGCAGATCGCCGTCCTGTCGTCGCACTGATCTCCGGCCCGCCGCGACTAGGCTCGCCCCATGGCCCACCTCGTGCTCACCGTCGTCGGAGACGACCGCGCCGGTCTCGTCAGCGCCCTTGCCCGCGTGATCGCCGAGCACGGCGGCAATTGGGAGCAGAGCGAACTCGCCGAACTCGCCGGCGCCTTCGCCGGCATCGTGCTCGTGTCGATCGACGACGACCGGATGCCTGCACTCACCGATGCCTTGAACGGCCTCGACGGGCTGCTGCGCGTGACGGCGCACGGCGCCCAGGCATCCGACTCTCCCGCGGACGACTCCCGGCGGGTCTCGTTCACGGTGCTCGGCAACGACCGCCCGGGGATCGTCCGCGATCTGACCGGGACGATCGCCGAGCACGCGCTCAGCATCGACAGCCTCCGCAGCCGCACGCTCGAGGCGCCGATGGCGGGTGGCCTGCTCTTCGAGGCGACCGTGTCGGTGAGTCTCAGCGCAGACCAGGATGCCGCGGGACTGACCACGGCTCTGGAAGCCCTCGCCGACGAGATCCAGGTCGACCTCAGCGTCGACTGAACGGAACGCGACCGCCCGCCGGTCCGCGTGTTCGGGTCCATCCGCGCGCAGTGGCATCCGAAACGTCCGGGCCCTCCGGACACCACGAAAGGCAACCCTGTGACCAGCCCCGCCATCGACCGACGCGTCTCCCTCGCCACGGTTCCGAACTTCCGCGACCTCGGTGGGCTTCGCGCCGAGGGCGGCACCGTCCGCGCCGGGAAGATCTTCCGCTCCACGGCGCTGTCCGCCCTCGCCGGCGATGACGTCGACGCGTTCCGCGCGCTCGACGTCATGACGGTGTTCGACCTGCGCACGGCGGGCGAGCGCATCGCGAAGCCCGACGCCCTGCCGGCCGGCGTGCGGAGCGTCGACCTGGACGTGCTGGCGGACAGCAGCGGCGATGTCGCGGCGGGCATCGCGAGCATCCTCACGAACCCCGGCGCGGCGGCAGCAGCTCTCGGGAACGGCGCCGCAGAGGCACTGATGAAGGACTCTTGCCGCAACATCGTGGGCCTTCCGTCGGCTCTCGCAGCCTACCGCGCCTTCTTCCTCGATCTGATCGACGACGGGCGCACGGGCGGCGCACTGTTCCATTGCACGACGGGCAAGGACCGCACCGGGTGGGCCGCCGCGGTGTTCCTGCGCGCGGTCGGCGTCAGCGAAGACGACGTGCGCGCCGACTACCTCCAGACGAACGCCGACCTGCTGCCGGCCCTCGCGCCCATGATCGACGCGGTCCGCGCGGCAGGCGTCGACCCCGAACTGCTCATGCCCGTGTTCGGCGTGCGCGACGAGTATCTCGACGCCGCCGTGGAAGAGGCCCGCACCCGGTTCGGCTCCCTTGAGGGGTACGTCACCGACGGACTCGGCCTCACCGCTGCGCACATCGACGCCCTGCGGGACCGTTTCGTCGTCGCCGACTGACCGTCCGCCCGGGCACGCCGGCGCGGTGCGGGATCATCGGAACGCGAGCGGCAGCACCGCGAGCGCGACCGTGAGCGGCGCGACGACGAGACCCAGCAGGATGTAGCGCCGCCACGGCACATCGATACCCACGGCGTGCAGACGCTCGTGCCAGAGCAATGTCGCGAGCGATGCCCACGGCGTGATGAGAGGCCCGGCGTTCACTCCGATGAGGAGCGCCGCGAGACGTACGGGGGAGCCCGCGGCCGACTCGAGCGCGAGGTAGGCGGGGAGGTTGTTGACGACGTTCGCGCCCAGCATCCCGACACCCGCCACCTGCCAGAGCGAGACGAGATCCTCGCCCGACTCGGTCGCCGCCGCCAGGAACGCGCCCGATCCGAGCGCTTCGGCGGCGCCGACGGCGAGGAACAGTCCCGAGGCGAAGACCACGAGCTGCCACGGGATGAGGCGCCAACGCAGCGTGCTCGGAGAGCGCCACCCGAAGATCGCGATGAGCACGATCGCCGCACCGGTGGCAGGCATCCACGGCGGGATGCCGACGACGAGAAGCGGCATCATGACGACGAGCACGGCGACCGACAGCTGCAGCAGTCGCGGATCGGCGACGCGCGGCGCTCGGGCGGGCTTGAACCGACCGCGCAGTGCGCGCCGGTTGACGATCCACAGCAGGATGATCGTCACGACCGCCGCGATGATCGCGGAGGGGCCGAGGAGCATCGCGAAACCGACGGCGTCCAGGTCGCCGAGACGGTGCGCGGCAAGCAGGTTCGTGAGGTTCGACACCGGCAGGAACAGGGATGCCGTGTTCGCGAGCCACACCGTCGTGAAGGCGAACGGTAGCGGAGGCAGTCCGTTCGCGCGCGCGACGGCGACCACCACCGGCGTGAGGAGCACCGCCGTGGTGTCGAGTGACAAGAATGCCGTGACGACCGTCGCGAACAGCGCGATCATCAGCCAGAGCACGATCACGCGTCCGCGCGACCACCCGGCCAGCCGGGCGGAGACGGCGTCGAACACCCCCGCCTTCGCGCAGAGCTCCGCGACGACCGTGACCGCCACGACGAACACCAGGATCGGCCGCACACGGTCGACGATCGCGAGCGCGTCCGCGGCAGGCAGGACTCCTGTGGCGACGGCGGCGCCGCCCAGGAGCAGCAGCACCGCTCCGATCACGGCAAGCATCACGGCATCCATCATGGACCCTCATCGAGGCGACGCCGCACGGCGATAGACTGCAGTCATGGAACAGAGCCGGATCATCGCCTTCGCGACCGGCACGCGAACGCTTCACGCCTGAGCGGGCAGGGCGCGGAGCGCCCGAAGCTGAGCACCACATCCGATCCATCCTCTGGAGACCCTCCTTGACTGACGTGTCACCCGCGGCGGACGTCACCTTCCCCGCCGACGGCTTCGCCCTCTTCCCCGACCGCTCCGTGATCGCCCTGCGCGTGAACGGCGACCTCAAAGACCTCGCGACGCTCGTCGAGGCGACGGATGCCGTCGAGCCCGTCACCGTCGACAGCGCAGACGGCCTGTCGATCCTGCGGCACTCGACCGCGCACGTGCTCGCCCAGGCGGTGCAGCGCATCAAGCCGCAGGCGAACCTCGGCATCGGCCCGCCCATCACCGACGGCTTCTACTACGACTTCGGCGTCGATGAGCCCTTCACCCCGGAGGACCTCAAGGCGATCAAGAAGGAGATGGAGCGGATCGTCCGCGAGAACCAGCGGTTCGTCCGCCGGGTCGTCACGGAGGACGAAGCGCGCGCCGAGATGGCCGACGAGCCGTTCAAGCTCGAGCTCATCGGCCTCGCCGGCGGCCCCGGCGCAGGCGCGACCGAAGGAGCGTCCGTCGAGGTCGGCGCGGGCGAGCTCACCATCTACGACAACGTGACCCGTGACGGCGAGACCGCGTGGCGCGACCTCTGCCGCGGCCCGCACGTGCCCGGCACGCGCCTCGTCGGGAACGGCTGGGACCTGACGCGTGTCGCCGGTGCGTACTGGCGCGGCAGCGAGAAGAACCCGCAGCTGCAGCGCATCTACGGCACCGCCTGGCCGACGAAGGACGAGCTGCGCGCCTACCAGACCCGCCTCGAGGAGGCCGCCAAGCGCGACCACCGCAAGCTCGGCAAGGAGCTCGACCTGTTCTCGTTCCCGGACGAGATCGGTCCGGGCCTGTCGGTGTTCCATCCCAAGGGCGGCATCATCCGATACGAGATCGAGCGCTACATGCGCGAGCGCCTGCTCGCGAGCGGGTACGAAGTCGTCAACACGCCGCACATCACCAAGGGCGACCTGTTCATGACGAGCGGCCATCTGCAGTGGTACGCCGACGGCATGTACCCCCCGATGGTGCTCGACGAGGTCGTGGATGCCGACGGACACGTGAGCCGCGAGGGCCAGGAGTACTACCTGAAGCCCATGAACTGCCCGTTCCACAACCTGATCTTCCGCTCGCGCGGACGCTCCTACCGTGAGCTGCCGCTGCGCTTGTCGGAGTTCGGTTCGGTGTACCGCTACGAGAAGAGCGGAACATTGTCGGGCCTCACGCGCGTGCGGGGGATGACCCAGGACGACACCCACATCTACGTGACGGCCGACCAGGTGAAGGGCGAGCTCACCCACTCGCTCGACTTCGTGCTGCAGACCCTGCGCGACTACGGGCTGAACGACTTCTACCTGGAGCTGTCCACGAAGGAGGACGGCAACCCGAAATTCATCGGCGAGGATCGCCTCTGGAGCGAGGCGACCGAGACGCTGCGCGAAGTCGCCGAGGCATCCGGTCTCGAACTCGTGCCCGACCCGGGCGGCGCCGCGTTCTACGGACCGAAGATTTCCGTGCAGGCGCGCGATGCGATCGGCCGGACGTGGCAGATGTCGACGATCCAGCTCGACTTCAACCAGCCCGAGCGCTTCGAGCTCGAGTACACCGGGCCCGACGGCGAGAAGCACCGCCCTGTCATGATCCACCGGGCGCTGTTCGGGTCGGTCGAGCGGTTCTTCGCGATCCTGCTCGAGCACTACGCGGGGGCGTTCCCGGTGTGGCTCGCGCCCGTGCAGGTCGTCGGCATCCCGGTCGCAGACGAGTTCGCGCCGTACCTCGACGAGATCGTCGCGCGCCTGCGTCAGGCGGGCGTGCGCGCCGAGGTCGACCACTCCGACGACCGGATGCCGAAGAAGATCCGCACCCACACGACCCAGAAGGTGCCGCTGCAGCTGATCGCCGGGGAGCAGGACCGCTCGGCGGGCACCGTGTCGTTCCGCTTCCGCGATGGATCTCAGACGAACGGCATCCCAGTCGATGAGGCCGTCGACAAGATCCTCGCCGCGATCTCGGGCAAGCTGCTCGTGAACACCGCGGAGGACCTGGCATGACCGCGGGGGACGGCGGCGACGCGCGGCTCGAAGAGGCCTCCGAGTTCGCCGGCGTCCCCGACGGCTTCCAGCGGCTGTGGACGCCGCACCGGATGGCATACATCAACACGGGCGCCGACGCGCTGCGGGGGAGCGGATGCCCGTTCTGCGCCGCTCCGGAGAAGTCGGATGCCGATGGGCTCATCGTCCACCGGGGCGTGACGTCGTATGTGCTCCTGAACCTGTTCCCGTACAACTCGGGTCACATGCTCGTATGCCCGTACCGCCATATTGCGACGTACGACCAGGCCACGCCGGAAGAGGTCGCCGAGATCGGTGAGCTCACGCAGACCGCGATGCGCGTGCTGCGGGAGGTGTCGCGTTGCGACGGGTTCAACATCGGGATGAACCAGGGTGCAGTCGCCGGCGCGGGCGTCGACGAGCACCTGCACCAGCATGTCGTGCCGCGCTGGGCATCCGACGCGAACTTCTTCCCGATCATCGCCCGCACGAAGGCCCTGCCGCAGCTCCTCGGCGAGGTGCGCGAGGCCGTGGCATCCGCCTGGCCCGCCTGACCCGCTCGGGCTGACCCGGCCCCCATCCACCGAGACGCAACCTGCCGCCCGAGGCACCGTGGTTTCTCGGGCGGTGGGTTGCGTCTCGGTGATAGGCGCCCGGCCGGGCGCACGCCGGGGTCAGCGCACGCGGGTGACGGGGAACTGGGCGCGGGGGTGGGCGTAGAACTCCTGGGCCTCGACGAGCTGCAACTCACGCTGGCCGGACTCGTGGGTGAGAGTCAGCAGGTCGAACACGCTCGAGACGGTCTTCGCCAGAGCATCCGCCGCATCGCCGGTCGCGCGGTAGTGCGCGGTGAACAGCGCCGCCGTGACATCGCCCGAGCCGTTCGCCTTCATCGGGATGCGCGGCGTCTGCACGATCCACGCACCGTCGGGCGTCACGGCGAGCATCTCGATCGTGTCCGCGGGCTGGTCGGGGCGCTCGACGCTCGTGACGAGCACGGTCGACGGCCCCATCGCCCGCGCCGCGTCGGCCGACGCGAGCGTGGATGCCAGGTCGGACGGCTCCGTCTCCGTCAGGAACCCCAGCTCGAACTGGTTCGGGGTGATGATGTCGGCGGCCGGCACAACCCGCTCACGCAGCAGCACCGGAATCGCCGGCGCGACGAAGCACCCGCTCTTGGCGTTGCCCATCACGGGGTCGCACGCGTACACGGCATCCGGATTCGCGGCCTTCACCCGCGCGACCGTGTCGAGGATGACATCCGCGATTCCTTCACTGCCCTGATAGCCGCTCAGGACGACGTCGATCTCGCCGAAGACGCCGCGCTCCTCGATCCCGAGGATCACGTCGCGCACGTCGTCGGGGGAGATCAGCGGCCCGCGCCAGGCCCCGTAGCCCGTGTGGTTGGAGAAGTTCACCGTGTACACCGGCATCACCTCCACGCCGATGCGCTGAAGGGGGAACACCGCCGCCGAGTTGCCGACGTGGCCGTACGCGACGGCGGACTGGATCGAGAGGATCTTCACGCGATCATCCTGCTTTCGTGGTCGTGGCGGCGCCGACGGCGTCCGCGAGGTCGGATGCCAGACGCGCGAGCTCCGCGTCGGACAGGTCGTGCACCGTGAGCCGAAGGTGCCGTGCGATGGTCTCGTCGCCGACGGCGAACTCGTCGCCCGGCCGCGCCAGCCATCCGCGCCGCATCAGCTGCTCCGTCACCCCGCGGGCGGGCGTCGGGAGCGGCACCCACAGGCTCAGCCCGTCGCCGGCGGTGACGGGAATCCCGGCCGTAGTGAGCGCGGCGGCGGCGGCACTGTTGCGATCGGCGTAGTGGCGCCCGGCGTCGGCGACCGCGGCGACAGCGCGCGGGTCGGTGAGCAGCGCATGTCCGAGCCGCTGCAGCAGGTGGCTGACCCACTGCGACCCGGGGTTGAGGCGGCGCGCGAGCCGCTCCGCGGTGTCGAGGTCCGACGCTGTCACGGCGAGGCACATGTCGGGCCCGAGGAACTTCGACACCGAGCGGATGAGCGCCCATCGGCGGTGCTCGGGGCCGATCACGGAGTGGTACGGCTGGGACGACAGCAGCGAGAAGTGGTCATCCTCGATAACGAGGACGAACGGGTGCTCCGCGAGCACGGCGCGCAGCTCGTCCGCCCGCGCGGGGGAGATGCTGGCCCCCGTCGGGTTCTGAGCGCGGGGTGTGCACACGACGGCCCGCGCCCCGGCATCCAGCGCCGTGCGAAGCCCATCGGGGGTCATCCCCTCGGCATCCACGGGGACGGGGATCGGCCGGTACCCGCCGAGCCGCACGGTGTTGAGGCTCGCGAGAAAGCACGGCTCTTCGAGCGCCACGGCGTCGTCGCGCGTGAGAGTCTGCGCGAGGAGGCGCTCGATCGCGTCGGATGCCCCGCCGGTGACCGTCAGCCGGAACGGTCGGTCGGGACCGACCGCCGCGGCCATCCAGTCCGTCGCCCACGCCTCGAGATCGCGGTCGATGACCGGCTCGCCGTAGAGGACGGGCCGCGACGCGATGCGGCCGAGCGCGGCCGACGGGTCGGGGATCCGGGTCGGGTCGGGGTTGCCGGTGCCGATGTCGCGGAGGACAGTTCCCACGGCGAAGCCCTCCTGCGCGACGGGGGCACGGTCGGCGACACGCGTACCGGCGCGGCCTCGCGCCTCGACGAGCCCCGCTTGAGTGAGCAGTCGGTAGGCGGCGACGACGGTGTTGCGATTGATGCCGAGGTCTTCTGCGAGGGTGCGGACGGGTGGCAGCGCGGCACCCGGCGGCAGTTGTCCGCGCTCGACCTGACCCCGCACGCTGTCGGCGATCTCGGTCGCCGTCGCCCCGGTGATGACCATCGTCGCCCTCCCTCTCCTCCTCGATCGTACGTGACAGGCCATGCTATCTTTTGGCCTAGGTCAAAGGGTGCCCATGCGCACACCCCCTCACCGCCCCTCAAGGAGCCGCCATGTCCACGCCCACCACAGGATCCTCCCGCGTCAAGCGCGGCCTCGCCGAGATGCTCAAGGGCGGCGTCATCATGGACGTCGTCACCCCCGACCAGGCCAAGATCGCCGAGGATGCCGGGGCGGTCGCCGTCATGGCGCTCGAGCGGGTGCCCGCCGACATCCGTGCTCAGGGCGGCGTCTCGCGGATGAGCGACCCCGACATGATCGACGGCATCATCGACGCCGTCTCGATCCCCGTCATGGCGAAGGCCCGCATCGGTCACTTCGTCGAGGCGCAGGTACTGCAGGAGCTCGGCGTCGACTACATCGACGAGTCCGAGGTACTCTCGCCCGCCGACTACGTCAACCACATCGACAAGTGGGGCTTCACCGTGCCCTTCGTGTGCGGTGCGACGAACCTCGGCGAGGCGCTCCGCCGCATCAACGAGGGCGCGGCGATGATCCGCTCCAAGGGCGAGGCGGGCACGGGGGATGTCTCGGAGGCGATGAAGCACATCCGCAAGATCCGCGGCGAGGTCGCCGCCCTGACCGCCCTCCCGAAGGATGAGCTGTTCGTCGCCGCGAAGGAGCTGCAGGCGCCGTACGAGCTCGTCGCGGAGATCGCCGAGACGGGGACGCTCCCCGTCGTCATGTTCGTCGCGGGCGGCGTCGCGACCCCCGCCGATGCGGCGATGATGATGCAGCTCGGCGCCGACGGCGTGTTCGTCGGCTCGGGCATCTTCAAGAGTGGGAACCCCTCGGCTCGCGCCGCCGCGATCGTCAAGGCGACCACGTTCTACGACGACCCGAAGGTCATCGCCGAGGTCTCGCGAGGGCTCGGGGAGGCGATGGTCGGCATCAACGTGACCGATCTGCCCGCGCCGCACCGCCTCGCCGAGCGCGGCTGGTGACCACCACGGCCGCCATGCGGGCCTCCCGGGCCGCAGCGAGGTCGCGATCCACGCGGGGTGCTCGCCAAACCGCAGGAGCGGATGTGACTGATGTCAACTGAAACCGCCCGCAGGGCGGGTCGAGTCACACCCGCTCCTGCGGTTTGGGAGAGCCCCAGCACGCGGGCGCGGAAGGCGGCACCGGCATGACAGCGCGGGTCGGCGTCCTCGCGCTCCAGGGCGACGTGCGCGAACACGTCCGCGTCCTGAGCGGGCTCGGGGCCGAGGTCACCCTCGTACGCCGCCCCGACGAACTGGCCGCGGTCGGTGGTCTCGTCGTGCCGGGCGGCGAGTCGAGCGTCATCGACAAGCTGTCCCGCGCCTTCGGCATGCAGCAGCCGATCCGTGCGGCGATCGCCGCGGGAATGCCGCTGTACGGCACGTGCGCGGGCCTCATCCTCCTCGCCGACCGCATCGAAAACCCGATCGACGGACAGGAGAGCTTCGGCGGCCTGGACATCACCGTGCGGCGGAACGCCTTCGGCGGGCAGGTCGAGTCGTTCGAGACCGATCTCGACGTCGCCGGGTTCGACGGGCCCGCGCATGCGGCATTCATCCGTGCACCGCTCGTGACCGCCACGGGCGCGCAAGTGGAGACGCTCGCCGCCCTGCCGCCAGAGCTCGGCGGCGGCATCGTCGCGGTGCGGCAGGGGAACCTGCTCGGCACGGCATTCCACCCCGAGGTGTCCGGCGACACCCGCTTCCACGAACTGTTCCTCGGGTCCGTGCGGGCGGCGTGAACCGCCCGGACGCACCACCGGCCCGACAGGCCGTCCACGGTGTCCGTGCCCGGCGGTAGCGTGCTGCCATGACGACCTGGGTGGCGCTCCTGCGGGGCGTGAACGTCAACGGCATCACGATCCGCAGCACGGAGCTCGCCGAGCTGTTCCGCGAGGCGCTCGGCTTCCACGCGGTGAAGACGGTGCTCGCGAGCGGCAACGTGCGCTTCGACACGGATGCCCCGGCCTCCGCCCGCGCGATGCTCAAAGCGACCATCGAGAAGGCGCTGCGCGAGCGGTTCGACTACGACGCCTGGATCGTCCTCGCGACACTCGACGAACTCTCGGCGGCGATCGACGGGTATCCCTTCGATGCGGGTGACGCCGCCCGCCAGCCGTACGTGATCTTCTGCTCGATCGAAGAGGTGCACGACGAACTGGCGGATGCCGCGGCGTCCGCCGACCGCGACGAAGACCCGACGGCGCTCGGCGCCGGTGTCATCTACTGGAGCCCCGCGAAGGGGCGCTCGGTCGACACGCCCTTTGCCAAGCTCCTCGCGAAGTCGCGGTACAAGGCGACGACCACGACGCGGAACCTCCGGACGCTCCAGAAGATCCACGGCTGAGCGCACGCGCGCGGCCGCAGTAAACTGGCGTTCATGTCCGGACACTCCAAATGGGCCACGACCAAGCACAAGAAGGCCGTCATCGACTCGCGCCGTGCCAAGTCGTGGGCGAAGCTCATCAAGAACATCGAAGTCGCCGCGAAGCTCGGCGGCCCTGACCTCGCCGGAAACCCGACCCTGTACGACGCGGTGCTGAAGGCGAAGAAGACCTCGGTGCCGAAGGACAACATCGACCGTGCCGTCAAGCGCGGCGCCGGAATCGGCGGCGAGTCGGTCGAGTACACCTCGATCATGTACGAAGGCTACGGACCGAACGGCGTCGCACTCATGATCGAGTGTCTGACCGACAACAAGAACCGCGCCGCCGCGGAGGTGCGCACGGCGCTCTCCCGCAACGGTGGAACCCTCGCCGACCCCGGTTCGGTCGCCTACAACTTCAGCCGCAAGGGCGTCATCGTCGTCGCCGGCGAGGGCACGACCGAGGACGACGTCATGATGGCGGCGCTCGACGCCGGCGCCGAGGAGATCGAGCCGCACGCCAACGGCTTCGAGGTCATCACCGAGGCGACCGACCTGGTCTCCGTGCGCTCGGCGCTCGTGGACGCGGGTCTCGAGTACGAGTCCGCCGACGTGGAGTTCGTGCCGAACCTCAAGGTCGAGATCGACGCCGACACGGCGCGCAAGGTCTTCCGGCTCATCGACGCCCTCGAAGACAGCGACGACGTGCAGAACGTCTTCAGCAATTTCGACCTGTCGGCCGACGTGCAGGCCGAACTCGAAGAGGACGAGTAAGCCCGCGTTTCTGGAGCGGATGCCTCGCCCCGGCGCCTAGCGTAGGGGAGTGGCATCCGCTCTTCGCGTTCTCGGCATCGACCCCGGCCTCACCCGCTGCGGCGTCGGCGTCGTCGATGTGCGTGCCGATCGGTCCGCATCGCTCGTGCATGTGGGCGTGGTCCGCTCGGACCCCGCGCTCCCCGTCGGCGAGCGGCTGGCGACGATCGCCGCAGGTCTTCGCCACATCTTCGCCGAACACCGGCCGGACGTCGTGGCGGTCGAGCGCGTCTTCGCGCAGCAGAACCGCAACACCGTCATGGGCACCGCTCAGGCGAGCGGCGTCGCCCTGCTGCTGGCGGCGGAGAATGGCCTCCCTGCACAGACCCACACCCCGTCCGAGGTGAAGGCCGCGATCACCGGCTACGGGTCGGCCGACAAGCTGCAGGTGCAGACGATGGTCGCGCGCGTCCTGCGCCTCGATACGCTTCCGCAGCCGGCGGATGCCGCGGATGCCCTCGCGATCGCCCTGTGCCACGCCTGGCGGCGGGGCGCGCCGGGCGGGGCCGGCGGTGCGACCGGGGCGCTCACCCCTGCGCAGCGCGCGTGGGCCGATGC
>JASCPG010000041.1 GCA_029960085.1 Microbacteriaceae bacterium PS02067 | reverse complement strand
CCCGGGGGGCGGCCTTCCTCGCCTCGGGGCGTACGGAAACGGCGGATGCCGCGGAGCCTCGGCCCCGCGGCATCCGCCGTTCGATGTCAGGTCAGAGCGAGCCGGTCTCGCCGAGACCGATGTTCGTCTCGTAGTCGACGTCCTTCGTCTCCTTCGAGAGCACCAGTGCGATGAAGGTCAGCACGGCGGAGCCGCTGAGGTACAGCCCGACGAGCCACGGCTGTCCGCCGGCGGCCGCCCACAGCCCGAGGGCGATCGACGGCGCGACGGCCGCACCGAGGATCGACGAGACGTTGTAGGCGATCGCCGACCCCGTGTAGCGCACGTTGGTGGGGAACAGTTCGGGGAGGAGTGCGCCCATCGGTCCGAAGGTCGCGCCCATCAGCGTGAAGCCCAGCACGAGGAAGGCCTGCACGAGCGCGCCGGTGAACTTCGGGTCGACCTGCGGCAGCAGGAAGACGTTGAACAGCACGCCGAGCACGGCGATGCCGAGGGTGACCCAGATGAGCAGCTTCCGCCGCCCGACGGCGTCGGCGACCGGCCCGGACAGGAGCGTGAAGATGCCGAAGAAGACCACGCCGATGATCTGCATGATCACGAAGTCGGTGTAGCCGAACCCGAGGCCGGGCACGGGGGCATCCGCGGGCTTCGTGCCGTAGGCGAGGGTGAAGCTCGTCATGAGGTAGAAGAGCACGTACGTCGCGAGCATGATGAACGTGCCGAGGATGAGGTTCTTCCAGTTCGAACGGATGACTTCGCCCAGCGGGAACTTGCGCAGGGCGCCCTTCTGCTCCGCCTTCGTGAAGGTCTCCGACTCGACGAGCTTGAGGCGCACCCACAGGCCGATGATGACCATGACGGCCGAGAAGAGGAACGGCACGCGCCAGCCCCAGGCGAGGAACTCCTCGGAGCGCTGCGCGGTGCCGTCGGGGTGGGGGAGCGCGAAGTTGATGATGAGGAAGATCGTGTTCGCGATGATGAACCCGATCGGTGCGCCCAGCTGCGGGAAGGTGCCGTACCAGGCGCGCTTGCCGGCGGGGGCGTTCTCGGTGGCGACCAGGGCGGCGCCGGACCACTCGCCGCCGAGCGCGAAGCCCTGGAACAGGCGCAGCAGCAGGAGGAGGAGCGCCGCGGACCAGCCGATGTTCTGGTACGTCGGGAGGCATCCGATGAGGAACGTCGCGATGCCCATCGTCAGGAGGGATGCCACCAGGGTCGCCTTGCGGCCGAAGCGGTCGCCGAAGTGGCCGAACACCACTGCGCCGATCGGTCGCGCGACCATGGCGGCGCCGAAGATGCTGAACGACAGGAGGAGCGCGGTCGTGTCGTCGCCGGTCGGGAAGAAGAGGGTCGGGAAGACGAGGACGGCGGCGGTCGCGTAGACGTAGAAGTCGTAGAACTCGATCGTCGTGCCGACGAGGCTCGCGGTGATGACGCGCGAGCGGGGATTGAGCGGGGGCGCGGCCGGGGTGGTCGCGGATGCAGCGGACATGCGTGAAGGACCTGTCGAACGTGAAGACGGAGGGTCCTTATGGGACGGGCCGGTGGCGGGCGTCCGAGGCAGGGGTGTTGCGGCGGGCGCCGCGACGGTGGGGGCACCGGAGGCGCCGGCAGGATCGCGGCGCACAAAGGACGATCATACGCGCGTCCTGGGTGGTAGGGGTTCCGCGCGGCAGGGTCGTCAGGTCACGACACGCGGCGCCGCACCCCAGCATCGCTGCGCCCCGGTATCGCCGCCCCCGGTATCGCCGCTCCGGTATTGCCGCCCCCGGTATCGCCGCACCCCAGCACCACGGCGTGCTATCTGCGTGTCGGCGCCGTGGCGCGGTCAGCCCATCAGAATGGCGGGTTCTCACCCGGGGGTGGATTCACCGGTCCCATCGGTGTGAAGTGGACGGGTGGTGTGGGGGTGTCTTCGCGGTAGGTGCGTCCGGTGGGGGAGGTCCATTCGAGGATCCCACCGGGGTGTTGTCGGACTCTCCATGGTGTGAACTGCTTCATGGAGTGGTGGCGTTGACAGAGGTGCGCGAGATTCCAGAGGGCGGTGGGTCCGCCTTGGGCGTGGTCGATGGTGTGGTCGATTTCGCAGCGGATCGCGGCGTGGCGGCAGCCGGGGAAGCGGCAGTGCTGGTCGCGGGCGCGGAGGTAGCGGCGTTGGGGCCAGGGGGTGCGGTAGCGGTCGACGGCGAGGACGGTGCCCTCAACCGGGTCGGTCAGCACGCGCGCCCAGGAGGGTGCACGGGCGGCGAGGGTGCGGGCGGTGTCCGCGTCGATCGGGGAGCGGCCGACGAGGTCGGCGGGTGCGTCGTCTGCGCCGAGGAGGGTGAGGGCGGGGACGATCACCTGCACCTGCGCGCGGATCGCGCCGAGTGCGCCGGGCCCGTCGCCGCTGGTGGTGGGGTCGAGGGAGGGGGCACCTGTGAGGAGCAGGTCGCTGAACACGTCGGCGCGGACCTCGTCGACGCGTCGGGTGTCGTCATCGCCGGGGTCGCGGGCATCGATGATCGTGTGAGCCTGCCGCGTGAGGCGGTCGAGGATCCCGTCACCGATCACTGTCGGGACCGTCGCGACGACATCGCACATCCCATCCCGCCCCGGCACCACGCGGACGGCCCGACGGGCCGCGGCGTCCTGGTGACGGTCTGTGAAGGAACGTTCCGCGAGCCGTTCGGCGACGATCTCGATCCCGGGCCTCACCCGGTTGGGGGTGTCCCTCTCGGAGCGGGCGATCGCGGCATCCTCGAACTCCGCCCGACGCGCGGGAGGAACGCATGCGCCGGCATCCACGATCACCCGCACGTGGCCGCGCGTGATGCGCCCCTCCTCCCACGCGGTGAGCGCCCGGGGGTAGTCCTCCACGATCGTGAGCGCCTCATCGATACGCCGCTGCACCGTGCGGTCGGTGATGCGCAGCACCCCGCCCAGTTCCGCCGCGATCGACCGCAACGCCATCTCCTGTACCCGCACCGATTCCCGCGACCTGGCCCCCTGCGTCGCCGCGAACCGCCCGGCGCGCGCGAACAGTCGCGTCTGCGCGACTTCCGCCGCCCGCAGCGCGACATCCACGCCCTCGATACCCGCGACGATCTCTGCCAGCACGGACACGTCACCGTCGCTGGCCGGAACCACCTCACTATCGAACATATCTACGATAGTAGAGAGGGGGTCCGACATTGCGATCGACGGAACGTGATCGCGGCGCGGGCGCGGCTGCACCAGCGCGTCGCTCGTGGATCAGTGCCAGAGCGCGGTGAGCGTCGCGCTCCGCGGATCAGCGCTAGCGGACGGCGATTGCGGTGCCCCGCCGTTCAGCGCGAGAGGCGGCCAGCGTGTCCGCTCCGCGGATCAGCGCCAGAGGACGGCGAGCGCGGCGTTCGTGAGCGTGAGGATGCCGACGAGCCAGAAGAGAGCGGGGGCGACCGTGCCGGTCTTGCGCTGGCGACCGGTGCCGATGCCGAGCAGAGCGCCGATCGCGAGCAGGACGACGAGCTTCACGCCGAGCTTCGTGTAGTTCGGTGTGAAGTCCGCGGGCCACGGGGCGGCGAGGGCGAGGCCGGCGACCGCGGCGATCACCATGCCCCACGTCATGAGCCGCGTGATCCGGCGCTGCCCGACGGCCTCCACGACCCAGGCGCCGAAGAGCACGGCGAACCCGACGAGGTGGACGAGGACGACGGCGTGACGCAGGATCTCCATACCCTCAGAGTACCTGAAGGTGGCGGCGCGGGTGTCGCCTGCCCCGCCGCCGCCTCCGGAGGCGGCGGCTCAGCCGCGCAGGTCGCGCAGGAGCAGCGCCGTGCGGAGGGCCGCATCGGCCGCCTCGGCGCCCTTGTCCTCCTTCGAGCCCGGAAGCCCCGCCCGATCGATGCCCTGCTGCTCGTCGTCGAGGGTGAGCACGCCGAAGCCGACCGGCTTTCCGGCATCCAGCGCCACCCGCGTCAGCCCGTCGGTCGCGGCGGACGAGACGAACTCGAAGTGCGGTGTGCCGCCCCGGATGATCACCCCGAGTGCGACGACAGCGTCTGCGCCGGCATCCAGCGCCGCCTTCGCCGCGATCGGCAGCTCGAACGATCCGGGCACGCGGACCGTCCGCCACGATGCACCGGAGCCCGCGAGCACGCGCTCCGCGCCCGCGATGAGACCGTCGGTGATGACGTCGTGCCAGGTGCCCGCGATGACGACGACGCGGAGCCCCGCAGCGTCGACCGGTTCGATCTCGGGTACTCCGTGGCCGCTCATTCGGTGCCCTCCAGGCTGTGTGCGAGTGCGGCGTCGAGTTCGTCGGCGCCGATGATGTGCCCCATGCGGTCGCGCTTGGTGGCGAGGTACTGGTGGTTGTTCGCGCCGACCCCGACGAGCAGCGGAACCTGCTCGACGATGTCGAGGCCGAGTTCGCGCAGCTGGTTGACCTTGTCGGAGTTGTTCGTCAGCAGGCGGATCTTCTCGACGCCGAGGTCGGCGAGGATGCCACCGGCGGCGGCATAGTCCCGGGCATCCGCCGGGAGGCCGAGCGCCAGGTTCGCGTCGACCGTGTCGAGGCCCCGCTCCTGCAGGCTGTACGCGCGCAGCTTGTTGATGAGCCCGATGCCGCGCCCCTCGTGGCCGCGCATGTAGATGACGACGCCGCCGTCCTGTTCGATCGCGTCGAGCGCGGCATCCAGTTGCGGTCCGCACTCGCACTTGAGCGACCCGAAGGCCTCGCCCGTGAGGCACTCGGAGTGCACGCGGACGAGCGGGGCCTCGTCGGTGAGATCGCCCGACACGACCGCGATGTGGTCGGTGCCCGTGACGCGGTCCTTGTACGCGAGGAAACGGAACTCGCCGTGGGACGTCGGGACGTTCGCCTCGGCACGCAGGCTCACGCGCCGTCTCGGTGCGTGGTCGACCGCCGGCGCCGGGGTCTCCGCGTCGTCGAGGTACGCGATGAGCTGCTCGATCGTGATGACGGGGACGTTCTCGCGCGCGCCCATCTCCAAAAGACCCGGCAGGCGCATCATCGACCCGTCCTCGGCGACGACCTCGCCGATCGCGGCGACGGGCTGGAGGC
The DNA here is from genome assembly GCA_029960085.1 of Microbacteriaceae bacterium PS02067. Classification (GTDB taxonomy): domain Bacteria; phylum Actinomycetota; class Actinomycetes; order Actinomycetales; family Microbacteriaceae; genus Microbacterium. The sequence continues at coordinate 24,382 of JASCPG010000041.1, read as the reverse complement.
CCGCGAGCTTCATGAGCTCGACGCCCGCCTCGGTGTGGCCGGCGCGTTCGCGGACTCCGCCGTCGACGGCGCGAAGCGGCAGGATGTGCCCCGGACGGATGACCGAGGACGGCGTGGATGCCGGGTCGGCGAGCACGTTGAGGGTGTGCGACCGGTCGGTCGCGCTGATCCCGGTCGAGACGCGGTCCGCGGCATCCACGCTCACCGTGTACGCGGTGCCGCGGCTGTCTTCGTTCACGGCCACCATGGGCGGCAGGTCGAGTCGGTCGGCCCATTCGGCGGGCATGGGGGCGCAGAGGAATCCGCTCGACCAGCGGATCGTCCACGCGAGCCACTCGGGGGTCGCGAGCTCGGCCGACAGGATGATGTCGCCCTCGTTCTCGCGGTTCTCATCGTCGGCGACGATGACGGGCCGGCCGGCGCGGAGCGCGTCGAGGGCCTCGGGGATGGGGGAAAGGCTCATCGGGAGCCTCCTTCGGTGTCGGTCGGTCGGGTGAAGGCGAGGAGGCGCTGCACGTGGCGCGCGAGGATGTCGGTTTCGAGGTTGACGAGGTCGCCCGCCGCACGCTCGCCGAGCGTCGTGACCTCGAGGGTCTCGGGGATGAGCGAGACCTCGAACCACTGGTCGTCGGCTGAGGTGGCGGTCTCGGTGGACGTCGCCGACGGGGCGGGGGAGACCGCGCTGACGGTCAGTGAGACGCCGTCGACCGTGATCGAGCCCTTGTCCACGACGAGGGGCGCGAGGTCTGCGGGGAGCGAGATGCGCAGCACGCGCCACTGCGCGCCCGGACGCACCTCGAGCACGGTGCCCGTGCCGTCGACGTGTCCCTGGACGATGTGACCGCCGAGGCGCGTGTGCGTCGCGAGCGCGCGCTCGAGGTTGACGGCCCTGCCCGGGGCCACGCCCGCGAGGCTCGTCATGTCGAGGGTCTGCCGCATGACGTCGGCGGTGAACCAGTCCGCGCCCTGGTCGACGACCGTGAGGCACACGCCCGACACCGCGATCGAGTCGCCTTGGGCGGCATCCGATACCGCGAGCGGCCCCTGGACCGTGAGCCGCACGCCGTCGCCGGAGGGCTCGACAGCCGTGACCCGGCCTTGCTCTTCGATGATTCCGGTGAACATCAGGCACCTTCCTTCGTGACGGGGTGGGCGACGATCAGGAGGTCGTCGCCGAGCCGGTCGAGCGTGCGGATCTCGAGCCGCCGCTGCTGCGTGATCGTCTCGACGCCGAGGCTCCGCAGCGCGGGGTGGTCGGCGTCGCCCGGACCGTAGCCGAGGAGTGTCGGCGCGACGTAGACGAGGAGTTCGTCGGCGAGCCCGGCGCGCAGGAACGCGCTCGCGATCGTGGGTCCGCCCTCGACGAAGACGCGATGAATGCCCTCATCGCGCAGCTGCGTCATGAGAGACGGCTCGTTCGGACTCTCGCCGCCCAGGTTCTCGCCGTCGCGGTGGAGGAGCGGGAGGGGGTGGCGCCTGACGGCGGCGCCGTCGGGCACGGACCGCTGCCCGAGGACGACGGGGCGCGGCTGATGTTCGTACAGCGAGCCGTCGGGCTTCCGCGCGGTGAGCGCGGGGTCGTCGGCGAGGACCGTCCCGATGCCGACGATGATGGCATCCGCTTCGCTACGTCGGCGATGCACGTCGGCGCGCGCGGCGGGCCCCGTGATCCACTGGCTCGTGCCGTCGGATGCCGCGGCGCGGCCGTCGAGCGACTGCGCCCACTTGACCGTGACGAAGGGGCGGCCGAGCCGCTGCACCGTGAGCCACGAGTCGAGGAGCGCCGTCGCATCCTCCGCGAGGACACCGCTCTCCACCTCGACTCCCGCATTCCGGAGGTGCTCCGCACCGCCGCCCGACTGGGCGCCCGGGTCGTCGATCGCGTAGACGACGCGCGCTACGCCGGCATCGATGAGGGCCTGCGCGCAGGGGCCTGTGCGGCCGGTGTGGTTGCACGGCTCGAGCGTCACGACGGCGGTTGCGCCGCGTGCCGCGCCGGGCGCGAGGTGCGACAGGGCGTCGACTTCGGCGTGGGCGGTGCCCGCGCCCCGATGCCAGCCTTCAGCCAGCACGTCGCCTGCGGCGGAGAGGATCACCGCGCCGACCTGCGGGTTCACGCCGCGTGGGCCGTTCTGTGCGAGCACCAGCGCGCGGGCCATCGCGTCGCGTTCGCGGTCTGTCGCCGTCATCCGTCGTCCTTCGGTGAGGCCCCGGGCGCGACAGGTATCGCGGGCGGCGCTCGGTGCGAAGACCCAGCGTCGCCGTGCTGCCTCCCATCCGGACTAGCGACCTCTGCAAGAGAGGCGCATCACCGTCGGTCCCGGATTTCCACCGGATCAACCCTCGCCGTCTTGCGGACGGAGCGGGCTCGCGGACTGTCACCGCCGGTTCGGATTCACACCGACCCCGGAGCACGTTGTTCTGCTCTCAGTCTAGTGAACGCGCCGACGCCGGGTTCATTCCCGACATGGGGCGTCATCGGGAGTTCCTCTTGCTGCTGCGAGTCGTCGCCGCCTCGGGTTCGGGCGAGGCCGCGGGCTCTGGCGGCCGCGCTACTTCAGCAGGCGGCTGAGCCGGCGGTCGGCGAGGATCTTGCCACCGGTCTGACAGGTGGGGCAGTACTCGAGCGAGTTGTCGGCGAAGAACACACTCCGCACCTCGTCACCGCAGACGGGGCACGCCTCGCCGCGTCGACCGTGGACGGCCATGCCGCGCCGCTTGGCATCCTTCAGCTCCGCCGGAGGTCTCCCGGATGCCTGGGTCACGGCATCCGTGAGCGTCGCACGCATCGCGTCGTACAACCGGGTGATGTCGGTGTCGCTGAGGGTCGCGGCGAGCGCGTACGGCGACATTTTCGCCGCGTGGAGGATCTCGTCGGAGTAGGCGTTGCCGACGCCCGCGATGATCGACTGGTCGCGGAGGACGCCCTTGATCTGGGTGCGCCGCCCCGCGAGGAGCTCCGCGAACTCGTCACGGCCGAATGCCGGATCGAGCGGATCGGGCCCGAGCCGGGCGATGCCGGGGACGTCTTCCGGCGAGCGGACCACGGAGACGGCGAGCGACTTCTTGGTGCCTGCTTCGGTGAGATCGAAGCCGGACCCGTCGTCGAACGCGATGCGGAGGGCGATCGGGGTCTTCCCGGGGCGGATGACCGTCGTCGGCAGCTGCTCGTACCAGCGCAGCCATCCGGCCTTTGCGAGGTGGAACACGAGGTGCGGGCCCCCGTCGGTGGACAGGTCGACGAACTTGCCGCGGCGGAAGGCGCCCGTCACCGTGGCATCCTTCAGCGCCTCGAGCGGCGGATCGTAGGTCTTCAGCGCGGCGATGTTCGCGATCGTGGCGCGGGTGATCCGCAGACCCGTCGCGCGCTCCCGGAGGAAGTCGACGAGCCCCTGCACCTCGGGCATCTCGGGCATGCGGCCATCCTGCCACGGTGCGCCGACGCGCGGGCGGGGTCAGATCTCGAGCGGCGGCCAGTGCTGCGCGGTACGGTCGTCGGACGGCAGGAGGCCCGCGATCCATCCGTCGTCGCGGACTCCCGCGCCGTTGGCGAGGGCCTGGCGGAGCGTCCCCTCGAAACGGAATCCCAGCGTGCGTGCGGCGCGGGCTGAGGCGGTGTTCCCCACCACGGCGCGCCACTCGATGCGCTTCAGCGCCAGGCCGTCGGGCGAGAAGCCCCAGTCGATGACGGCGTGGGCCGCCTCGGTGAGGAGGCCCCGTCCGCGCGCCGGAGCCGCCATCCAGTAGCCGATTTCGCCGGCGCCGTCGCCCAGCCGGTGCAGCCCGATCATGCCGACGAGGGTGTCGCCGTCACGGATCGCCCACGTCGCCTCGGAGCCCGACTCCCACCAGCCGCGCGACTTCTCGATGAAGCCTTCTGCGTGCTCGCGGGTGTAGGGCGATGGCACGGTCGTGTACCGCTGGAGTCGCTCGTCCTGACAGGCCGCGAAGATGGCATCCGCGTCACCCTCGCGCGGCGGCGAGAGCTCGAGCCGCGCCGTGCGCAGGGTCACCGTGTCCATGCTCCGACACTATCGGGGCCCCGGCCGTCCGGGCTGCCCGTCCGGCGTCGCGCGTCCGGGTCGCGGGTGGGCGGTACCGTTCTCAGGACAGCTGTCGGGCGGGCTCCCCGGTCGGCGCGGAACCCCGCCATCGTGTCGGACTTGCGCCCGTGTGGGTCCTGAGCTCGGTACAGCATCCCCCTGGGCGTCGTGAAGGCGTCCTCCCCAGGGCCTGCGCACGGCGCGTTGTCCCCATAACCGGCCGATTCGGCCTCGGGCGTTCGCGGCAAAGGGCACACTCCCGGGATGACCATGCTGCTCAGTCGCGCCGATCTGATCCATGCCGGTTACACCCGCCGATCGATTCAGGCCGCCGTGCGCACGGGCATCCTGCTGCATGTGAGACGGGACTGTTATCTGCCTGGCGGCACGGACGATGCGATCGTGCGGGCCGTTCGTGTGGGCGGCCGGCTGACCTGTCTTTCCCTTCTCGCGGCCATGGGAGTCTTCGTCCTCGAGAACCGGCGATTGCATGTGCATGTGCATCCGAACAGTGCCCGGCTGCGCGACGCCTCGGATCGGCGGAAGCCGCGGGATCGGACCTCTGGCAGCGACACCGTGCTGCACTGGTTGCCTCTGTGCGAAGGCGTCGGCGCATCCAGCGTGGTCTCGCTCGTCGATGCGGCCGTTCACGCGGTGCGGTGTCAGCCGCCTCGAGCGGCCGTCGCGACACTCGACAGCTTGCTCAACAAGCGGCTGCTGACGCCCGGGCAGGTGAGCGAGGTGTTCGCCGCCCTGCCTGCGCGTTACGCTCCGCTCGAGCCGCTGGTGGATGCCCGCGCGGAGTCGGGCACCGAGACGCTGGTCCGTCTCATCGCGAGATCGCTCGGGTGCGAGATTCGAATCCAGGTGGTCTTCGAGGGCATCGGCCGGGTCGATCTCCTGCTGGACGGATGGCTCGTGGTCGAGTGCGACAGCCGCGAGTTCCATTCCGACTGGCGACAGCAGGTACGAGACCGCGAGCGCGACCTGGCATTGGCGGCGAGGGGATACTGCACGCTCCGGATCACGGCCGCGATGATCCTGTACCAGCCGGATGCCGTGCTCACGGCGCTACGCGCCGTGCTGTCTTCACGCCCGCGAGGCTGAGGGCCTGGGCCCGCCTCCAGGCGCGCGTACCGTTCTCAGGACGGCGCGCGCGATCGGAGCAGATTCGGCCGCGATCTCATGCGAGCAGCGGCTCAGGTCCTGAGAACGGGACAAACAGAGCTCAGCGGCGGCGGAGGAGGCCGACCTTGTCGTACACGTCGGCGAGGGTCGCGTCGGCGACCTCGGCGGCGCGGTCGGCGTTGGATGCCAGGACCCGGTCGAGCTCCGCGGGGTCGGCCAGGAGCTCCAGCGCCCGCTCGCGGACGGGACCGAACTCCGCCACCACGACCTCGGCGAGCCCCTTCTTGAAGTCGCCATAGCCGCGGCCGGCGTACTCGTCCTCGATCGAGGGCACCTGCCGACCCGTCAGCGCGGCATAGATCGTCAGCAGGTTCGAGACGCCCGGCTTGGACTCCCGGTCGTAGCGGACCGAACCGTCGTTGTCCGTGACGGCACGCATGATCTTCTTCGCCGAGACCGCCGGGTCATCGAGCAGCCACAGCACACCCGCGTCCGATTCGGCGGACTTCGACATCTTCGCCGTCGGGTTCTGCAGGTCGTAGATCCGGGCGGTGTCCTGCTGGATCGTCGCCATCGGCACGGTGAACGCCGTGCCGTAGCGCGAGTTGAACCGCTCCGCGAGGTCGCGCGTGAGCTCGACGTGCTGCTTCTGGTCGTCGCCGACCGGGACGATGTCCGTCTGGTACAGCAGGATGTCCGCCGCCATCAGCACCGGGTACGTGAACAGGCCTACGTTGGTCGCGTCGGTGCCGTACCGGGCCGACTTGTCCTTGAACTGGGTCATCCGGCTCGCCTCGCCGAACCCGGTGATGGTCGACAGGATCCACGCGAGCTCCGCGTGCGCGCGCACGTGCGACTGCACGTACAGTGTCGACTTCGACGGTTCGATGCCCGCCGCGATGTACTGCGCCGCGGTGCGCCGGGTCTTCTCACGCAGCTCCGCCGGGTCGTTCGGCTGGGTGAGGGCGTGGAGGTCGACGACGGAGAAGAACGCGTCGTAGGCATCCTGCAGGTCACGCCACTGCAGAAGCGCACCGATGTAGTTGCCGACCTGGAGGGAGTCGGCGGACGGCTGCATTCCGGAGTACAGGCGTGACTTGCTCATCTCTCCAGTCTAGGAGCGGATGCCACGGCCGCCGGACGCACGCCGACGCCTGCGTTCACAGCGCGTAGTCGGCGACGACGGGGGCGTGATCGCTCCACCGTGTGTCCCACGAGGGGGCGCGGACGACCCTGTAGTCGGTGACCCGCTCGGCGAGGGCCGGCGTCGCGAGGTGGTAGTCGATGCGCCACCCGGTGTCGGTGTCGAACGCCTTGCCGCGGTTCGACCACCACGTGTAGGGGCCGTCGACCTCGCCCGCGAAGCGTCGTCCGACGTCGACCCAGCCGAGACCCGTGCCGACCGAGCCGTCGACACCGACGACCTCCGCCCCGGCCGGCCCCGTGAATCGGTCGAAATACGCGCGCTCGCGGGGGAGGAATCCCGCCTTCTTGACGTTGCCCTTCCAGTTGCGGATGTCGAGCTCGCGGTGGCCCACGTTGAGGTCGCCGGTGATGAGCGCGTGGGCTCCGAGCTGCGGCATCCGCGCCGTCATCGCGTCGAGGAACGCATACTTGGCGTCCTGCTTGGGAGTGCCGTCCTCACCGGTGTACACGTACGCGCTCACGACCGTGAGCGGGGTTCCGGAGATGTCGATGTCGGCCTCGACCCACCGGCCGCGCGAGTCGAGCGTCTCGTCGCCGAGCTCGATCCGCCAGATGTCGAGCGGGGAGCGCGCGGCGATCGCGACGCCCGCGCGCCCCTTCGCGAGCGCTTCGTCTCCGACGATGTGCCAGCCGGGCAGGGCGGCGGCGAGGTCTGCGGCGTCGGCGCGGACCTCCTGCAGGGTCAGCACGTCGACGTCGGCGGCATCGAGCCACGCGTGCATACCCTTGCGGGCGGCGGCGCGGATCCCGTTGACGTTGACGGAGGCGATTCTCAGATGGGACGCGGGGGAGGGCACCCGATCAGCCTAACCAGTGGCTCCGACACCCCTCCGGCCGTGACCACGCCCGGGCGAGGCGTGGCCGTCCGGGCCGTCTTGCGCGAGGCCCGATGCCTGCACGCGGGCGAGCTCGTCCTCGGCGCGGCGGACCGCGAGACTCGCCGCCGGGCGCGCCCACCACGCGGCATCCGCCCGCGCGATGTGCGCGTCGCGCACCCGCACCTGCGCGGCGAGCAGGAGTGCCTCCTGCTCGCGCCGGCGCCGCTCCTGCACGGTGGGTTCGACGATGGGGACGTCGGCATCCTTCGCCGTGAGCGCGACCCACGACGAAGCCACGAGGATCACGATGCCCACGAGGCGGAACCAGAGGAGGAAGCCGATGATCACCGAGAACGTCGCGAGGAGGGGGTTCGTGGGCGTGTAGTAGAGCAGGACGCCCGCGCCCAGCTGCAGGACGACGAGGGCGCCGCCGCCGAGGGCCGCGCCGGGGAGGATGTAGCGCCAGCGCAGCGTCGTGCCGGTGAGGAAGCGGATGAGCGAGCCGAGGGCGGCGGCGTTGATCGCGAATGCGACGACGATCGAGGCGATGCGACCCGTGACCCACAGCCAACCGGAGTAGCCCTCCCAGCCGAACATCTCGAAGAGCAGCTCGACGAAGCCGGTCGCGACCCAGGCGAGAAGCGCACCGAGCACGAGGGCGAGGCCGAACGCCACGGCGGCGAGGAAGTCGCGTGCTTTGAGGATGAGGTAGTTGCGTGCGTCGAACGGCAGCCCGAAGATGTCGCGCACGGCGCGGCGCGTGAAGGTGACGAAGCCGATCGCGGTCCACAGGGCCGTGACGAACGCGACCGCACCGGTCAGCACGAGCGCGCCGCTGGAGGCGTGCGCGATCTCGGCGACGTCGTCGCGACTGACGAGACCGGCCCCTTCGGAGCCCCCGATGAGGCCGGGGATGTAGGAGTTGATGATCCGCACGAGGGCGTCGATGGCATCCGCGCTGCCACCCATCCAGAGGCCGACGATCGCGAACGCCGTGTAGATGACGGCGAAGATCGCGAACAGCGACTGGTAGCTGATCGCCGCGGCGAGGAGGAACCCGTTGTTCTGCAGGAAGTGCCGCCACACCCGCACCGGGAACCAGGCCAGGGTCTTGCGGGTGATCGCCGTGGCGCGCTCGATGGGCTCATCGAGGCGCTCGCGCAGGGCGGAGTCCTCCCAGCGTGCGCGAAGACGCGCGGATGCCTCGTCGGGATCGCTCACTGGATCAGACTATCGAGAGCGGGAGCCGTCGAATCAGGCCGCCCGCCGGTCCGGGTCAGTGGCGGAGGATCGCCTGCTTGACCTCGGCGATCGCCTTCGTGACCTCGATGCCGCGGGGGCACGCCTCGGTGCAGTTGAAGGTCGTGCGGCAGCGCCACACGCCCTCCTTGTCGTTGAGGATGTCCAGGCGCGTGGTCGCCGCGTCGTCGCGCGAGTCGAAGATGAAGCGGTGCGCGTTGACGATGGCGGCGGGTCCGAAGTACTGGCCGTCGGTCCAGAACACGGGGCACGACGAGGTGCACGCGGCGCAGAGGATGCACTTCGTGGTGTCGTCGAAGATCTCGCGGTCGGCGATCGACTGGATGCGCTCCTTGCCGGGCTCCGGCTTGGAGTTCGCGATGAGGAACGGCTGCACCTCGCGGTACGACGCGAAGAACGGCTCCATGTCGACGACGAGGTCCTTCTCCAGCGGCAGGCCCTTGATCGCCTCGACGTAGATCGGCTTCGAGATGTCGAGGTCTTTGATGAGCGTCTTGCAGGCGAGGCGGTTCCGCCCGTTGATGCGCATGGCATCCGACCCGCAGATGCCGTGGGCGCACGAGCGGCGGAACGTCAGCGACCCGTCGACCTCCCACTTGATCTTGTGGAGTGCGTCGAGCACCCGGTCGGTGGGGTACAGCTCGACGTCGTAGTCGACCCAGCGCGGCTCCGCGTCGACCTCGGGGTCGAAGCGGCGGATGTTGAACGTGACGAGGTAGGACTGGATGCCGGAGTCGCCGGCGACCGTGGTCTCTTCTGCGACGAGGGTCATCAGTACTTCCTCTCCATCGGCGGGTAGTTGAGCTCGCCGGCCTCGTTCTTCGTGAAGACGACGGGCTTCCAGTCGAGCTTGATGTGGTCCTCGGGGTCGGGGGAGTGCGGGTCGCCCGTGAGGTACGCCATCGTGTGCTGCATGTACTGTGCGTCGTCACGGTCGGGGTAGTCCTCGCGCATGTGGCCGCCGCGGCTCTCCTTGCGGTTGCGGGCGGCGTACGCGACGATCTCGGCGAGATCCAAGAGGAACCCGAGCTCGACGGCTTCGAGCAGGTCGGTGTTGAACCGCTTGCCCTTGTCATCGACGTGCACGTTCTTGTAGCGCTGGCGGAGGTCGTGGATCGTGCCCATGACGTTCGTCAGGGTGTCCTCGGTGCGGAAGACCTGGGCGTTGGCATCCATCTCGTCCTGCAGCTTCTTGCGCAGGACCGCGACCCGCTCGGTGCCCTGGTTGTTCCGCAGCCCTTCGAGCATGTCGCGGACGGCGGCGGCGGGGTTCTCCGGCAGCGGCACGAACTCGGCCGTCTTGACGTACTCGACGGCGTTCCGGCCCGACCGCTTGCCGAAGACGTTGATGTCGAGGAGCGAGTTGGTGCCGAGGCGATTGGCGCCGTGCACCGACACGCACGCGCACTCGCCGGCGGCGTACAGGCCCGGCACGATCGTCGTGTTGTCGGCGAGCACCTCGCCGTTGTTGTTGGTGGGGATGCCGCCCATCGCGTAGTGCGCCGTCGGCATGACCGGCACGGGCTCGGTCACGGGGTCGACGCCCAGGTACGTGCGCGCGAACTCCGTGATGTCGGGGAGCTTCGTCTCGAGGACCTCCGCGCCGAGGTGCGTGCAGTCGAGGTAGACGTAGTCCTTGTGGGGGCCGGCGCCGCGGCCCTCGAGGACCTCCTTGACCATGCAGCGCGCGACGATGTCGCGCGGGGCGAGGTCCTTGATCGTCGGCGCGTAGCGCTCCATGAAGCGCTCGCCCGAGGCGTTGCGGAGGATCGCGCCCTCACCGCGGGCGCCCTCCGTGAGAAGGATGCCGAGGCCGGCGAGGCCGGTCGGGTGGAACTGGAAGAACTCGATGTCCTCGAGCGGCAGACCCTTGCGCCACACGATGCCGACGCCGTCGCCCGTGAGCGTGTGCGCGTTGGAGGTGGTCTTGTAGATCTTGCCGAAGCCGCCGGTCGCGAAGATCACGGCCTTGGAGTGGAAGACGTGCAGGTCGCCGGTGGCGAGCTCGTACGCCACGACGCCCGCGACCTGGGTCGCGCCGTCGGCATCCTTCACCGTGATGAGGTCGAGCGCGTAGTACTCGTTGAAGAAGTTGATGCCGAGCTTGACGCAGTTCTGGAAGAGCGTCTGCAGGATCATGTGGCCCGTGCGGTCGGCGGCGTAGCACGCGCGGCGCACGGGGGTCTTGCCGTGGTCGGCGGTGTGCCCGCCGAAGCGGCGCTGGTCGATCTTGCCCTCGGGGGTGCGGTTGAACGGCAGCCCCATGTTCTCGAGGTCGATGACGGCGTCGATCGCCTCCTTGGCGAGGATCTCCGCGGCATCCTGGTCGACGAGGTAGTCGCCGCCCTTGACGGTGTCGAAGGTGTGCCACTCCCACGAGTCCTCTTCGACGTTGGCGAGCGCGGCGGCCATGCCGCCCTGCGCGGCGCCCGTGTGCGAGCGCGTCGGGTAGAGCTTCGTGATGACGGCCGTCCGGGCGCCCGGGCCCGCTTCGATCGCGGCGCGCATGCCCGCGCCGCCCGCGCCGACGATGACGATGTCGAACTCGTGGTAGTAGACGCCGTCCTTGAGGACGGCTTCGGGGTGCTGAGTGCTCACGTGGGGATGCCTTGTCTTCTTCTTCGTCTTAGCGTGCCGCGCACTGCTGGATGAGCCAGTCGGTCGTCGAGTTCTCGACGCCGAGGCACGGGTCGAACGTGAAGACGACGAGCGTGCCGAGGAGGATCAGGAAACCGGCGGCGAGCCACAGGGCCCAGACGAGCACCTTCCGGGTGGTCGCGCCCGTGATGTAGTCGTTGACGATCGTGCGCATGCCGTTCGCGCCGTGGATGAGCGCGAGCCACAGCATGAGCACGTCCCACCACTGCCAGAACGGGCTCGCGAACTTGCCGGCGACGAACGCGAAGTCGATGCCGTGGATTCCATCGCCGAGCATGAGGTTGACGAACAGGTGGCCGAAGATGAGCACCACGAGCACGACGCCCGAGATGCGCATGTACAGCCAGCCCCACTTCTCGAGGTTGGCGCCTCTCTTGCGGACGGCGCCGTCCGGGGTGCGCGGTGAGCGAGGTGCGGCGAGCGTGTCGGTGGACATCAGTGACCCCCTCCGATGTTCGACAAGACGATCGGGATGTGACGAGCGGCGAAGCCGCCGACGGTGACGACCCACAGGCCCAGCACCCCCCACCACAGCTGGCGCTGGTGGCGCGTGGCCCACGGCCACAGGTCCACAGCGATGATGCGCAGGCCGTTGAAGGCGTGGTAGACGATCGCGGCGACGAGGGCCACCTCGCCGAAGCCCATGATCGGGTTCTTGTACGTGCCGATGACCGCGTTGTACGCCTCGGGGGAGAGGCGGATGAGCGCGGTGTCGAGCACGTGCACGAGCAGGAAGAAGAAGATGGCGACGCCGGTGATGCGGTGCAGGACCCACGACCACATGCCCTCGTTGCCGCGGTACAGCGTTCCGCGCGGGGTCTTGGACGTGGTCTGGGCTACCGACGGTGTGACACGTGCTGGTGCAGACACGCTCGTCCTCCCTTGGGTGATCGGCGCCACGTCGCGCCGGGGAGACCAGCTCGAAGCACACGGGACGCAGGTCCATCCTAAGTCGGACGGGAGACGCGGGCGACGAAGGCGACCCTAACTTCTCTCGATATCGAGAGAAATGAAGGAAGGGCACTTCTTTCGGGGGTGGGCGGACCCGCCGGGTAGTCTCGAGGCATGGTGCACACCATCGATGACTTCTACGCCGTGATCCCTGCAGGAGGGGTCGGAAGCCGCCTCTGGCCGCTGTCGCGGGCGGATGCCCCGAAGTTCCTCCACGACCTCACCGGCTCCGGCCACTCCCTGCTGCGCGACACGTGGGATCGGCTCGAGCCCCTCACCGGACACGACCGCATCGCCGTCGTGACGGGCCGTGCGCACCGTGCGGCCGTGGAGGAGCAGCTGCCGGACATCCCCGACAAGAACGTCATCCTCGAGTCCGATCCGCGCGACTCCGCCGCCGCGATCGGGCTCGCCGCCGCGATCCTCCACCGGCGCGAGCCGGATGTCATCATCGGCTCCTTCGCGGCCGATCACGTCATCCGCGTGCTGCCGGTGTTCCACTGGGCCGTCGAGCAGGCGGTCGCCGTCGCGCGCCAGGGCTACGTCTGCACGATCGGGATCACCCCGACCGAGCCGGCCGTGGGGTTCGGCTACATCAAGAAGGGCGACATGCTCACGGTCGAGGGCGCGCCCGAGGCCGCCCTCGTGGAGGCGTTCGTCGAGAAGCCCGACCATGAGACCGCGGAGGAGTACGTGGCATCCCGCGCGTACCTCTGGAACGCAGGCATGTTCATCTCGCGCGCCGACGTGCTCCTCGCCGAGATCGAGGCGTCGAACCCCGCCCTGCACGCGGGGCTCACGGAGCTCGCCGCGGCGTGGGATGACCGGGATCTCCGCGGCCCGGCCGTCGACCGGATCTGGCCGAAGCTCGAGAAGATCGCGATCGACTACGTCGTGGCCGAGCCCGCCGCCGCCCGCGGGCGGCTCGCCGTCGTCCCGGGGCACTTCGACTGGGACGACGTGGGGGACTTCGCGAGCCTCGCGAAGCTCAACTCCGGCGGGCGCAAGAACGACCTCGCGATCCTCGGGGAGAACGCGCGCATCCTCTCCGACGCGGCGAGCGGCATCGTCGTGAGCCACACGAAGCGGGTCATCAGCCTCATCGGAGTGAAGGACATCGTCGTCGTCGACACCCCCGACGCGCTCCTGGTCACGACCAGTCAGCACGCGCAGCGCGTGAAGGGCGTCGTGGATGCCTTGAAGCTCACCGGCCGCGGCGACGTCCTCTGACGACTGTTCCCACGCGGGCGTGTATCGGGATGATTGCGTCTTTGTAACCATTCGCGCGCACGTGCGCGCGCGGCGTGCAAATCGCCCGTCACATTGCGAAACTCTCTTGGTGCGCCCCGCGAGATCCGCGGGCCCATCAATGTGGAGGCTGCATTGACCATCTCGACCACCAAGAAGCTCGCCGGCATCACCGCCGCCGCGGGTCTCATCATCGCTCTCGCCGGCTGCGGTTCGGCGCCTGCGGCGACCCCGACCGGTTCGGGCAACGCTGGCGGCGCCGTCGACGGCTTCAAGCCCTGCATGGTCTCCGACCAGGGCGGCTTCGACGACAAGTCGTTCAACCAGCTCGGCTTCGAAGGCCTGGAGAAGGCCGCGAAGGAGCTCGGCGTGGACTTCGTCAAGGTGCAGTCCAGCTCGGAGTCCGACTTCGCGCCCAACCTGCAGAGCCTCGTCGACCAGAACTGCACGCTCATCATCTCGGTCGGCTTCGCACTCGCGTCCGCGACCGGTGAGTCCGCCAAGGCCAACCCTGACATCGAGTACCTCTCGATCGACGACACGGTCGACAACGACCACGACGGCAAGACCGACGAGCCCAACATCAAGCCGATCATCTTCGACACGGCCCAGGCCGCGTTCCTCGCCGGCTACGCGTCGGCGTCGTACTCGACCGCCAAGAAGGTCGGCACGTTCGGCGGCATGAACTTCCCGACCGTCTCGATCTTCATGGACGGCTTCAAGCAGGGCGTCGACTACTGGAACACGGAGAAGAAGGACGACGTCCAGGTCATCGGCTGGAACGGCACCGACGGTGTGTTCACCGGTGGCTTCGAGGCCAACCAGGACGCGATCAACGCGGCGCAGGGCATCGTCGACCAGGGCGTCGACGTGCTGCTGCCCGTCGGCGGCCCGATCTACCAGTCGGCCGCTTCGGTCATCCGCGGCTCGGGCCGTGAGATCGCGCTCGTCGGTGTGGACGCCGACGTGTTCGAGACCGACCCGACGGTCGCAGACCTCCTCCTCACCTCGATCCGCAAGAAGATCGACGTGGGCGTCTACGACGCGGTCACCGCGGCCGGCAAGGGCAAGTTCGACGCGACGCCGTTCATCGGCACGCTCGAGAACGACGGTGTCGGCCTCGCGCCGTTCCACGACTTCGAGAGCAAGATCTCGGGCGACCTGCAGGGTGAGCTCGACAAGATCAAGGCCGGCATCATCGACGGCTCGATCAAGGTGAAGTCCTACCTGGCGGAGTGATCCCCGCACCGGGCGGGGAGGCTGGTTGCACGATCGGCCTCCCCGCCTTTCCTCTGCCCGGATACCGTGCGTCCTGCGCACGCCGCTAACTAGGATCGAGTCCATGAAGCTGGAACTGCGTGGCATCACGAAGCGGTTCGGCACCCTCGTCGCCAACGACCACATCGATCTCGTGGTCGAACCAGGGGAGATCCACTGTCTCCTCGGTGAGAACGGCGCGGGCAAGTCGACGCTCATGAACGTGCTGTATGGGCTGTACACCGCCGATGAGGGCGAGATCCTGCTCGACGACCGCGTGCAGAACTTCCGCGGCCCGGGCGATGCCATGCACGCCGGGATCGGCATGGTGCACCAGCACTTCATGCTCGTGCCGGTGTTCACCGTCGCCGAGAACATCATGCTCGGGCACGAGCAGACGAAGGCCGGCGGCATCCTCGACCTCCCCGCCGCGCGCGAGCGCGTGCGCGAGATCTCCGCGCGGTTCGGGTTCGACCTCGATCCGGATGCCATCGTCGAAGACCTTCCCGTCGGCGTCCAGCAGCGCATCGAGATCGTCAAGGCGCTCTCGCGCGACGCGAAGGTCCTCGTGTTCGACGAGCCGACCGCCGTGCTCACCCCGCAGGAGACCGACGAGCTGATGGGCATCATGCGCCAGCTCAAGGCATCCGGCACCTCCATCGTCTTCATCACCCACAAGCTCCGCGAGGTCCGCGAAGTCGCCGACCGCATCACCGTCATCCGCCTCGGCAAGGTCGTCGGCGAGGCGAGCCCGGAGTCCTCCAACACGGAGCTCGCCTCCCTCATGGTCGGGCGCGCCGTCGAGCTCACCGTGCACAAGAACCCGCCCGTGCTCGGCGAGGAGGCGCTCGTCGTCGAGCACCTCGACGTCATCGATCCGCGCGGGCAGATCGTCGTCAACGACGTCAGCTTCGCGGTGCGCGGCGGCGAGGTGCTCGCGATCGCGGGCGTCCAGGGCAACGGTCAGACCGAGCTCACCGAGGCGCTCATCGGCATGCAGCCGCTCGTGCGCGGCTCGATCACGCTGCACGGCGAGGAACTCGTCGGCCGCAGCATCCGGCGCGTCCTCGACGAGGGCGTCGGGTTCGTCCCCGAGGACCGCAAGGTCGACGGACTCGTGGGCGAGTTCACGATCGCGGAGAACCTCATGCTCGACCGCGCGAACGGAGCGCCGTTCGTGAAAGCGGGCACCGTGCAGCGGAAGGTCCGCGATGACTTCGCCGCGGAGAAGTTCCGCGAGTTCGACGTGCGGGCACCCTCGCTCGACACGCCTGTGGGACGCCTCTCCGGCGGCAACCAGCAGAAGGTCGTCCTCGCCCGCGAGCTCAGCCGCGACCTGACGGTGTTCGTCGCGGCGCAGCCCACGCGCGGCGTCGATGTCGGCTCGATCGAGTTCATCCACAAGCGCATCATCGAGACGCGCGACTCCGGCATCCCGGTCATCGTCGTCTCGACCGAACTGGACGAAGTGACGGCGCTCGCCGACCGCATCATGGTCATGTATCGCGGCCGGATCGTCGGGATCGTGCCCGGTGACACCCCGCGCGAGAAGCTCGGACTCATGATGGCGGGCGAGAGCCCCGACACGGAAGGGGTGGCCGCGTGACCCTCCCACAGTCTCAGGGGCAGGGGGGCAGAGGGGCGGCGCTCACCGACGAGACGCCCTCCAAGTGGCACCTCACCTTCGTCCGGATCACCCAGGGCAACTGGCTGATCTCCGTGCTCGCCGTGGTGCTCGCCCTCATCGTCGGCGGCATCATGATCGCCGCGACCGACCCCCACGTGCAGGCGGCCTCCGGCTACTTCTTCGCACGCCCCGGTGACACGATCGTCGCGATCGCGAACTCCGTCGGCGGTGCCTACGCGGCGCTGTTCCGCGGGTCGATCTACAACTTCTCGGCGCCCGACTTCGCCCGCGGCATCCGACCGTTCACCGAGACGCTCACCTTCGCCACCCCGCTCATCGCGGCGGGTCTGGGCGTGGCGCTCGCGTTCCGCATCGGCATGTTCAACATCGGCGGTCGCGGCCAGATGCTGATGGCGGCTGCCGGCGCGGGCTGGATCGCGTTCGGGTTCGACCTGCCGTTCCCGATCCACATGATCCTGGCGCTCCTCGTCGGCATGCTGTGCGGCGCGGTGTGGGGTGGCATCGCGGGCCTCCTCAAGGCCCGCACCGGCGCGCACGAGGTGATCGTCACGATCATGCTCAACTACGTCGCGTTCTATCTGATCTCGTGGATGCTGCGCACGCCCGGGCTCCTCCAGGCCCCCGGCTCGAGCAACCCGAAGTCGCCGGCGATGAAGGAGAGCGCGGTCTTCCCGGATCTCCTGGGGCCCGGCTACAACCTGCACTTCGGCTTCATTCTCGTGATCCTGGCGACGGTCGTGGTGTGGTGGATCCTCACCCGCTCGAGCCTCGGCTTCAAGTTCCGCGCGGTCGGCGAGAACCCGAACGCGGCGCGCGTCGCGGGCATCGACGTGAAGAACATGTACGTCTACGGCATGCTCATCGCCGGGGCGCTCGCGGGGCTCGCCGGAGTGAACCAGGTCCTCGGGACGATCACGACCGGCTTCACCGCCGGAATCGACGCGGGCATCGGGTTCGACGCGATCACCGTCGCCCTCCTCGGACGCTCGACGCCCTGGGGCACGTTCGCCGCAGGCATCCTGTTCGGCGCCTTCAAGGCGGGCGGGTTCGCGATGCAGGCGAGCCAGCAGATCCCGATCGAGATCGTGACCGTCGTCCAGTCGCTCATCGTCCTGTTCATCGCGGCACCGCCGCTCGTGCGGACGATCTTCTTCCTGCCCTCGCCCGAACGCGACGCCCGCCGGCGCGAGAAGGCGCGCGTGAAGGCGCTCAAGCAGAAGGTCGACGCGGGCACCGAGACGAAGGAGGTGTCGGCATGAGCATCACCGGAGACGCCCTCGTGACCACCCCGCCGAGCGCGGTGCTGCCCGAGACCACGGTCATCCGCAGCTGGAAGACCCCCATCGCGCTGGCCATCTTCGCGGTGCTGTTCGCGATCCTCCTCCTCGCGGCCCCCCGCCACGGAGAGACGACCTTCCGCCTGTCCACGGGTGCCGACGCCCTGCAGCTGCCGGAACTCCTCGCCCCCGTGATGCCGGTCGCGTGGGCGGCGCTCATCGTGTGCGCGCTGCTCGCCGCGGCATCCGCCTACTTCGTGCGCGCCTTCGGCCGCTCGCCGCTGTGGATCGTCGCGGTCTACATCATCGTGCTCGTGACGGGCTTCCTCACGTGGGCCGCCGCCGACGGGACGGTGCCGGTCGCGGGCCTGCTCGCGGGCTCTCTGGGACTCGCCGTCCCGCTCATCTACGGCGCTCTCGCGGGCGTCATCGGCGAGCGTGCGGGCGTCGTCAACATCGCGATCGAGGGTCAGCTGCTCGCCGGCGCCTTCACCGCCGCCGTCGTCGCCACGGTCACGGGGCAGCCCATCATCGGCCTCATCGCGGCCGCCGTCGCGGGCATGCTCGTCGCGTTCATCCTCGCGGCGTTCGCGATCAAGTACTTCGTCGACCAGGTCATCGTCGGTGTCGTGCTCAACGTGCTCGTCGCGGGGTTCACGAGCTTCCTGTTCTCGCAGGTGCTGCAGGCGAACGCCGCGACGCTGAACTCCCCGCCGCGGTTCGACCGGCTGCCGATCCCGCTCCTGTCGGAGATCCCCGTGATCGGGCCCGTGCTGTTCCGCCAGACGATCATCGTGTACCTGATGTACATCGCGGTCGCCCTCGTGTGGTTCGGGATGTTCAAGACGCGCTGGGGCCTGCGCCTGCGCGCCGTCGGCGAGCACCCGCAGGCCGCGGACACCGTCGGCATCAAGGTCAACGCGACGCGTTTCTGGAACGTGCTGCTCGCGGGCGCGATCGCCGGCGTGGGAGGCACCGTCTTCACGATCGGCAACGGCATCGCCTTCAACAAGGAGATGACCGCCGGCGCGGGCTTCATCGCCCTCGCGGCCGTCATCTTCGGTCAGTGGGACCCGATCAAGGCGACGCTTGCGGCCCTGCTGTTCGGCTTCGCGTCGAGCCTGCAGAACACGCTCAGCGTCATCGGCTCGCCCGTGCCGAGCGAATTCATGCTCATGCTCCCGTACCTCGTGACGATTTTCGTCGTCGCGGGCGTCGTCGGGAAGTCTCGCGCGCCCGCCGCCGACGGCGTGCCCTACATCAAGGGATGACATCCGTGGACATCGATTGGGATGAACTCCGCCACACCGCGACCGAGGCCATGCAGCGCGCGTACGCGCCGTACTCCCGGTATCGGGTCGGTGCGGCGGCACTCGTGAGCGACGGCCGCATCGTGTCGGGCTGCAACGTCGAGAACGCGTCGTACGGCGTGGGCCTGTGCGCCGAGTGCGCTCTCGTGGGCGACCTGCACATGTCCGGCGGCGGTCACCTCGTCGCGTTCGTCTGCGTCAACAACGACGGCGAGACGATCATGCCGTGCGGCCGGTGCCGCCAGCTGCTCTACGAATTCGCGCTGCCGGGCATGCTGCTCGAGACCGTCTCGGGCATCCGCACGATCGACGAAGTCCTGCCGGATGCCTTCGGCCCTCGCGACCTGGAGGCCGCACGATGACCGCGCCCGAACCGTTCGACGCCGTCGACATCATCCGCACGAAGCGTGACAAGGGCGCGGTGCCCGAGGACGCCCTCCGCTGGATGATCGACGCCTACACGCGTGAGTACGTCGCCGACTCGCAGATGGCCGCCTTCGCGATGGCGGTCCTCCTGAACGGCATGACCCGCGATGAGATCCGCGTGATGACGGATGCCATGATCGCCTCCGGCGAGCGGATGAGCTTCGCCGGTCTCGGCAAGCGCACGGTCGACAAGCACTCCACGGGCGGCGTCGGCGACAAGATCACCCTGCCGCTCGCGCCCCTCGTGGCATCCTTCGGCGTCGCCGTTCCGCAGCTGTCGGGGCGCGGCCTCGGGCACACCGGCGGCACGCTCGACAAGCTCGAGTCGATCCCGGGGTGGCGCGCGGCGCTGTCGAACGAGGAGATGACCGAGCAGCTGCGCAGCGTCGGCGCCGTCATCTGCGCGGCCGGGTCGGGGCTCGCCCCCGCCGACAAACGGCTCTACGCGCTGCGCGACGTCACCGGCACCGTCGAGGCGATCCCGCTCATCGCCTCGAGCATCATGTCGAAGAAGATCGCCGAGGGCACCGACGCGCTCGTCCTCGATGTGAAGTTCGGCTCGGGGGCGTTCATGCGCGACGTCGACAAGGCGCGCGAACTCGCCCGCACGATGGTCGCGCTCGGCACCGACTCGGGTGTCGCGACGACGGCCCTCCTCACCGACATGAACACGCCGCTCGGGCTCGCGATCGGCAACGCGAACGAGGTGCGCGAGTCGGTGGAGGTCCTCGCCGGCGGCGGCCCCGCCGACGTGGTGGAGCTCACGGTCGCCCTCGCTCGCGAGATGCTCGCGCTCGCGGGTCAGCCCGACGCCGACGTCGAACGGGCGCTGCAGGACGGTCGCGCGATGGATGCCTGGCGCGAGATGATCCGTGCGCAGGACGGCGACCCCGACGCGGCGCTGCCCGTCGCCCGCGAGACGCACACGGTCGTCGCGGCCTCCTCGGGTGTCGTCACCCGCATGGATGCTCTGCCGTTCGGCGTCGCCGCGTGGCGCCTCGGCGCCGGGCGCGCCCGTGCGCAGGATCCGGTCGTGCACGCCGCCGGGATCGACCTGCACGTGAAGCCCGGCGATGCCGTCGCCGCCGGTCAGCCGCTGTTCACCCTGCTGGCCGGTGATGAGAAGCGGTTCGCGCGTGCGCTCGACGCCGTCGAGGGCGCGTACGAGATCGGGGCCGAGGCCCCGGCATCCGGCCCCCTCGTCCTCGAGCGCATCACCGCCTGATCTGTCGGTTCCGGCGGCTTCTCTCTCGTTCTCTTCCCTCTCTCTCCAGCTTTCTCTCCACCCGAAGGAGCACCCATGGCCATCGACCAGCACGGCGACGCGAAGATCGGCGGCGTCTCGATCCGATCGCTTCCGAAGGTGTCGCTGCACGACCACCTCGACGGCGCGCTGCGGCCGCAGACGATCATCGACCTCGCCGATGCGGCCGGGCTCGACGTTCCCGAGACCGATGCCGCCGACCTCGCGGACTGGTTCGAGGATCAGAGCGACTCCGGCTCGCTCGTCGAGTACCTGAAGACCTTCGACCTGACGACCTCGGTCATGCAGAGCGCCGACGGGCTCCGCCGCGTCGCGAAGGAGTTCGTCGAGGACCTCGCCGCCGACGGCGTCATCTACGGAGAGGTGCGTTGGGCGCCCGAGCAGCACCTCGCCGGTGGGCTGTCGCTGGAGGAGGCCGTCGAGGCCGTCCAGGAGGGGATCGAGGAGGGTGAGGACGTCGTCGACCGGTCCGGTCGGGACATCCGCGTCGGCCAGCTCGTCACCGCGATGCGGCACACCGACCGGTCCCTGGAGATCGCGAAGCTCGCCGTGGAGTTCCGCGGTCGCGGGGCCGTCGGCTTCGACATCGCCGGTCCGGAGGACGGCTTCCTGCCGTCGCGGCACCGCGCGGCGTTCGACTATCTGGCATCCGAGTTCTTCCCGGTCACCGTGCACGCGGGGGAGGCCGCCGGGCTCGACTCGATCCGCTCGGCGCTCGTCGACGGGCGCGCGCTGCGACTCGGGCACGGCGTGCGCATCGCCGAGGACCTCGAAGTCGTCCAGCAGCAGGGCGACGAGGTGCTCGTGACGTTCGGCGACGTCGCGCGGTGGGTGCGCGACCGGGAGATCCCGCTCGAACTGTCGCCGTCGTCGAACCTGCAGACCGGCGCGATCGCGCGCTGGGGGACCGCGCTCGAGGATCACCCGTTCGACCTGCTGTACCAGCTGGGCTTCGCCGTGACGGTGAACGTCGACAACCGGACGATGAGCCGCACGTCGCTCACGCGGGAGCTGTCGCTGCTCGCCGAGACCTTCGAGTACGGCCTGGACGACCTCGAGTCCTTCCAGCTGAACGCGGCGGCCGGGGCCTTCCTCTCCGTCGAGGAGCGCGAAGAGCTCATCGAACTGATCGGCGAGGGCTTCGCCGCCTGACCCCGCCCGCGGCTCCTTCCTGCCGCGGCTCTTTCCCGGGCGGCTCTTTCCCGGGCCCGCGTCCTTCCCGCACCGCGCAGGCCCGAACGGGCGGCTCCGTTCTCCGGGTCTTCGCGCGCCCGCCGTCCGAACTCCTCCAGTTTCCCCAGCTGACCCCGCGACACGCCGCCGCGAGGGACCGGCCGCCCCGGATTGGAGGAGTTCGGAACACCCGACGTCAGTTCCGGGCGCGGGCCCATCCGTGCGAACTCCGGCGCTCCGGCCCGCCGTGTCTTCCCCCGACCGTCGCCCGAACTCCTCCAGTTTCTCCAGCTGACCCCGCGACACGCCGTCGTGAGGCGCCGGCCGCGCCGGATTGGAGGAGTTCGGGACGCGCGCTCTCAGCCCCGACGAGCGTGGGCGAGCACGTCCCGCATCGTCGCGACCATGTCGTCGTGGGCGTACAGGATGTCTTCGGCCAGCGGGCGGACAGTGGTGTAGCCGAGGCGGGCGGCCGCCAGGTCGCGACGCAGGTCCTTGCGCCGCACGGTCCAGTCGGAGTGATACTCCTTGCTGTCGCACTCGACGATGAGCCAGCCGTCCACGAGCAGGTCGACGCGTCCGACGCCGGGGATCACCACCTGGACCTCGACATGATGCCCGAGCGCGCGTAGCAGGAGCCGCATGAGTGATTCGGAGCCCGCCTCCGACTGCGGGTCGAGGAGCGGACGCAGCGAGCAATAGCGTTCGGGGAGCCGCCGGAAGACCTCGGCGATGGTCGGCCCGTGCAGAAATCCCTGATGCCAGGCCGAGTCGAGTGTGGCGATGGCGTCGCGCGGCGACTGGCAGCGCACCGCCGAGACGACCGCGTCGATGACATCGGTCGTGAGGGCTCCGGTATCGCGGAGATCCGGTTCTCGCCAGTGCGCGGCGACGTAGTCGGGGCGAGGAGGAAGACGGCTGGCTCCGCGGTCGATGTGGAGGTGCAGCGTTTGGTGATCTCGCACGAACACTCCGAGGGCGTGGAGCAGCGAGACACAGCCGAGGCGGCCACCATAGCGCGCGGCGGTGACGAGGCGATGATCTGTCTCGGCGGCGACGTAGCGTCCTGTGCGCACACGGAGGAGATGGCCGCAGGCCACCTGACTACGCAAGCGGAGTTTGCCGATGCCCTGCGCACGCAGTTCGGCCGTGGTGAGGGATCGCGCCGTGAGCAGCGCCTCGGGGCGGATGGTGAGACTCGGATTCGACATGCCGGTCAGCACAGCACTGTCCCGGATGCCGTGCTGCGCGATAACCCCGTTCTGTGGGTGAATCGCGGGAACTCGCGGCTGGGGAGAGGGCGTTCTCCGGGCCCGAACTCCTCCGGCTTTCGCGGATGCGGGGCGGATTCGGCGGCCTCGGCAGGGTGTCAGCCGGGACTGGAGGAGTTCGGGCGCGGTGGTTCCGCGGTGCGGCGGTGCTGCGAGGGCGGGGAGGAGGTGTCTCGGGTGCGGCGGGCCGAGGCGCGGCGACGGCGGGATAGGCAGGGGAGCGGCGGCCGCGGTGGCCCGAACTCCTCCAGATGGGAGGCGTGAGTGGCGAATCAGTGGCTGAGCGGGCGGTGGCGGGCCGAAGTGGAGGAGTTCGGGCGGGCGGTGCGACGTGAGTCGGCGGTGCCGGAAGGGTCGGCGGTGCGGGGTGAGTCGGCGGTGCGGGGAGGGTCGGCGGCGCGGGGAGGGCGGGCGGCGCGGGGAGGGCGGGCGACGCCGGGGTGAGTCGCGAGGTAGGCGTCGAACGACTCGCGGGAGGTGCGGGCGGGGGTGAAGCCGAACTCGGCTTTCAGGGCGTCGTTCGCGAGAACCGGGCGGTAGCGCAGGAACCGCACCTGCTCGGGCCCGTGCACCGTGAGTCGGAACGCGCGCCCCACCTGCAGCACCAGGCCGAGGACGGATGCCGGGACCGTCAGCACCCGCTTGCCGAGTCGCGCCGCGATCTCGTGCACCGTCATGCGCCCGTCTCCCGCGACGTTGTAGATGCCGGGTGGGCCGTCCGTCGCGGCGCGCGCCATCGCGGCGGCGACGTCATCGACCCAGATGAACACGAACGGCGAGTCCGAGCCCCGCACGGCGAGGATGCGCGGGCCGTCCCACAGCGCCGTGATCTGGTTCTGAACCGTGGGGCCGAGGATCGTCCCGATCCGGAAGACCACCTGCTCGAGTTCCGGATGCTCCGCACGGTGGACGGCGAGCATCTCCTCCACGAGTCGCTTGTGCTTCGAGTAGGCGAACTCGTCATTGCCGCGGATCGGGTCGCTCTCCCGCAGCCACGCGGGGTTGTCGGGGTGATAGCCGTAGGCCGCGCCCGAGGACGAGACGACGATCCGTCGGATGCCCGCGGCGACGCACGCCTCCAGCACGTGCCGCGACCCGTCCACGTCGACGCGGTACTCGAGGTCGTGGTCGCGGCCGGGGTTCACGATCGCGGCGAGATGCACGACGACGTCGATGCCATGGCGCTCGAGCAGCGGTGCGAGCGCCCCCGCGCGCGTCACATCGCATTCTTCGTACACGACGCCCGCCAGAGGTTCCGCCGGGAGACGCACGTCTCCAGCGACGACGAGGTCGACGTCCTCGCGGGCGACGAGGGCGGATGCCACGTGCGTGCCGAGGAACCCCGCGCCGCCCGTGATGAGCACCCGGGTCACGTCGGCGCCCCCGTGTCGCCGCCGGGCCTGCCGGCGCGCCGGCCCCCGCGCCGCGTCGCGTCGCCCTGCGG
>JASCPG010000040.1 GCA_029960085.1 Microbacteriaceae bacterium PS02067 | reverse complement strand
CCCCGCCCCCCCCCCCGCGCCCCCCCCCCGGGGGTGGGCGGGGGGGGCGGGGCCGCGCCAGGCGGGTCTCGCGGGGGAGGTCGTGGTCGGTGGGTGGTGTGGGACGGCGTGTGGCGCACGGGGGCTCCCGCCGACGACGTGCTCGTCGGAGGGTGATCTCGCGGCGCGCACGCCCGGCGCACAGCGCGCGACCCTCCCGGTGACGGGCGCCGCACCCGGCTCCCACCGCTACCGCGTCGAGTTCGTGAACGCCGCCGGCGTCACGTCCTCCGACACGCTCACCGTCCGCGTGACGCACTGAGACCGGTGGGATGCCCGGCAAGCCCGGCCCTCGCCCCACCCCCTCGCCCGCCCACGAGACCGCATCCCCGCACCGAGACCCGGGGCTGTCGCGCGCGGTTTCGGCGCGCACGTGCGGTCTCGCGGTCGCAGGGCTGGCAGACTGGGTGGGCGATCTGCGCGTGCGCAGGGCGCGTTCCGCCGTGGTGTAACGGCAGCACGACAGCCTTTGGAGCTGTGAGGACTAGGTTCGAATCCTGGCGGCGGAGCATGACGAACACACTGGATGTCTCGCTCGCCGTCGTGATCCTCGCAGCCGGGCAGGGCACCCGCATGAAGTCCGCCCTGCCGAAGGTGCTGCACCGCATCGGCGGGCGCCCGCTCGTCGGGCACGTCCTCGACACGGCGCGCGACCTCGCGCCCGCGCACGTGCTGGTCGTCGTCCGCCACGAGCGCGACCAGGTCGCCGAGGCGGTCAGCGGAATCGCCGACGAGGTCACGGTCGTCGACCAGGACGAGATCCCCGGTACCGGCCGCGCCGTCGAGGTCGCGCTCGCCGCCGTCCCCGACTTCGCGGGCGACGTCCTCGTGCTCTCGGGCGACGTCCCGCTGCTGGATGCCGACACCCTGGCATCCCTCCTCGCCGACCACCGCGCCTCGGGCGCCGCGGTCACGCTCCTGTCGGCCGTCCTCCCCGACGCCACCGGATACGGCCGCGTCATCCGCGCCGCGGACGGCACCGTCGCGCGGATCGTTGAGCAGAAGGATGCCACGGCCGTCGAGGCCGCCGTCACCGAGATCAACGCGGGCGTCTACGTGTTCCGCGCCCCCGTGCTGCGCGCCGAGCTCGCCCGCGTCGGCACCGCGAACGCGCAGGGGGAGAAGTACCTCACCGACGTCATCGCCCTCGCCCGCGCGGCGGGCGAGCAGGTCACGGCATCCGTCGTCGCCGACGTGACCCTGACCCTCGGCGTCAACGACCGCGCGCAGCTGGCCGAGGCGGGGCGCATCCTCAACGCCCGTACCGTCCGCCGCTGGCAGCTCGCGGGTGCCACCATCCAGGACCCGGCGACGACGTGGATCGACGTCACGGCGGAGCTCGCCCCCGACGTCACGGTCCTCCCGAACACGCACATCCTCCGGGCCACGACGATCGCCACGGGCGCCACGGTGGGCCCCGACACGACGCTCGAGGACTGCGAGGTCGGCGAGAACGCGACCGTCCGCCGCGCCGACGCGACCCTCGCCGTCATCGGCGCGGGTGCCACGGTCGGCCCGTTCGCATACCTGCGCCCCGGCACCGTGCTCGCCGAGAAGGGCAAGATCGGCACGTTCGTCGAGACGAAGAACTCCACGATCGGCGAGGGCAGCAAGGTCCCGCACCTCTCCTACATCGGCGACACGACGATCGGCCGCGGAGTCAACCTCGGCGCGGGCGCGATCACGGCGAACTACGACGACCTCGCGAAGCACCGCACCGAGATCGGCGACGAAGTCCACTCCGGCTCGCACAACGTGTTCGTCGCGCCCGTTAGGATCGGAGATGGCGCCAAGACCGGCGCCGGCGCCGTGATCCGCAAGGATGTCCCCGCCGGTGCGCTCGCCTTGAGCGTCGCCCCTCAGCGCAACGTCGAGGGGTGGGTCGAGAATCACCGACCGGGAACGGCGGCGGCGGATGCCGCGGCGCGTGCCCGGTCCGCACAGGAAGCGGACGATGGGGCGCAAGAACAAGCATGAGCAGGAGCGCGACGACATCGCGCCGGGGCTTGTCGTAAAGACCAAGAAGCGTCTCGTCGTCGCCGCCGGAAGCTCCCACCCGGCGCTCGCGCAGCAGGTGGCGGAGCATCTCGAGACCGAGCTCGTGCCCACGGAGCACCGCACGTTCGCGTCGGGGGAGATCCTCACGCGCTTCGAGGTCTCGATCCGCGGTTGCGACATTTTCCTGATCCAGTCGTTCGGGCCGCCCGTCAACGAGTGGATGATGGAGCTGCTCATCATGCTGGATGCCGCGAAGCGGGCATCCGCCAAGCGCATCACCGTCGTCGCGCCGTACTACCCGTACTCCCGTCAGGACAAGAAGGGCCGCGGGCGCGAGCCGATCTCGGCGCGCCTCGTCGCGGACCTGCTCAAGACGGCGGGCGCCGACCGCGTCATGAGCGTCGACCTGCACGCGGCGCAGATCCAGGGGTTCTTCGACGGCCCCGTCGACCACCTGTTCGCCAAGCCCGTGCTGCTGGAGTACTTCGAGCGCACGCTGTCGGCCGAGGACCGCGAGAAGCTCACCGTCGTCTCGCCCGACACCGGACGCGTGCGTGTCGCCGACCAGTGGTCGGATTCGCTCAACGCGCCGCTCGCGATCATCCACAAGCGCCGCGACCCGAACGTCGCGAACCAGGTGACCGTCAACGACATCGTCGGAAACGTCGCCGGGCGCGTGTGTCTGCTCGTCGACGACATGATCGACACCGGCGGCACGATCGTGAAGGCGGCGCAGGCGCTCAAGGCGCACGGCGCGGAGCGTGTCATCGTCGCGGCGACGCACGCGGTGTTCAGCGACCCGGCATCCGAGCGGCTGCAGGACTCCTCGATCGACGAGGTCGTCGTCACCGACACGATCCCGCTGCCTCCCGAGAAGTGCTTCCCGGGGCTGACGGTGCTCCCGATCGCGCCGCTGCTCGCCCGTGCGATCAAGGAAGTCTTCGAGGACGGGTCGGTCACGAGCATGTTCAACGGCGAGGCCTGACCCGCGGGTCCGCCGACCGGGTGGCGGGGGAATAGGATCGCCTCATGGCCGCCCCCGCCGCGCTGGTGATCGATCGTCCGTACGCCATCGCCGCATCGGAGGTCGCCGATGCCCTCGGTACGGGCCGCGGCGGACTCGACGCAGCGCAGGCCGCCGCCCGCCTGGATAGCGTCGGCCCCAATCTCCTCCCCGAGCCCGCGCGCACGCCCGCGTGGTTGCGGTTCCTGCATCACTTCAACGACACCCTGATCTTCATCCTGCTGGGCGCCGCCGCGATCAAGGCGGTCATGGGGGACTGGCTCGACTTCTGGGTCATCATGACGGTCGCCGTCATCAACGCGGTGATCGGGTTCGTCCAGGAGGGGCGCGCGGAGAAGGCCCTCGCGGGCATCCGCGGGATGCTGTCCGCCGACGCGACGGTGCGGCGCGGCGGCGCGTGGACCACGGTCGCCGCGCGGGATCTCGTCCCCGGCGACGTCGTGCGCCTCATGCCGGGCGACAAGGTTCCCGCCGACGTCCGGCTCGTGGATGCCGTGAACCTGCGCATCGACGAGGCGGCGCTCACGGGCGAGTCGGTGTCCGCATCCAAGCAGACCGAGCCCGTGGCATCCGATGCCGGTGTCGGCGACCGCTCGTCGATGGCGTTCTCGGGCACGATCGTCTCGGCGGGGCAGGCGCGCGGCATCGTGACGGGAACCGGCGCGCAGACGGAGATCGGCAAGATCCAGGCGCTCATCGGCGATGCCGGGAGCCTCGCCACCCCGCTCACGAAGCAGCTGGACGGGTTCGCGAAGGTGCTGACCCTCGTGATCCTCGGCATGGCCGCCGTCATGATGCTCATCGGCCGCTACCTGCACGGGATGCCGTTCCCCGAGCTCATCTCGGCGACGATCGGCTTCGCGGTCGCGGCGATCCCCGAAGGGCTTCCCGCGCTCGTGACGATCACCCTCGCGATCGGTGTGCAGCAGATGGCGGCGCGGAACGCCATCACACGCAAGCTCCCCGCCGTCGAGGCGCTCGGGTCGGTCACCACCGTGTGCAGCGACAAGACCGGCACGCTCACGAAGAACGAGATGACGGTGCGCTCGATGGTGACGCCCACGGGGCGGTACGAGGTGTCTGGGCTCGGCTACGACCCGACCGGCGAGATCACGCCGGCCGGCGGGGGCGACCTCGCGGCGCTCCTCGCGGTCGCCGACCTCTGCAACGACGCGCACGTCGACCCCGCGGCGCAGGCCGAGGGCGACGACGGGCGCTGGGTGCTCGTGGGCGAGCCGACCGAGGGCGCGCTCAAGGTCGTCGCGATGAAAGGCGCGACGGATGCCGCGGGCACCCGCCGCATCGGGGTCGTGCCGTTCGACTCGGCGCACAAGTTCATGGCGACCCTCAACGAGGCATCCGACGGATCGCGTGCCATCCTCGTGAAGGGCGCCCCCGACCGGCTGCTGGAGCGCTCTCTGACCCAGCGCGGCGACGGCGGCACCCAACCCCTCGACCTCGCGTTCTGGGAGGCGGCGATCGACGAGCTCAGCGCGCAGGGCCTGCGCGTGCTCGCCGGGGCGCGCAAGGCGACGCGCGGGGAGACGGTGGAGACCGACGATCTCGTCGACCTCGAGTTCCTGGGGCTCTGGGGCATCGTCGACCCGCCGCGCCCGGAGGCGATCGCGGCGATCGCGGACTGCCATGCGGCGGGCATCGACGTGAAGATGATCACCGGCGACCACGCCGGGACGGCGGTCGCGATCAGCCGCGAGATGGGCCTTGTCGCACCGGGTGGCGGGGTGCCCGTGCTCACCGGCGCCGAACTCGAGGCGATGAGCCAGGAGGAGCTCGCGAAGGTCGTGCAGGACGTCGACGTCTACGCGCGCACGAGCCCCGAGCACAAGATCCGCATCGTCCGGGCGCTGCAGTCGCGGGGCGAGGTCGTCGCCATGACGGGAGACGGCGTCAACGACGCTCCCGCACTCACGCGCGCCGACGTCGGCATCGCGATGGGGATCAAGGGCACGGAGGCCACCAAGGAGGCCGCCGAGATCGTCCTCGCCGACGACAACTTCGCCACGATCCGCAGCGCGATCGCCGAGGGCCGTCGCATCTACGACAACCTCCGCAAGTCGGTCGTGTTCCTGCTGCCGACCAACGGCGCGCAGTCGCTCGTGATCCTCGTCGCCGTCGTGTTCGGTCTGACGCTGCCGCTCACCCCGGTCCAGGTGCTCTGGGTCAACATGGTCACGGCCGTCACGCTGTCGCTCGCGCTCGCGTACGAGCCCGCCGAGCGCGGCATCATGTCGCGTCCGCCGCGCGGTGCAGGCGGCTCGATCATCTCGGGGCGCGAACTCGGCTTCGTGCTCGTGGTGTCACTGCTCATCGGTGGCGCGACGCTCGGCGTCTTCGGGATCTTCCTCGCGACGGGCGCAGACATCGGCGTCGCGCGCACGGAGGCGGTCACGATGCTCGCCCTCGGCCAGCTCGCGTTCCTTCTCAACTGCCGCTTCCTGGGGCGGTCGTCGTTCACGATCGACGTCCTTCGCGGCAACCCCGTGGTGTGGTGGTCGGCGCTCGCGCTCGTCGCGCTGCAGCTCGTCTACACCTACGCGCCCTTCATGCAGTCGCTCTTCGGCTCGGAACCGCTGAGCCTCACCGGCTGGCTGCTGCCGCTCGCGTTCTCGGTGGCGATCTTCGTCGCGGTCGAGCTGCTGAAGGCGTGGCGCCGTCGTCCGACATTCAATGCAAACGCATAAGTGATCTCGGGCGTCGCCCGCGGCCCCGCCGTTAGCGTGGAGGTACGCCAACGCATCCGCGGACGGCACGGCCGAAGGAGGACCCTCGTGATCGGCACCACAGCCGTACCCCGCTCCGCCGTCGCCGCGGCTTCTGTCCTCGGCGTCATCGCACTCGCCGGCTGCGGCGCGAGTACCTCGGGCACCGCATCCGACCCCGCAGGCACGCCCGCCGCCGAAACCCCCGCCGCGGGCGGCACCGCGTCGACCGCTGCGGGCGGCTCGTACACCGACGGCACCTACACGGCCGACGGCTCCTACGTCGACGGCGGCGGGGTCGCCGAGACGGTGACGGTGACCATCACCATCGCCGACGACATCGTCACGGATGTCGGGGTCACGGGCAACGCGGCCAGCCCGCAGTCGCGCCAGTACCAGTCCGCCTTCATCGGCGGCATCGCCGACGTCGTGGAAGGGAAGAAGCTCGACGACCTGTCGGTGAGCAAGGTCGCCGGGTCATCCCTCACGAGCGGCGGTTTCAACGACGCGCTCGCGAAGATCAAGGCCGAAGCCGGCGCGTGAACCCTCCCGCCGCGTCGTGGCGGTTCGACGCCATCGGCACGCGGTGGCAGATCGACTCGGCTGCCGTCCTCGACGACACCGCTCGCGCCCGGATCGGCGCGCTCATCGACGGGTTCGACCGCGAGTGGTCGCGCTTCCGCCCCGATTCGCTCGTCTCCGCGCTCGCGGCGCGGGGCGGCGAGGTGCCGGCGCCGGTGGATGCCACGCCGATGCTCGACCTGTACGTCGACATGTCGGACGCGACCTCGGGCGCGGTCAATCCGCTCGTCGGCGATGCCCTCGCCCGCCGGGGCTATGACGCAGAGTATTCGCTCGTCGACCGCGGGGCGGCTCCGGCACCGGCCGCCTGGCGAGAACTCGCGGCCTGGCGCGGCGGCATCCTGCGCGTCGCGGGGGCCGTCACCCTCGACGTCGGCGCTCTCGGGAAGGGGCGCCTCGTCGACCGGGTCGCCGCCCTCGTGCGCTCGCTCGTGCCCGGCGCGGTGACGGTGGATGCCGGGGGAGACATCGCTGTGCGGGGCCGGACAGAGCGGGTCGCCCTCGAGCATCCCTACGACCCGACGCGCGCCGTCGGAGTGTGGGAGATCGCCGACGCGGCCCTCTGCGCCTCCGCGGTCAATCGGCGCGCGTGGCCCGGGCGCGACGGCGAAGGACTGCACCACGTGCTCGACGCCCGCACGGGTCGGCCCGTGCAGACGGTCGCGGCGACGTGGGCGAGCGCTCTCGACGCGATGACCGCCGACGCCGTCGCGACGGCGCTCTTCTTCGACGGCGGCCCCGCGTTCGCGGCCCGACACGGTGCGGACTGGGTGCGGATGGCCACCGACGGGTCGATCGAGTGGTCGCCCGACTGCAGCGCAACCCTGTTCATACGCCGGTAGTTTGGAAGACGATGACACGACTCTCCGCCGCCTGGAACCGACTGCTCGCCCTCGTGGGCCGGTACTCGATGTATCGCTTCGTGATGCTCGCGCTCGCTGCTCTCGCGGCGATCGCGTTCGTCCTGTCGCTGTTCGACCAGGTGACCCCCGGCCCGCTCGACCTCTTCGTGACGCTCGCGGTGCTCGTGGCATCCTGTCTCGTCGTCGACCTCGTGGGGCAGCGGATCACCCAGCGGGCCTGGCGCTACGAGTCCTCGCTCATCACGGCGCTGATCCTGCTGTTCGTCCTCTACCCGGTGGGCTCGGGGCTCGGCCTCGTCGGCATCGCGATCGCCGGCGCGCTGGCATCCGCCTCGAAGTACATCATCGCGTGGCGCGGCCGGCACATCCTCAACCCCGCCGCGGCGGGTGCGACGGCGCTGTCGATCATCACGGTGCTGAGCGGCGCGTATTCGCTCGGCGCCGCCGGCTGGTGGGTCGGGACGCCCGCTCTCGCGATCCCCGTGATCCTGCTCGGCTCCCTCGTCGTCGCACGCGCCGACAAGCTGCGCCCCGTGCTGCTGTTCCTCGTCATCGCCGTGCCGCTGAACGCCCTCCGCGTCGTGAACGCCTACGCGGGCGTCGGCCAGCCGATCGACGTCGGAGCGATCGTCACGGCGGTGCTGTGGTCGTCGCCGTTCTTCTTCCTCGCGGCGTTCATGTTCTCCGAGCCGCTCACGCAGCCGCCGCGACGGTGGCAGCAGTACATCGTCGCCGTCGTGGTCGCGGTGCTCGCCGCGTGGCCGCTCACGATCGGGACGCTCACCCTCGGGCCCGAGGCCGCGCTCGTCGTGGGGAACCTCGTCGCGTTCGCCTTCGCCTACGCGACGAGGGCCTCCCTGACCCTCCGCTTCACGGGCCGCGAAGAGCTCACGCCCTCGGTCGAGGAGCTGAGCTTCACGGCATCGCGGCTGCTGCGTTTCCAGGCAGGGCAGTACCTCGAACTCGAGGTGCCGCACGCGCACGCCGACTCGCGGGGCACCCGCCGCGAGTTCAGCATCGTGTCGGCGCCCGAAGAACTCCCGGTCGTGAAGCTCGCGATGCGCAAGGGCTCGCAGTCGAGCTACAAGAAGGCGCTCGCCGCCGTCGAGCCGGGCACCGAACTGTCGTCGACGGGGGTCTGGGGCGACTTCGTGCTGCCGCACTCACCGCGCACTCCCGTCCTCCTCGTCGCAGCGGGCATCGGCGTCACGCCGTTCGTGTCGCAGCTGCGGCATCTGCGCCTGTCCGGCGGGGCACGCGACGTCGTGTTCGTCTATGTGGCATCGGGGGCCGAGGAACTCGCCTTCCGCGACGATCTGGAGGCCGCGGGCATCCCCGTCATCGTCTTCACACGCGACGAGCCCACGTCGCTCCCGCCGCACTGGACGTGGGCGCGCGGGGTGCGCCTGGATGCCGAGGGACTCCTGCAGATGGTGCCCGACATCGCATCGCGGCACGCCTACATCTCGGGCCCTCCCGGGCTCATCGCCGACCTCGCGCCCGCGCTCGGGAAGGCGCACGCGCTCACGACCGACGCGTTCGCGGGCTACTGATCCGAGCGTTCAGGCCTCGGGCGCTGCCGGGCGGGCGGGCAGCCGCACCTCGAACACCGTGTCGCCGGGCGTCGAGCGTACCGTGATCGTGCCTCGATGCGCGGTGATGATCGCCTTGGCGATCGACAGACCGAGCCCCGTGCCGCCGGTCTGGCGGGCGCGCGAGGTGTCGGCGCGCGAGAACCGCTCGAACAGTTCGTCGGCCACGGCCGGGTCGATCCCCGGTCCGTCGTCGGCGACCCGGACGATCGCGACGCCGTCGTCGACCGCAACGGAGGCCGTGACGGTGACGCCGTCGGGCGTGTGCACGCGGGCATTCGTCAGCAGGTTCGCGATGACCTGATGCAGGCGCGTCGCGTCTCCCGCGACGACGACCGGCTCTTCGGGCACCTCGAGCACCCACTCGTGGCCGGGGCCCGCGACCTGTGCGTCGGTCGCCGCATCGACGACGACGCGGGTGAGGTCGACGGCGCCGTAGACGAGCTCCTTGCCCTCGTCGAGGCGCGCGAGCAGCAGCAGGTCCTCGACGAGTGTCGTCATGCGCAGGGATGCCGCCTGGATCCGCTCCAACCCCTGCTGGGACTGGGCGGCGCCGGCTGCGAGCTGCGTCTTGGTCGCGCGCGCTCCGGCATCCCGCGTCTGTGCGAGGGCGCGCAGGGACAGCTCCGAGTAGCCGCGGATCGCCGCGAGCGGCGTCCGCAGCTCATGCGAGGCGTCGGCCACGAACGCGCGCATGCGGTCCTCGTTGCGCTGGCGTGCGGACAGCGACGTGTCGACGTGGTCGAGGAGGGTGTTGAGGGCGGCGCCCACCGCGCCGATCTCGTCGGACGGGTCGGCTTCGGCATCCGGCACGCGCTCGGTGATCGAGACGTCCCTGGCGTCGAGCGGTTGCGAGGCGACGTGCGAGGCGGTCGCCGCGACCGAGCGCAGGGGGAGGAGGGCGCGCCGGATCACGACCGCGATGATCGCCGCGAGCACGAGGAGGCCGCCGGCAGTCACGAGCGCGACCGTGATGAGGATCTCCGCGATCGTCGCGTTGACGGTCGACAGCGGAAGTCCCACGGCGATGTAGTAGCCCCCGCCGATCCCGCCCGTGAGGAGGCGATACGTGCCGAGACCCTCGATGGGCACGGTGGCGTACGCGCCGGCGCCGAACGACGCGGTGATGTCCTGCACGGCGGCGCGTGACAGTCGCATCACGTCGTTGTCGCTCGAGAGGTACGCGCCGTCGGTGCCCGCGTCGGACTGCACGATGAGCACGAGCCCCGTCGACAGTCCCTTGCTGTTCTGCAGAGCGCGGTAGGCGCTGATCGTGGTGGCCGCACCGGCGGACTGGTTGATGAGCTGCAGGCCCGCGACGTTGGTCGCCTCACGCACCTCGTTGTCGAGCTGAGAATTGAGGATGCCTCGCAGCAGCGTCCCCGTCGCGAGCGCCACCGCCACGAGGATCAGCGCCACGAAGGAGACCACCGTGAGGATCAGTCGGGTCTGCAGACTCCAGCGGCGCCTGCGGCGTGGGGGGGCGACGTCGGTCACTGCGGTGCTTTGATCATGTAGCCGACGCCGCGCACCGTGTGGATGAGGGGAGTGCGGCCCGCGTCGATCTTCTTCCGCAGGTAGGAGATGTAGAGCTCCACGACGGAGGAGCGCCCGCCGAAGTCGTAGTTCCAGACGCGGTCGAGGATCTGCGCCTTGGACACGACGCGGCGCTGGTTGCGCATGAGGAAGCGCAGCAGTTCGAACTCGGTCGCGGTGAGTTCGATCTCCGTGCCGGCGCGTTCGACTTCGTGCGAGTCCTCGTTGAGGCTCAGCTCGCCGACGCGGAGGACCGGGTCCGATCCGCCCGCCGTGGCCGTGCCCGCACGGCGCATGAGGCCCCGGAGCCGCGCGACGACCTCTTCGAGGCTGAATGGCTTCGTGACGTAGTCGTCGCCTCCGGCGGTGAGCCCCGCGACGCGGTCGCTGACGCCATCCTTCGCGGTGAGGAAGAGCACCGGCACGTCGTTTCCGGCATGCCGCAGACGCTGCAGCACGGCCATGCCGTCGAGGTCGGGCATCATGACGTCGAGGACGACGGCGTCGGGGTCGAAGTCGCGCGCCAGCGTCAGGGCGTCGAAGCCCGAACCGGCCGTGCGGACGTCCCAGCCCTCCATCTTGAGCGCCATCGACAGGAGGTCGGTGAGCATCTGCTCGTCGTCGACGACGAGAACCCGCAGCGCGGACCCGTCGGGGCGGCTGAGAGGCGTGGCGGAAGGCGTCATGCATCCATTGTGATGTGCGCACTGTGGGCCGCCTATGGCCGCGACTATGCGAACCCTATGAATCGGATGAGTCGACCAGGAGAGCCTCGGACATGGCCGTCAAGGGTGTCGGCACTCGATCGCACCGGTCGTAGGGTGAGTGCCATGCTCGAGCCGCACTGCATCGTCTACGACGGACACACTCCCGTCTCCACCGGTTCCGATCCGGCTGCCGCGCTCGCCGAGGCGCGCCGGATCGACGGATTCGTGTGGGTGGCGCTGACGCAACCGGCGCGAGACGACGTGTACCGACTCGCGCACGAGTTCGGGCTCGAATCGTTCGGGGTCGCCTCGGCTCTGCGCACCCACCAGCGCTCCAAGCTCTCGCGGGTGGGGGAGCACCTCTTCGTCGTGGCGCAGCCGGCGACGTACGACGATGCGGCCGAGACCGTCGAATGCCATGAGGTCGACCTCTTCGTCGGTGAGCACTTCGTCATCGCGATCTCGCCCGACGGTCACGTCGACCTCGACCGCATGCGGTCGCTCCTCGACGACCATCCGCAGATCCTCGACAAGGGGAGCCTCGGCATCCTCTGGGCGACGTTCGAGTACGTGACGCGCGGCTACCGCGACGTCCTCGATGACATCGAGCACGACATCGACGAGATCGAGGAGGAGCTGTTCAGCGGCACCGAGGACGTCTCTCGGCGGATCTTCGCCCTGCAGCGCGAGGTGATCGACCTCAGCCACGCGACCTCGCCGCTCGAAGACATGCTCGTGCGCCTGCAGCGGATCGCGGAGCAGAAGTCGCATCGCGACGACGCCCCCGCCTTCCGCGATCTCACCGATCGTGCCGCCTATGTGGATGCCCGGGTGTCGTCGTTCCGCGGAACGCTCGACAACGCCCTGACGATCCACTCGACGATCGTCGATCAGCGCCGCAACGAGTCGATGAAGGAGATGACGGCGCAGAGCATCGAGCAGAACGACCAG
This sequence comes from Microbacteriaceae bacterium PS02067, assembly GCA_029960085.1. GTDB lineage: Bacteria > Actinomycetota > Actinomycetes > Actinomycetales > Microbacteriaceae > Microbacterium. The sequence continues at coordinate 17,817 of JASCPG010000040.1, read as the reverse complement.
GTCAAGAAGATCTCGTCGTGGGCGGCGATCGGGTTCGCTCCCACGCTCGTCGCGGGGATCTACGGCATGAACTTCCGCTTCATGCCGGAGCTCTCCTGGCCGTTCGGCTACCCGTTCGCGATCGGGCTGATGGTCGCCGTGAGCGCGGGACTGTACGCGATCTTCAAGCGGCGGGACTGGCTGTAGCCCCGCCGCCGCACCGGGTCAGTGGGTGTCTTCGGCTTCGATCTCGCTGCGGTCGCCCGACCACAGGGTGTGGAAGGTGCCTTCCTTGTCGATGCGCTTGTAGGTGTGCGCACCGAAGAAGTCGCGCTGCCCCTGGATGAGGGCGGCGGGGAGCCGCGCCGCGCGCAGGCCGTCGTAGTACGCGAGCGACGAGCTGAACGCGGGGGCGGGGATGCCCGCGGTCGCCGCGGTCCCGACGATTCCGCGCCACGCGTCCTGCGCGCGTCCGAGCGCCTCCACGAAGTACGGCGCCGTCAGCAGGACCGGCAGTTCCGGCTCGGCGGCGTACGCGTCGGCGATGCGGTTGAGGAACTGCGCGCGGATGATGCAGCCGCCGCGCCAGATGCGGCTGATCGCACCGAGATCGATCGTCCAGTCGTACTGCGCCGCTCCGGCGCGGATCTCGTCGAACCCCTGCGAGTAGGCGACGATCTTCGACGCGTAGAGGGCGAGGCGCACCTGCTCGACGAACGCGTCGGCGTCCGCGACGGTGAACGCGTCCTCGGCGGGGCCGGGGAGCCCGCCCGACACGGCGCGCTGCTCGCGGTGGCTCGACAGCGAGCGGGCGAAGGTCGCCTCGGCGATGCCCGACACGGGTACGCCGAGGTCGAGGGCCGTCTGCACCGTCCAGGCGCCCGTGCCCTTCGCGCCGGCGGAGTCGAGGATGACGTCGACGAGGGGCTTGCCGGTCTCGGCATCCGTCTGGCGGAGCACCTCGGCGGTGATCTCGATGAGGTAGCTCTCCAGCTCGCCGCGGTTCCACTCGGCGAAGATGTCGGCGATCTCCGCGGGGGTCTTGCCGGTACCGCGACGGATGAGGTCGTACGCCTCGGCGATCAGCTGCATGTCGGCGTACTCGATGCCGTTGTGCACCATCTTCACGAAGTGGCCGGCCCCGTCGTGGCCGACGTGCGTGACGCAGGGCTCGCCTTCGGCGACCGCCGCGATCGAGCGGAGGATCGGGCCGAGGGTCACCCACGCCTCGTCGGGGCCGCCGGGCATGAGCGACGGGCCGTTCAGCGCGCCCTCCTCGCCACCGGACACGCCCATGCCGACGAAGTTGAAGCCGCGCTCGCGCACGGCCTTCTCGCGGCGGATCGTGTCGGTGAACAGCGAGTTGCCGCCGTCGATGATGATGTCGCCGGGCTCGAAGACGTCCATGAGCGCGTCGATCACGGCATCCGTCGGGCCGCCGGCTTTCACCATGATGATCGCCGTGCGCGGCTTCTGCAGGCTCGCCGCGAACTCCTCGTAGCTGTACGCCGGCACGAACTCGGCCTCGGGGTGCTCGGTGATGAGCTCGTCGGTCTTCGCGCGGCTGCGGTTGTAGACCGCGACCGTGTTGCCCTCGCGCGACGCGAGGTTGCGGGCCAGGTTCGAGCCCATCACGGCGAGTCCGACGACTCCGATGTTGGCGGTGGGCTGGGCGGCGTCAGGCACGGAACACTCCTCTGGAAAGGGCTGTGGGGTTCACCACCAGCGTAGTGCGACGCCGGGCGCGCGTCGCCGCGTGTGACCTGTGGGCGCGTGCGAGGATGCCGCTATGAGGATCGTCGTGATGGGGCCGAGCGGGTCGGGGAAGTCTCTCGTCGGGGCGAGTCTCGCCGCGGCGCTGCGCGCGGACTTCGTGGACGGCGACGACCTGCACTCCCGCGCGAACGTCGCGAAGATGGCCTCCGGTCGCCCGCTCGACGACGCCGATCGCGAGCCCTGGCTCGACGCCGTCGCGGCCACGCTCCGGCGCCCGGCGGTGGTCGTGGCATGCTCGGCGCTCCGCCGTGCGTATCGCGATCGCATCCGCACGAAGACCGCGGGCGTCGTGTTCGTCGAACTCGTGGTGCCGCAGGCGGATCTGCGCAAGCGCATGTCGCGTCGCGACCACTTCATGCCGTCGAGTCTGCTCGACTCCCAGCTCGCGACGCTCGAACCGCTGCAGTCCGACGAGGCGGGGGTGCGGGTCGCGAACGACGCCGACCTCGGCTCGGTCGTCGCGCGCATCAACGAACTGCTGCGCGGCGCGGCCTGATCCGGGCGGTCAGTCCTTGCGGTAGTTGGAGCGCCCGAGCGCCCAGAGCGCTCCGGCGAAGCCGAGGGTCGCGCCGATGCTGAGGATCCCGACGAGCCACAACAGTGCGTGTGACATCCAGCCGTAGTCCATGGGTCCTCCTCGGTGCGATCGGTGCGTCTTCATCGTAGCGGTGTCGCTGGTAGACTGAGCACGTCCCTCGGCGAGGGATGCCTCATGTCGGCGGGAGTCGGCGCGCGGGCATCCGTGATCGACGCGGTGCAGGCCGGTTCCGGATGCCACATCCGCCCTCTCCTCACGCGCGTGCGTTCGAGTCGAGACACCAGACCCCGCATCGGCCCGCTCCGTGGGCCGATCGCTCAGATCGCAAGGAGAACACATGTCCACCGAGACCGACACGCACGTCGTCGCCGAGGTCCGCGAGAACTTCGGCAAGGGCTACGCCCGCCGCCTCCGCGCCGCCGGCCAGATCCCCGCCGTCATCTACGGCCACGGCACCGACCCGGTGCACGTGTCCCTTCCGGGCCACCAGGTGTCGCTGCTCATCCGCCGCGCCAACGCGGTGCTCGAGCTCAAGGTCGACGGCAAGGAGCAGCTGGCGCTCGTCAAGGACGTCCAGAAGGACCCCGTGCACCAGATCATCGAGCACATCGACCTCCTCGTCGTGAAGAAGGGCGAGAAGATCCACGTCGACGTCCCGATCGTCGTCGTCGGTGAGCCGTTCGCCGGCACCATCGCGAACCTCGACAACGCGACCGTCGCGCTCGAGGTCGAGGCGACCCACATCCCGCAGAACATCGAGGTCGACGTCGAGGGCCTCGAGGACGGCGCGCACATCACTGCGGCCGACCTGACGCTGCCCAAGGGTGCTGCGCTCGTGACCGAGGGTGACACGCTCATCGTCGCCATCTCGGTGCCCGCCGCCGCGCTCGCCGCGGAGGAGGAGATCACCGAGGCCGACGCCGAGGTCGCCGTCGAGCAGTCCGAGGCCGCCGCGGAGTAATCGCCGCATACCGCACGCAGCCCGTCTCCGCCGATACTGGGGGAGACGGGCTGCGTCGTCGAAAGGGAGCAGATGGCCGACACCTGGCTGGTCGTGGGGCTCGGGAACCCGGGCACCCGCTACGAGAACACGCGGCACAACGTCGGGCAGATGGTGATCGCCGAACTCGCCGCGCGCCGCGGCGAGACGCTGCGCGCGCACAAGGCGAACGCGCGGGTCGCCGAGACGTGGCTGCGACCCGGCGGGCCGAAGCTCGTCCTCGCGACGCCCAACTCGTACATGAACGTCTCGGGCGGTCCGGTGTCGCAGCTCGCACGCTTCTATGACGTGCCGCCCGAGCGCATCGTCCTCGTCCACGACGAGCTCGACGTCCCGTTCGACACGCTGAAGCTCAAGATCGGCGGCGGGCATGGGGGGCACAACGGCATCCGCGATGTCGCGAAGGCCCTCGGCACGGCGGACTTCCCCCGTGTGCGTGTGGGGATCGGGCGACCGCCCGGTCGGCAGGATCCGGCGGATTGGGTGCTCGACCCGTTCTCATCGGCGGAGCGCACGCAGCTGCCGCTCGTGGTCGGTGACGCGGCGGATGCCGTGGAGAAGCTCGTCGACGAGGGGCTCCTCGCCGCGCAACAGACCCACCACGCGCCGCGCGCGTGACTCGGTCGGCGGTTCCTCCGGGCGGGGCGGTTCAGACCGTGCCGGCGGCGATACCTCCGACCACGGCGAAGAAGACGACGACGCCGTAGACGATCGACCCCACGACGGCGACGATGAGCGCGGCGATCCCGAAGCCGCGGCCACGACGCGTCACGATCGCGACGATGCCGAGCACGATCGCGGCGATGCCCATCGCCGTTCCGGCCCAGAAGCCGATCTCGGACCACAGCACGAGGTCGCGCACGGGGCTTAGCAGGGCGAGCAGCTGGCTCTCCGTCAGCTCCTCGAGCGAGTCGGGCGAGAGCCCGACGGCGTGACGCATGGCACCCGCGGCCGCCGCCCATCCGGTGATCGCGCTGAGCAGGGTCGCGCCGACCGCCGCGAGGAAGCCGAGGACGAGGGCGAGGATCCCGAGGGTGCGGGACTGTTCCGGCGTGGTGGCTGGATAGGCGGGGGAGGTCGCCGCCGGATACCCGGGCGCCGCCGGATACCCCGTCGCCGCCGGATACGCCGGTGCTGACGAGTATCCGGGCGCAGCGGGCGGGTAGACCTGCGTCGCCGCGGCGTACTCCTGCGGGGCTGTCGGGTAGGCCTGCGGGGCTGCGGCGTAAGCCTGCGGCGGGGTGTACTCCTGCGGGGCTGCGGGGTAGGCCTGCGGAGCTGTCGGATACTCCTGCGCCGCGTAGGGCGGCGCCGTCGGGGCGCCGTATGCGGGTGCCGCATACTCGGGCGCGACGGCAGGAGGGAACGGCTCCTGCGGGGCGGGCTGCGCAGGCGGAGCGACGTCGGCCGGCGCGGGGAACGCGGGCTGCGGCGCGGCGGACGGCGCAGGAGGCACGGGCGGGGCGGCGTTCGGCTCGGAGTTCTCGTTCACGAGCCCATCCTAGGGAGCGCGCAGGCTGAGTGTCGGTAGGGCGGAATAGACTCGTCCGGTGACAGTTCCCGGGATCGCGCGCGCCCTGGCGCAGGCTCCATCCGTCCGCGCGGCGACCGAGGCGGCCCGTGTCGACGCCGACTTCTCGGTGGTGACGGGGCTCGACGCCCCTATGCTGTCGGCGCTTCTGGCAGACCGATCGGGGCCGGATCACCCGCCCGTGCTCCTCGTCGTGACCCCCACGGGCCGGCGCGCCGAGAGCATCGGTGCGGCGCTGCAGAGCCTCGTGCCGAGTGCCGAGGTACGACACTTCCCCGCGTGGGAGACCCTGCCGCACGAGCGGCTGAGCCCGTCGACCGAGACCGTGGGACGCAGGCTCCAGGTACTCCGTGACGCGGCGGCCTGGCGTCCGGGGGATGCCCCGCTGATCGTCACCGCGTCGGTGCGCGGCGCCCTCCAGCCGATCGCGGCGGGCCTCACCGATGCGGGGGTCCTCGACCTTGCCGCAGGCGCCCGCGGTCACGACCTCGAGGCGGTCGCGCGGCGGCTCGTCGAACTCGCCTACGTCCGGGTCGACATGGTTTCGCGCCGCGGTGAGTTCGCGGTGCGCGGAGGCATCCTCGATGTCTTCCCGCCCGTCGCCGACCACCCTTATCGCGTCGAATTCTTCGGAGACGAAGTCGATCAGATCCGCGCGTTCTCCGTCGCCGATCAGCGGTCCCTGCCGGGCGACGTGACTTCGGTGACGCTGCTGCCGAGCCGCGAACTGCTGCTCACCCCCGACGTGCGTGAGCGTGCAGCCGCCCTCCACGGGCGGTTCCCGGGGCTGCGCACGATGCTCGAGAAGATGAGCGAAGGCATCCCCGTCGAGGGCATGGAGTCGCTCCTGCCCGCCGTCGCGGACGCGATCGTGCCGCTCGTGGACTACCTTCCGCGTGGCGCGGCGGTCGCCCTCGTCGACCCCGAGCGCTCCGTCACCCGCGCGATGACCCTCGGCGAGACGAACCGCGAGTTCCTCGAGGCCGCGTGGAGCGCCGCGACCGCGGGTGCCGACACCCCCGTCGACCTCGGAACGGGCGACTTCCTGACCCTCCCCGACCTCCGCGCCGCCGCGCACGAGCGCGGGGGCGCGTGGTGGTCGTTCAGCGGGTTCGACTCGGGGGAGGCCGACGCCTCGATCGAAGGCCTCATCGAGTCGATCGGCGTCGTGCGGGTGCCGGCGCGGCCCGTACCGTCCTTCCAGGGCAATGTCGATGGGGCGACGGCGCACGTCGGCGACCTCGTCGCGGGCGGCTGGAGTGTGGTCGTCGTGGCATCCGGCGCCGGTCTCGTCGATCGCACGCGGGACGTCCTCGCCGAGCGCGGCATCGCCGCGCGCACCGCGGAGGGACTCGACAAGGCCCCGGATGCCGGCGTCGTCACCGCCGTCCAAGGCGAACTGGAGGGCGGGTTCGAGCTCGAGGAGACGAAGCTCGCCGTCCTCACCGAGGCGGAGTTCTACGGGCGGACGATCGGCGCCGACGGCCGCGTCGTCAAGAAGCTCGCGTCGCGACGGCGGAACGTCGTTGATCCGCTGCAGCTGAAGGCCGGCGACGTCGTGGTGCACTCGACGCACGGCATCGGCCGGTTCGTCGAACTCGTGCAGCGCGAGGTGTCCTCGGGCGGACGCAACGCGGTCAAGACGACGCGCGAGTATCTCGTGCTCGAATACGCGCCGTCCAAGCGCGGGCATCCCGGCGACAAGCTCTTCGTGCCGACCGATCAGCTCGACCTGCTGAGCAAGTACGTCGGTGGCGACGCGCCGGCGCTGTCGAAGATGGGCGGGTCCGACTGGGCGGCCGCGAAGGGCAAGGCCCGCAAGGCCGTCCGCGACATCGCCGTCGAGCTCGTGAAGCTCTACTCCGCCCGGATGGCGGCGAAGGGCTACGCGTTCGGACCCGACACACCCTGGCAGCGGGAGCTCGAGGAGGCGTTCCCGTTCGCGGAGACCCCCGATCAGCTGCAGACGATCGATGAGATCAAGGCCGATATGGAACGGCCGATCCCGATGGACCGGCTGCTGTCGGGCGACGTCGGCTTCGGCAAGACCGAGGTCGCCGTGCGGGCCGCGTTCAAGGCGATCCAGGACGGCAAGCAGGTCGCGATGCTCGTGCCGACGACCCTGCTCGTCAAGCAGCACCTCGAGACGTTCCAGGAGCGGTTCGCCGGATTCCCCGTGAAGGTTCGGCCGCTCTCGCGTTTCCAGACCGACAAGGAGGCGCGCGACACGCTCGCCGGCATCACCGACGGCACCGTCGACATGGTCATCGGCACGCACCGCATCCTCACTGAGAAGGTGATCTTCAAGGACCTCGGCCTCATGATCATCGACGAGGAACAGCGCTTCGGCGTCGAGCACAAGGATGCCTTGAAGAAGCTCAAGACGAACGTCGACATCCTGGCGATGAGCGCGACCCCGATCCCGCGGACGCTCGAGATGGCGGTCACGGGCATCCGCGAGATGTCGACGCTTGCGACCCCGCCCGAGGATCGGCACCCGATCCTCTCCTACGTCGGGGCACGCAGCGACAAGCAGATCGCTGCCGCGATCCGCCGCGAGCTGCTGCGCGAAGGCCAGGTGTTCTACGTGCACAACCGCGTGCAGTCGATCCAGCGGGTCGCCGCGCACCTCGCCGAACTCGTGCCCGAGGCGCGCATCGCCGTCGCGCATGGGCAGATGGGGGAGCACGCGCTCGAAGAGGTCGTCGACGGGTTCTGGGAGCGCCGCTTCGACGTGCTCGTGTCGACGACGATCATCGAGACGGGTCTCGACATCTCCAACGCGAACACGATCATCATCGACCGCGCCGACAAGTACGGGCTCAGCCAGCTTCATCAGCTGCGCGGGCGCGTCGGCCGAGGCCGCGAGCGCGCGTACGCGTACTTTCTGTACGACGACCTCAAGCCGCTCAGCGAAACGGCGGCCGACCGGCTCGAGACGATCGCGGTGAACAACGACCTCGGTTCCGGCATGCAGGTGGCCCTCAAGGACCTCGAGATCCGCGGGGCGGGGAACCTCCTCGGCGCCGAGCAGGCCGGCCACATCGCCGGCGTCGGGTTCGACCTGTACCTCCGGATGATCGGCGAAGCGGTCGCGACCTTCCGCGGCGACGAGGTCGACGGTCCGGCGGAGCTGCGGCTCGAGCTGCCCGTCGATGCGCGCATCCCGGATGCCTACATCGACAGCGAGCGCCTGCGCCTGGAGGCCTACCAGAAGCTGTCGGCGGCGGCGTCCGTCTCGGCGCGCGACGATGCGATCGAACTCGTCCGCGAGGAACTCGAAGACAGGTACGGCACCGCCCCCGCCGAGGTGGACGGGCTGTTCCGCATTGCCCGACTGCGCCGCCGCGCGGCACAGTCCCAGCTGTCGGACGTCGTCGCGATGGGCCCGAACCTGCGGGTCGTGCCGGCTCCGGCATCCGACTCGTTGCGCGTGCGCCTGCAGCGGCTGTACCCCAAGTCGAAGGTGCTCGCCGGGGGAGAGGCGATGGTCGTGCCGCTGCCGACGGCGGGCGGGGAGCCGGTGCCCGGAGGGGACCTGATCGGCTGGGTCGAACAGCTCCTGGACCAGCTGTACCCCCTGCCCGAGCCCGCCGACGCGGCCTGACCGTCGCGACGAGCGTCCCGCGGACCGTGAGCCTCGCCGGCGCGGATTCCCTGCGAGCGCGGCCGCGAGCCGTATTCCGTCGAGTGCGCCCGCAGACGCGCCCGCCGACGCCACCGCGCGATGTCGGAACCCCTGGTCAGAATGGAGTTATGGAGGAACTCGCAGAGGTCTCGGGCAGCGACGGCGACATCGCTGCGTTGGCCGAGATCGTCGTCGGCATCGCCTCCGCCGATGCGCAGCTGACGGCTGCGCAGGTCGCGCAGATGCGTCTGCTGGCCCGTGCCGGGCGACTCGCCGAGCAGCAGGCGGCGGGCTCGCCGCAGAGCGTGCGCGTCCACGATATGGCGCTACGGTCGGTGGCGGCGGAGCTCGGCGGCGTGCTGCGCGTCACGGACCGCACCGTGCAGGTGCGGATCGATGAGGCGCGTGAGATCGTGGAGCGGTACCCGGCTGCACTGTCGGCGTGGGAGTCGGGCCGGATCACTCGCGGGCACGTGCGGGTGATCGTGGAGGCGGGAAATGTCGTCGCTGCAGATCGGCGCGCCGATTTCGAGCGCGAGGCGATCGACCGGTGCGCGCGTGACACGCCGAACCGCGTGCGTGCGGAGATCGAGATCCTCGCGCAGCGGATGGCCGAGGTCTCCTTCGTCGAGAGGCATCACATCGCTGCGAGCGACCGGCGCGTGCGGATCATGCCAGGGCGGGATGGGATGTCCGAGCTCGTGGCTGATCTTCCCACGGTCATCGCCGACGGCATCCTCGATCGACTCACCCAGCAGGCGCAGGCCGTCGTCGACGCCCGAGAACCGGGTGACGAGGACGATCGCCGAATCGACCAGGTGCGTGCCGATGTGTTCGCCGATCTGCTCCTCGCGGGCACGCCGTCCCTCGACCGGACCAGGGGCGGCGACGGCCTGGGCAGCCTCGGAGCGATACGGGCGCAGGTGCAGGTGATCGTCCCGGCGCTGACGCTGCTGGGCGCCGACGACGGGCCCGCCGATCTGGTGGGGCGGTCACCGATTGACGCCGAGACCGCGCGAGCCCTGGCGGCGAACGCCTCCGACTGGGCACGTGTCCTGACCGAGCCGGTCGAAGGCACCGTGCTCGCCGTGGACCGGTACCGCACGCCGTGGCCGCAGCGTCGATTCTTGCGGGCACGTGACCAGCATTGCCGGTTCCCGGGATGCCGGAGGGCCGCGATCCGTTGTGAGATCGACCACACCGTCGACGCGGCTCATGGGGGACCGACCGCGTTGTGGAACCTCGCTCATCTGTGTCAACGGCATCACAGCGTGAAGCAGTTCACCCGGTGGCGGGTGCATCAACTCGACGGTGGAGTCCTCGAATGGACCTCGCCCACGGGGCGCGTCTACCGCGAGGATGCCCCCGCGCCACCCGTCCACTTCACGCCGAGCATTCCCGCACCGGCCGATCCTGCGCCGTTCTAGATGCGCGCTGCACGCATGCGGGCCAGGAGCACTGCGCCCTGGATGGCCGGGAACAGCCGAGAGCGCGTCAGATGACGCCCTGCGCGATCATCGCGTGCGCGACACGCTCGAACCCGGCGATGTTCGCCCCCGCGACGTAGTCGCCCGAGCGGCCGTAGCGCTCGGCGGCGTCGAAGGCGGCGTGGTGGATGTCGCCGATGATCTCGCGGAGCTTGTCCTCGCTGTCGCCGAAGCTCCAGCGCTGACGCGACGCATTCTGGCTCATCTCGAGGGCAGAGGTCGCGACGCCACCGGCATTCGCGGCCTTGCCCGGACCGAAGAGCACCCCGGCCTCCTGGAAGGCAGCGACGGCGCCGGGAGTCGACGGCATGTTGGCGCCCTCCGCGACGGCGCGCACACCGCCGGCGATCAGGGCGCGGGCGTCGTCCTCGTCGAGCTCGTTCTGCGTGGCGGAAGGGATCGCGATGTCGACCTCGACCTCCCACGGGCGGGCGCCCTCGACGAAGCGCGCCGACGGGCGGCGGGCGGCGTACTCGGAGATGCGGGCGCGCTCGGTCTCCTTCACCTGGCGGAGCAGATCGACGTCGATGCCGGCGTCGTCGACGACGTAGCCCGAGGAGTCCGATGCCGTGACCGCGAGCGCACCCAGCTGGTGCGCCTTCGCGATCGCGTAGGTCGCGACGTTGCCCGAACCCGACACGGCCACGCGCTTTCCGTCGAGCTTCTCGCCGCGGACGCCGAGCATCTCCTCGGCGAAGAAAACCGCGCCGCAACCGGTGGCCTCGGTGCGCACCTCCGCACCGCCCCACTGCACGCCCTTGCCGGTGAACATGCCCGACTCGTGACGGTTCGTGATCTTGCGGTACTGACCGAAGAGGTAGCCGATCTCGCGGGCGCCGACGCCGATGTCGCCCGCGGGGACGTCGGTGTGCTCGCCGAGGTGGCGGTACAGCTCGTTCATGAAGGACTGGCAGAAGCGCATGACCTCGGCATCCGAGCGTCCGTGCGGATCGAAGTCGCTGCCGCCCTTCGCGCCGCCGATGCCCTGCCCGGTGAGCGCGTTCTTGAAGATCTGCTCGAACCCGAGGAACTTGATGATCGACAGGTTCACCGTCGGGTGGAACCGCAGACCGCCCTTGTACGGGCCGAGCACCGACGAGAACTGGACGCGGTAGCCGCGGTTGACGCGCACGGCGCCGCTGTCGTCGGTCCACGGGACGCGGAACATGATCTGACGCTCCGGCTCGACGATGCGGTCGAGGATGCCGGCCGCGACGAACTCGGGGTGACGGTCGAGGACCGGGGCGATGGAGTCGAGGACCTCGTGCACTGCCTGCTGGAACTCGGGTTCGTGCGGGTTCCGGGTGAGGACGGTGTCGAAGACATCGGAGACGGAGGCGGGGAGAGCGGCGAGCGCGTCGGTCATGGTGGTGGTGCTTTCCGGCCACCGGCACGGGATCACCGGGGCCTGTTTCACCCTACTGGCGTCGGCGGGTGCGCTCGACGCATGTGACACGACCGTCCTACGCTGGGGGTCCGGGGGACTCCCCGGAGAGAGCGCGGAGGCCGTCATGCTGTTCGAGCACCTCGGGGCAGAGCCCCGCATCCACCCCGACGCGGTCGTCGCCGCGACCGCCGTCGTCTCGGGAGATGTGACGATCGGCCCCGGATGCCAGGTGCTCCACGGCGCCGTCCTCACCTCGGAGGGCGGACCGATCACCCTGGGCGAGAACGTCATCGTGATGGAGAACGCCCTGCTACGAGCGAGCGCGACGCACCCCGTGCACCTCGGCTCGCACGTGCTCGTCGGCCCGACGGCGAGCGTGTCGGGAGCCACGGTGGGCGACGAAGTCTTCCTCGCGACGGGGACGCGTGTGTTCAACGGCGCCCGGATCGGCGATCGCAGCGAGGTGCGGATCGGCGCGATCGTGCATCTGCGGACGGTGCTGCCGCCCGAATCGGTGGTCCCGATCGGATGGGTCGCGGTGGGGGACCCCGCGCAGATCCTCTCACCCGATCGGCACGAGGAGATCTGGGCGCTGCAGAAGGAGCTCGACTTCACCGGGTACGTCTTCGGTCTCGACCGTGAGACGCCCGACCTCATGATCCAGCTCACCGAGCGCTACGGCGCCGCGCTCGCCCGCCACCGGGACGACCGCCGCCTCGACTGAGGACCGGTTCGGTGGGTGGGCGATCCGTCCGCCCACCGGACGCCCCCGTCAGTGACCCCAGAACTCGACCTCGCTGACGGCGGTGTCGGTCGCCGCCTGCGAGCCACCCATGCTCGAGGTGGACCCGATCTTCAGCGTCACCGACCTCGTCGGCCCCTCCGGCAGGCGCAGCCGCTGGAAGGTGGTGATCTCGTCGACGGGCAGATCGGATAGCACGGCGGTCTTCTCGCCCTGATCCGTCGTCACGTCGAACTGACGCACGCGGCCGTTCGCACGATAGCGGTCCTCGTTCAGCGCATACCCGTTCACGACACAGATCAGCCGGATGTCGCGCTGCTCCCCGAAGGCGAAGGTGATCGACGCGCCCACGCCATATCCCTCGGCACCTTCCACCCAGGCCGTCCCGGTGTTGGTGTCGATCGCATTCTCGGGTGGGTAGGAGACACGCTGTTCGTTGTAGACGTCCTCATAGACGGGGGTGGATGCCGTCGCGGCGCTGGGCCGGATCAGCGTCAGATCCTTCGGATCGGCGCAGGACGGTTCCCGGAACAGTTCCTGCAGATGGCCCGACGCCGCCGTGACGATGACGAGCACGACGACCGGAGCGACGACGCCCGCGATGGCGCCTTCGACCAAGGCTCGCCCGAGCCACTTCTCCTTCTTGCCTTCCGCGCCCATACGGCCCCCTCGGACGTCCGTTCGAGGTACACGATGGACCCGGTGCACCGCCCGGCGCAATGATGAGCTCCGACGGCGCGGAGGCCGACCCCGGCCGCGCGGCAGGTCACCCCGTGTTCTGGAGCCCCGCCGACACTCCGGAGACGGACAGCAGCAGCAACCGCTGCCACGGTGCCAGGTCGGCGTCGGCGACGTCGCCCTGGCGGAGGGTGCGCAGCGCCCGCAGCTGCAGGAGCGACAGGGCGTCGACGTAGGGGCTCCGCATCTTGACGGCGCGCTGGAGCACGGGCTTGTTCGCGAGCAGGTCGTCGCCGCCCGCGATCAGAACGACCCAGCGCTTGGTCAGCGCCATCTCGTCGGCGACGAGATCAGCGAGGTCGGGTCGGTCGCCGAGATCGAGGTAGCGGCGCGCGATCCGGTCGTCGGCCTTCGCGAGACTCATGCCCACGTTGTCGATGACGGTGCGGAAGAGGGGCCACTCGTCGTACGCGCGGCGGAGCACCTCGGCATCCCCGACGGACTCGAGCGCCGTCCCGAGACCGAACCAGCCGGCCAGGTTGATGCGGGCCTGCGACCACGCGAACACCCACGGGATCGCGCGGAGGTCTTCGAGGGACTCGACCGACAGGCCGCGGCGAGCGGGACGCGAGCCGAGGGCGAGCAGGCCGATCTCCTCCATCGGGGTCACCGTCGCGAACCACGACGCGAAGCCGTCCGCCTTCACGAGCGAGAAGAAACGCTCGCGTGAGGCGGCATCCATCGTTGCGGCGACGTCCGCGTAGCGCGCCGCCGCTTCGCTGTTGCGCGCCTCGATCGAGGGGGCGGATGCCAGCAGCACGGCTGCGGCGACCTGGTCGATGTGACGCATCGCGATGTTCGGGTCGCCGTAGCGCGCGAAGATGACCTCGCCCTGCTCGGTGAGCTTGAAGCGCCCATCGACGGAGTGCGGCGGCTGCGCGAGGATCGCGGAGTTCGCGGGGCCGCCACCGCGCCCGAGAGCGCCGCCGCGACCGTGGAAGAGCGTCAGGTGGATGCCTTCGTCCTGCGCCCACGCGGCGATCTTCGCCTGCGCTTCGTAGAGCGCGAGGTTCGCCGCGACGGGGCCGACATCCTTCGACGAGTCGGAGTAGCCGAGCATCACCTCGAGGTGGCGGCCGGTGGCATCCAACCGCGCCGCGAAGGCGGGGTCGGTCACGATCTCGGCCATGATGCCGGGAGCCGCCTGAAGGTCGGCGAACGTCTCGAACAGCGGGATCACATCGAGGACGGGCGGCGTGCCGCCGGGGCCCGCCGCGTGCCGGGCGAGGCGGTGCACGGTCTGGAGGTCCGCCGCGGACTGCGTGAACGAGACGATGTAGCGCCCCGCCGCGCCGACGCCGTAGCGCTGCTGGATCTGCGAGATCGTCCGGAAGACCTCCAGCACCTCCTCGGCCTGCGTGCTGAGGGTGTCGCCGCTCTCGCACTCGGCGAGCACCTTCGCGTGCACGGCCGAGTGCTGGCGCACCTCGAGCTCGGCGAGGTGGAAGCCGAAGGTCTCGACCTGCCAGAGAAGCTGCTGCAGGTGTCCGTACGCCTGGCGCGGGGCGCCGGCTGCCACGAGGGAGGCCTGCACGGTCGCGAGGTCGGCGAGGAGCTCCTCGGGCACCCGGTAGGCGAGGTCGGCGTCGCGGCGGCGGGTGGCGGTGATGCGGCGCTTGATCAGCAGCATGACGCGCTTGTGCGGCTCGACCTTGGCGCGCTTCGCGGCGTCGACGGCGCCCTCCTCGTCGGCGCCCGCGAGCCGCTGCAGGAGCGCGGTCAACTCCGCGTTCGGCGGCGTCGTCTCGGAGGACAGGGTCAGGGTCTTCGCGATGCGGTTCGCGGAGTTCTCGAGGCCGAGCAGGATGTGCTCGGAGGCGATCCCGGCGGCCTTCTTCGTGACGGATGCCGTGACGAACGGGTTGCCGTCGCGGTCGCCACCGACCCATGTGCCCAGCCGCACGAAGGGGCGCACGATGGGCGCACGACTGCCCGCGGCCGGCCCCTGCAGTGCGTCGTCGACGCGGCGGTACACATGCGGGACGGCGGTGTAGAGCGTCTCGTCGAACACCGCCATGATCGCGCGGACCTCGTCGACGGGAGTCGGCTTCTCGGCGCGCAGCGGCGCGGTGCGCCACAGCGTGTCGATCTCCTCGAGCATCCGACGCTCGGCGCGGCGCTGGTCGGCACCGCCCTGATCCGACTGGTCGTACTCGCCCAGCAGGCGGACCAGTCGGCGGATGCTCGTCGAGACCGCGCGCCGGCGCGCTTCGGTCGGGTGCGCCGTGAAGACGGGGTGGAAGCGCAGCTCTCGCAAGCGCTGGAGCGCCGTGTCGTCGCCGACCTCGGCGGCAAGGCGTACGAACGCGGCGGCGACCGAGTCCGCGGCATCCTCCTTCTCGGGTCGGCCGTCCCGCTCGCGGAGCACCCGCACGCGCTGGTGCTCCTCGGCGAGGTTCACGAGGTGGAAGTAGACCGTGAACGCGCGGGCGACCTCGTCGGCCCGCTCGATCGAGAACGACTCGGCGATCGCGGCGGCGCGCTCGAACGCCTCGGGCGACTCGTCGGTGTAGGCGGCGATCGTCGCCTGCCGGAGGCGCTCGACGTCCTCGTACAGACCGGGGGAGCCGCTCTCGCGCAGGACGCGTCCGAGCAGCGCGCCCAGCATGCGGACATCCGCCCGCATGGTCTCGGGCAGTTCCTGTTCGGCCTCGCCACGGCCGACGAGGTCGATGGCTTCGGTCCGGGTGAGCTCATGCATCCCTCAACGGTAATGCTCCGGTGTTACCGGTTTGTCACGCGTTACAGTGGACAGCGGTGTGCCGGGAAGTCTGGTCGGCGGTTCTGTTCGACGACCCCGAAGGCCCCGTATGCCGCTCCTGCGCTCCGCTCGCTTCCCCGCGATCCTGCTCCTCTTCGCCGCCGCGGCCGGACTCGCCGTCGCGAACTCGCCGCTCGGCCCCCTGGTGTTCGCGGCGATGGGCGTGCACCTCGGCATCCCCGGCGTGATCGATCTCTCCGTGGAGCATGCGATCAAGGACGGCCTGCTCGCGGTGTTCTTCTTCGTCGTCGCGGTGGAACTGCGCGACGAGCTGACCCGGGGGAGCCTGCGTTCGGTGCGCGCGGCGCTGCAGCCGGCGATCGCCGCGACCGGTGGTGTGCTGGTGCCGATCGGGGTCTACCTCGCGATCGCCGGGGGATCGCCGAGCGCGGCGGGCTGGCCCGTGCCGACCGCGACCGACATCGCCTTCGCCCTCGGTGTGCTCGCCGTCTTCGGGCGTGGGCTGCCCGCGGCGCTGCGAGTCTTCCTGCTGGCGCTTGCAGTCCTCGACGACATCGTCGGCATCCTCTTCATCGCGGTCCTGTTCACGCGGGGTGTCGATCTCGTCCTCCTCGCCCTCGCCGGGGTCGGCGTGGCGGTGTTCGGCATGCTCAGCCGAGGCATGGGCGGTGGGAGGCATCCGATCCGCGTCGCGCTGCTCATCGTGGTCGCACTGGTCACATGGTGGCTCGTCGCGCGGTCCGGTGTCCACGCGACGATCGCCGGCGTCGCTCTCGGTCTCGCGATGGCGCCGAGACCCGCGGAGCGCGCGGCTCACCGCCTGCAGCCGGCAGTGAACGGCGTGATCCTGCCGCTGTTCGCGTTCTCGGCGGCGCTCGTCGTGATCCCCGCCGTCCCCCTGGTGGGCCTCGAGCCGGCGTTCTGGGGTGTCGTGGTCGCGCTGCCGGTCGGGAAGATCGTCGGAATCACCCTGTTCGGCCTGGTCGCGCAGCGCGTCGGACGCGGGCGCGGGTCGGCCCCGGGCGCGCCGATGCCTCTCGGTGATCTGGTGGCGGCGGGCGCCCTCGGCGGGATCGGGTTCACGGTGTCGCTACTGCTCGCCGAACTCGCGTTCGCGGGTGACGGTGCTCTGCGCGACCAGGCCGTGCTGGGAGTGCTCGCGGGGTCGGTCATCTCCCTCGTGCTCGCCGGGGCGCTCGTCTCGTGGCGCGCCCGGGGTTATCGTCGGAACGTGCGAATCGAGGCTGTATGACCCCGGCTGCACCCGACCCCCGGGGTGCGCATGCCGACGCGCTGCGGGCGGCGGCGGAGACCATGCGTGCGACACGCGAGCACTGCGTCTGGACGCAGCAGATCACGCACGAAGAACTGCTGCCGTACCTCGTCGAGGAATCGGCCGAGCTCATCGACGCCGTCGAGACGGGAATGCGGGCCGACCTGCGCGAGGAGATCGGCGACCTGCTGTGGCAGGTGCTGTTCCACGCGGCGATCGCGGCGCAGGATCCCGACGACCCGTTCGACATCGACGACGTGGCCGCCGGCCTCACGGAGAAGATGGTGCGCAGGCATCCGCACGTCTTCGGCGACGCCGTCGCGACCACACCGGAACAGGTGCTCGTGCACTGGAACGCGGCGAAGGCCGCCGAGAAACGCGAGCGAAGGTCGGTGCTCGACGGCGTCTCGCCGCACATGCCCTCGCTCGCACTCGCGCAGAAGCTCTTGGGTCGTGCCGCGGGGCTGGGGGTCGGTGTGCGCTCGGACGCCGTCCCCGCAAAGCCCGCCGATGTGATCTGGGAGCTCCGGGGCGACACCGGTGCTGCGGGCGGGGCGGACTCGGAGGCGACCGACGCCGGCCCGGCAGGCGCCGGCGTCGCGACCGAAGCCGATCTGGGAGCGGCGCTCCTCGCTCTCGTCGCCGTCGCGCGCGCCCGCGGGTGGGACGCAGAGCGCGCGTTGCGCGGTGCGATCCGGAATCTCGAGGACGACATCCGCACCGCCGAGCGCGACTGACGAGCCCCCGGCGCGATCGGTGAGCGGGCGCCGGGTCCGCGGTGACGAATGCAGGAGATGTGTCGCCTGCCGGGCCGGAATCGGCCCTGCGGCGGCGTCGCGGCCGGAATCTCCTGAATTGGTCACGCGCGGTCCTGGTGGGTCGGGTGGCGGCGTGGGCGCCGCCGCGGGGGAGGCGCGGTATGGTGCGCGCGGCGCGGCGCGGCGGGGTGCGGTGTGCCTCGCGGTTCGGGAAGCCGGGCGGTCGCGGCCCCGCCCCCGCCCCCCCCCGGGGGCCCC
>JASCPG010000003.1 GCA_029960085.1 Microbacteriaceae bacterium PS02067 | reverse complement strand
GGATCGCGGCCGCAGGCGCGCTCGGCGCCGGGGCGGCAGCACCCGGCGCACCGGCGTCTGCGGCGACCCCCGACCCCGCCGCGAGCACACGCGCGACGAGGAGTTCGAGCTGCAGGCGCGGCGACGTGGCGCCGGTCATGTCGTCGAGAGTCCCGGCGACGAGGTCGGCGATGCGGGACAGTCGGTCGGTGCCGAACGTCGCGGCCTGCCGCGCCATCCGGTCGAGCTCGTCGGCGGGGATGCCGCGCAGTACCGCGGGGGCCGCATCGCCCGTCGCGGCCACGATGATGAGGTCGCGAAGGCGCTCGAGGAGGTCGTCGACGAAGCGGCGCGGATCCTGACCGGTCTGGACGACGCGGTCGACCGCGGCGAACGCGGCGCCGGCGTCGTGCGCCCCGAAGGCGGAGACGACGTCGTCGAGAAGCTCGGCATGCGTGTAGCCGAGGAGGGCGACGGCCCGCTCGTAGCGGACGATGGTCTCGCCCGAACCCGTCGACGGGTCGGAACCCGCGATGAGCTGATCGAGCAGCGACAGCGTGTCGCGCGGCGACCCGCCACCGGCGCGCACGACGAGCGGCAGGACGCCCGCTTCGACCTGCACGCCTTCCTGCGCACACAGTTCCTCGACGTAGGCGAGCATTGCGGCGGGCGCGACGAGCCGGAAGGGGTAGTGGTGCGTGCGCGAGCGGATCGTGCCGATGACCTTCTCGGGCTCGGTCGTCGCGAAGATGAACTTGACGTGGTCGGGCGGCTCTTCGACGAGCTTCAGCAGCGCGTTGAAGCCCTGCGGCGTGACCATGTGCGCCTCATCGAGGATGAAGATCTTGAACCGGTCGCGTGCGGGCGCGAAGATCGCACGCTCGCGCAGATCGCGCGCGTCGTCGACACCGTTGTGGGATGCCGCGTCGATCTCGACCACGTCGAGCGACCCGCCGCCGCCGCGGCCGAGTTCGACGCAGCTGTCGCACGTTCCGCACGGCGTGTCGGTCGGCCCCTCGGCGCAGTTCAGGCAGCGGGCGAGGATGCGCGCCGACGTCGTCTTGCCGCAGCCACGCGGCCCGCTGAACAGGTACGCGTGCCCCACGCGGTCGCCGCGCAGCGCGGTCATGAGCGGATCGGTGACCTGGCTCTGCCCGATCATCTCGCCGAAGCTCTCGGGCCGGTAGCGGCGATACAGGGCGGTGGTCACCCGAACAGCCTACGGCGTGGCACCGACATCGCGGCGGGGACGCCGGGGAACATCCCGCGCCCGCTCGCGTTGACACAGGTATGCAGCCCGAGCCCGTCGACGTCGTCGTGATCGGCGCAGGCCAGGCAGGGCTCTCGGCCGCCTACCACCTGCGCCGCCGCGGCTTCTCGCCCCTCTCCTCGACGGACGCGCCCGGCGGCACGTTCGTCGTGCTGGATGCCGACGCCGCACCGGGCGGCGCCTGGCAGCACCGCTGGGGTTCACTCGTGATGGGCACCGTCAACGGCATCCACGAACTGCCCGGGGCGCCGGTGCCGCCGGCCGACCCGGCATCCCCCGCGCGGGAGGTGCTCCCGGACTATTTCGCCGCGTACGAAGAGCGTTTCGATCTGCGCGTGCGCCGCCCCGTGCAGGTGCGCGCCGTGCGCCGCGCCGACGACGATCCGCGCGGGCGACTGCTCGTCGAGACGGATGCCGGCACGTGGGCGGCCCGCTACGTCATCAACGCGACCGGCACGTGGCGTCGCCCGTTCTGGCCGACGGTCCCCGGGGCGGACACGTTCCGCGGACGCCAGCTGCACGTGCACGACTACGTGGATGCCGCGGAGTTCGCCGGCGAGCGCGTGATCATCGTCGGCGCGGGCATCTCCGCCGTCCAGCTTCTCGAGGAGATCTCGCACGTCGCGGACACGTTCTGGGTCACGCGCCACGAGGTGACGTGGGATGCCACGGAGTTCGACACCGCCGCGCGCATCGCCGCGATCGCCGGCGTCGAAGAGCGGGTGCGGCGCGGTGAGCCGCCCGGGAGCGTCATCTCGGTGACCGGTCAGCACCGGACGCCGTGGTCGGAGGCGGCGCGGGAGCGCGGCGTGCTCGTGCGGCATCCGATGTTCACGGCCATCGAACCGGACGGCGTGCGGATGCCCGACGGCACGTTCGAGCGGGCGGATGCGATCCTCTGGGCGACGGGCTTCCGTGCCGACATCCGCCACCTCGCGCCGCTCCACCTGCGCACGGCGTCGGGCGGGGTGCGGGTCGAGAACGGCAGATCGACCGACGAGCCGCGGCTGTTCCTCATCGGCTACGGCCCGTCGCAGTCGACGGTCGGGGCCAACCGCGCCGGGCGCGACGCCGTGCGCGCGATCGTCGCCGAGGAGCGCGCAGCTCACCCCACGAGTGCGGCCGCCATGAGCGCGACCGAGCCCGCCATCGCCGCGTACTGAGCCCGTTCGAGGGCCCCACGCGAACGCAGGGCGAGAACGGCGGAGGCGACGACGTACCCGCCGCCGAGCACCATGGCCGCCGGCCCGAACGCGGGCGTGCCCGAGTGGTGATGGGCCGCGCCCGCCCCCGCCGCGGAGGCGCTCATCGCGAGCAGGAGCGCTGCCATGACCACCATTCCCGCGGCGGAATGCACCGCCATCGCGACGCCGGGCATCGCACCGTGAGCCATCGCCGCGCCACCGGCACCCCCGGCGCCGCCGGACGGACCGGAAGACCCGGTCGCGACGACGCGTGCGCGCCCCCGTGTGGCGGCGAGCGCCATCGCACCGGCGAGGAGCGACGCCACCCACCACACGGCGGGAACGAGCTGCGTCACGGCCGCGTCCACCATCGCCATCATCATGAGCATCGCGGCGACGACTTCTGCGGCGCGCGCCCGCCGGCGGTCGGCTGCCAGGCAGCACAGACCGACCGCGGCGGGCGCGAGGGCGAGAAGATGCAGGGTCACGACTCAGCCGTGGTGGTGGCCATGGTGGTCGTGACCGGCGTGGTCGTGACCCGAGTGGTCGGGACCGGCGTGATCGTGACCCGAGTGATCGTGACCGGCCGGCCCGTACCCGCCCGAGACCGCCTTCGGCGCGCAGTGCGCCGCCGTCGACGGCGGGACGTTCAGCGTGGGGTTCCGCTCGAAGAAGTTGTACGGCTTGAGCGTGAACTTGGCGTAGTCCATCGGCATGACGGGCCAGTCCTCGTTCCGTGGGAAGTGCGTGAGCCCGAACGTGTGCCACAGCACGAGGTCCTCGCCCACGAGGGGCTCGTCACCGGCGATGAACTCCGGGATGCCCGCGCCTCCGGGGTGCTGGTTGACGAAATCCCCCGCCGCATAGCGCTCGGCCGGGTCGTACTTCGTGACGAAGAGGTTCTTCGTCGCGAACGTGGCCCGCGCTGCGATCGACGAATCGTCGTCGGCGAGCAGCACCGGCGTCTCGGTCGGGAACAGCACATACGACGTCGGCTGCCCCATCGCGGTGGTCTTCTCGGTCGAGGCGATCTGCCAGACCCGGTTGCGTGCGCCGTCGGCGACACGGCCCGAGACGAGCTCCGACGTGATCGGCGTCACCTGCTTCGTGAAGGCGTTGCCCGCGGGGTTCTCGGCCGAGATCGGCACCCGGACGGCATCGATCTCGTTCACGACGTTCGCGATGCCGTCGACGGTCATGTCCAACCGCGCCGAGAACAGGTGCTGGTGATAGGGCGCTCCGAGCCCGGGCGCGACCTCGGAGGCGAACGGGTAGCCCTCCCCCGGGTACGCCGACGTGAAGAGGATGCCGGTGAGCTTCGCCTCGCACTCGATCGTGCCGTCGAGGTACAGGTACCAGAAGAACCCGTAGTCGTAGTTGCCGACCGTCGTGAAGAACGAGATCACGAGGCGACGCTGACGGCGCACCTCGGCGGAGCCGGTGAAGATGTCGGTGTGCTTCCAGAGGGATCCGAAGTCCTCTTCGTGCATGCACACGCCGTTGCGCACGGTGCGCGGCAGACCGAGCTCGTCGGCGAGGGTCACATCGAGGTAGGTGATGTCACCGACGCAGTCGCAGCCGAGCTCGAGCTCGTTCGTGTACCGGCCGAAGAGGTACTCGCCGGTGTCGAAGTAGTTCTGCCAGAACCGGTTCGGCGCGGGGTCGCCGTAGGGAACGACCATCTCGCTGATCGAGCCGCGGTACATCACGGGGCGCCCCTTGAAGGAGAGCTGACGCATGATGAGGCCCTCCCGGGTGTCGAACCCGATGCGCAGATCCCAGTCTCCCCAGACGACGTGCTCGTCCTCGACGGTGAAGCTCGACCCCTCCGGCTGCGTGATCTCGATCGGCTTCAGCCCCTCGAGCGGCGGACCCTGCACGGCAGGGTCGTCGAAGTTGCCGCTCGTCTGCGGGATGTCGAATCCCGGGGTGTCGACGATCTCGATGATGCGGCGGTCGGCGACGTCGATGTAGGCGGTGAGGCCGTCGACGGGGTGGGCCCACGGGTGGTCGCTCGGCGAGAACTGCTGGAACGCGAACGCACGGAGGATGCGGCGCCCATCCTCCTGCGCGTACCCGTAGTGACCGGCCGACAGCGGCACGAGCACGACGTCCGAGGTCGCGAGGCCCCGCGCGGCGAGCGCGGCGATCCACGCCTCGTCGGCGTTCGCGATGTCGCCGACGGCCTCGAACTCGGCATCCAGCACCGGCAGCTGCCCCGCCGTGCCGTCGAGCACGGTCTCGCTCAGCACCTCGCCGGTGGCGAGCGAGACGCGCAGGTCGCTGGAGCGCGCCGAGAGCATGTCGAGCAGCTGCACCCGGGCGACGCGGGCGGGGGCGGGCGCACCCTGCTCCCAGGCGAGGATGTCGCCCTTCGCCGGCTCGTCGAGCCCGACGTAGGCGAAGCGGGTCTGCTCAGTCGTGGACGGCAGTGAGAGCACGACGGCGCGGACCGCTTCGATCTCGGTCGCGGTGAGCGAAGCCAGCGGGTGGGCGGGGGCGGAGGCGGCCGTCGACGTGGCGGCGAGGTCGGTGAGAGTCATGTGGTTCTCCTTGTCGGGGTCGGGGATCACGCGGCGATCGCGTCGGTGAGCTTGGCGTAGGCGGCGGGACGGCGCGCCCTGATCCAGGCCGCCTGGACGAACCCGACGGCCGCCGCGACGACGATGAGCGAGAGCAGCAGGGTGCTCGTGAGCCCGAAGGCAGGGTTCCCCTCGGCATCCACGTCGCTCACGAGCATCGGGAAGTTGGCGGCGATGAGACCGGCCGCACCGAGGAGTCCGAGCAGGCCCAGGACCGGCGCGATCACGGTGTGCCAGAGGCGGCGGTCCCTCTTCGTGCGGGCGAAGTAGACGATGATCGCGACGGAGGTCACGGCCATGAGGAGCGCGATCGCGAGCGTCGCGATGCCGGAGAACCAGGTGAACACCTGCAGCAGCGGGTCGAGGCCGCAGAGCGCGAACACGATCGTGAGGATGCCTGCGGTCGCCGTCTGCACGAGCGAGGAGGCGTGCGGCGACAGGTGCCGGGCGTGAACGCGCGCGAGCCGCTCGGGGAGGACGCCCGCGACGGCCATCGAGTGCTGGTAGCGGGTGAGCACGTTGTGGAACGACAGCACGCAGGCGAACATCGCGGTGAGCATCAGGATGTTGACGGCGACCTCACCGAACGTGCCGAGGTAGCGAGCCATCGTGCGGATCATCATCGAGCCCGGGTCTTCGGCGGCGGCGTCGACGACGCCATCCGGTCCCCATGCCATGACGAGCGCCCAGGATGCCAGGGTGTAGAAGACCCCGACGCCGATGACGGCGGCATACGTCGCCTTCGGGATCGTCTTGTCGGGGTCGCGCGCCTCGTCGCGGAAGACCGCGGTCGCCTCGAACCCGATGTACGCGGCCATCGCGAACATGAGCCCCACGCCGGGCGATCCGGACAGGACGTTGGCGGGCTCGAACGGGGCGGTCGACAGGCCCTGGGCGCCGCCCGTCACGATCACCGCCACGATGAGCGCCACGACGATGCCCACCTCGGCGATGAGCAGCATCCCGAGCACCTTGCTCGACACGTCGATGTGCCGATAGCCGAGGATGCCGACAGCCGCGATGACGAGCATCGACATCGCCCACCAGGCGATCGTCGGGCCTCCGATCGCGGCGACGGTGTAGGAGAGCAGATAGCCGATGTAGCCGTACACCGCGATCTGCACGGTCGTGTAGGTCAGCATGGCGACCCACGCGGCCGCGAGGCCCGCGGAGCGGCCCAGGCCGTAGCCGACGTACGTGAAGAAGGCGCCGGGCTTGGCCACGTGCTTGGCCATCGCGGACAGTCCCACCGAGAACAGCACCAGGATGACGGCGCTCGTGGCGAACAGCGTCGGGAAGCCGACGCCGTTGCCGAGGAGGAACCCGAGCGGCGCGGCCCCTCCCACCACGGTGAGGGGCGAGGCGGCTGCGACGACCATGAAGACGATCGCGGTGACGCCGAGGGATCCGGACAGTTTCGGCGCGGGCGTCTGGACGCCGGCCGGTTCGAGTTTGGTCATGAGAGCCTCCTGAAGGCGAGGAGCGGGTTGTGCACAGCCTCTCGCCGCCGGGTTGCTCCGCCGTCTCACCGCGATGAAACCTGGCGCACCCCTAACGGGACACCGCGCCCGGGCCGTCTCATTCGGGTGAAACGACCACGAAACACGGGCGTTGCGCCGGAGCAACGCCCGCCCGATAGCGTCTGCGCGCGGGGGAAACCCGGGAGGAGGCCAGCGAAATGACGGCTCTCGAACGTGCGATCCGCCGTCCTCCGCTCGTGCGCGGGTTCCGCGCCACGTCGCCGCTGGACGGACTCGACCGCCGCAGCGTCGGGTTCTTCGACGTCTTCGCGCAGTCCGTCTCCGCAGTCGCGCCGGCCGCCGCCGCGACGACCGTGACGCTCCTCGTCGCGGGGCTCTCCCCGACGGCGACCGTGACGTCGCTGCTCCTGGGTGGCGTGCTGATCATCCTGGTGGCGCGCACGATCTCCCAGTTCGCGCGGAGGTTCGCCGCCGCCGGCGCCGTCTACACCTACACGGCTCGGGGCCTCGGGGTGCGGGCCGGGCTTGCGGCAGGGGCATCCGCGATCATCGGGTACGGCGCGATCGCGATGTTCGCGCTCCTCGGGGGCGCCTTCTATTCGACGCTCGTGCTTCGTTCGGTGTGGCCGTCACTGCCCGATACCCCGCTGGTCGCCGCCGGCGTCCTCAGCGCGGAGGCGGCCCTCCTCGTGCTCGTGCTCGTGCGGGGCATCCGTCTGTCCTCCCGCGTGGCCCTCGTCGTCGAGGCGGCGTCGGTCACCCTCATCGTCGGCCTTCTCGTCGCCCTGCTCGCCCGGATCGGGCCGATCGACCCCGCCGTGCTGCTGCCGTCCGCCGATGACTCGCCACTCACGGTCGCGGCGGGGGCACTCGTCGCCCTCACCGCGTACGTCGGGTTCGAGTCCGCGGCGACCCTCGGCGTCGAGGCACGGATGCCGCTGCGCACGGTCCCGCGCGCGATCGGCTGGACCGCCGTGGTGTCCGCCGCGCTGTACCTGCTCGCGGCGGTCGCCCAGGTGAGCGGATTCGCCGCGATCGGCGGCGACTTCGCGGCGAGCACGTCGCCCGTCAACGACCTCGCCGATGCCTTCGGGCTCGGCGGCTGGGGCGTCGTCGCCGACCTCGGGATCGCGGCTTCGTTCCTCGCGTGCGCGATCGGGTCGACGACGGCGCTCAGCCGAGTGCTGTTCACGATGGCCCGCGACGGAGCCCTGCCCGCAGGCCTCGGGCGCACGCACCGCCGCTTCGGGACGCCGATCGGCGCCATCGCGTGCGCCGTGCCGGTCGTCATCGCTGCGCCGCTCGGGCTCCTGCTGTCGGGCATCGCGCTGCCGACGGCGATGCACCTCACGCTCGTCGTCGGCGGTTTCGGGTACATCGTGTCGTATGCGCTCGTCTGCGTCGCCGCGCCGGTGTTCCTGCGCCGGATCGGCGAGCTCACCGGGCGCGTCGCCGTCGTCGCGATCGCGTGTGCCGTCGCGCTCGTGGGCACGATCGTCGCCTTCGCGATCATCGATGTCGGCTCGGGCAGCATCGCCGTCTGGGTCGCGGCCGCACTCGCGCTGACGGCGGCCGCGGCGATCGCCTGGCGTCTGCGCCGCGCACCGCTGTCCGCGCTCGGCGCGTATGACGAACCGGTCGCGGGTGCGGTCCTCGGCGGCGCGGCCGAACACCCCGTGGATCTCGCTCCTGGGGGCACGACCCCGGGAGAGGCGGAGGCCTCTCGGGACGGCGCGGGATGACTGACGACCTGCGCGCCGCGCCGGCGGTGACGGCGCGGCAGCCGCGCGCGATCCACAGCGCCCTTACCGTGCTCGAGGCGGTCGCCGAGCTGGGGCCGGGGGTGACGGCACGCGAGCTTTCGGTGCATCTCGGGCTGCCGCGCGCGACCGCCTACCGCCTGCTCAATCTGCTCGTCGCCGACGAATACCTCGTGCGCACGACCGACCTGTCGGGCTTCGCACTGGGCGCGAAGGTCGCACAGCTGGCCGAGGCGGTCTCCCCCGTGCGCCTGCCGACCGCCGCCCGCCTCCTCGTCGCGGAAGCGCGGACCTCCTTGCGTGCGGGTGTGCACATCGTCGGGTTCGAGGGCGCGCGCCTCGTGATCGTCGACGAGGACCCCGACTTCCCCCTGAGCGACCGGGTGCGACTCGCTCGCGACCCCGCGGTGTTCGCACTGGGGCGTCTGCTGCTGGTCGCACAGGGCGACACCGGTGCCGTCGGCCGGGCGGCCGCGGCCGAGCTCGGAGCGCGGGGCGCGGTACGCGTCGAGCATGTCACGACGAGCATCGGATGCCTCGCGGTGCCGATCCGCGATGCGCACGGACACGTCGCGGGAGCGCTCGCCTTCGCCGGCCCGCGCCACCGCATCGTCGAGCCCGCGGCGATCATCTCGCACCTCGCCCCGGTGGCCGAGCGGATCGCCCCGTTCGTCACCTGACGGCGCACGCGCGCGTTTCGGTCGAGCGTCAGGAGTCGATGCCGATGTTCCCCTGCTCGGCCGCGTGGGCGGCGTCGCCGACCGGGATCGACCCTGTGATGATGCCGATGTTGGTGGTCGTGCTCGGCACGGATGCCGAGAGCAGGGTCCCGTCCTCGCGGAAGCTCTCGCCGATGTCGCCGAGCCGCGGGCGTCCCGGCAGCACCGGCCCCTGACCCTTCAGGGGCACCGTGACGGTCGACCCGCCGCCCACCTCGAACGCCTCGCCGCGCACGCTGAACGCGACCGCGTCGCCCTCGCCCGCCTCGACCGTGAGCGCGTCCTTCGTGATCGTCACCTGCAGCGCCGTGCCGCGCCAGTGCAGCGGGAACGACAGCGACGGCCAGTCCGCGGGCAGGCGCGGGTCGAACGACAGCTCACCCCAGTGGTCGCGCATGCCGCCGAAGCCCGCGACGAGCGCCGTCCACACCCCGCCGGCGGATGCGACGTGCACACCGTCGGCCGCGTTGTGGTGGAGGTCGCCGAGGTCGACGAAGATCGACTGCGCGAAGTACTTCAGGGCGAGCTCCTGGTACCCGACCTCGGCCGCGAGGATCGCCTGCACGACGGCGGAGAGCGTCGAGTCCCCCGTCGTCAGCGGGTCGTAGTACTCGAAGTCGGCGAGCTTCTCGTCGTCGGTGAAGTGGTTCCCCTGCAGGTACAGCGCGAGCACGACGTCGGCCTGCTTGAGCACCTGGTAGCGGTAGATGACGAGCGGGTGGAAGTGCAGCAGTAGCGGCCGCTGGTCATCCGGCGTGTTGTCGAGATCCCACACCTCCCGCTCGAGGAAGACCTCGTCCTGAGGGTGGATGCCCAGGGCATCGCTGTACGGGATGTGCATGGCCTCGGCGGCCGCGTCCCAGGCATCCGCCTCGGCGGGGTCGAGGTTCAGACGCTCGATCATCGCCGCGTATTCGACGGGCGCCCGCTCCGCCATCTCGTGCACGACCCGCGCCGCGAAGCGCAGGTTGTAGCGCGCCATGACGTTCGTGAACAGGTTGTCGTTCACGACGGTCGTGTACTCGTCGGGGCCGGTGACGCCGTGGATGTGGAACACCTCGGGCGTGCCGTCCTCGTTGAACCGCCAGAACCCGAGCGTCGACCACAGGCGCGCGGTCTCGACCGCGATGTCGACGCCTTCGCGGTAGAGGAACTCGTCGTCGCCGGTCGCCCGCACGTACTTGCCGAGCGCGAAGCTCACGTCGGCGTTGATGTGGTACTGCGCCGTGCCGGCGGCGTAATAGGCGGATGCCTCTTCGCCGTTGATCGTGCGCCACGGGAAGAGTGCACCGGCCTCGTTGAGCTGCCCCGCGCGCTTGCGCGCCGCCGGGAGCATCAGGTAGCGCATGCGCAGGGCGTTGCGCGCCCACAGCGGGGTCGAGTAGATGAGGAACGGGAGGACGTAGATCTCCGTGTCCCAGAAGTAGTGACCGCTGTACCCCGAGCCGGACACGCCCTTCGCGGGGACGCCCTGCCCGTCCGCGCGCGCCGCCGCCTGCGCCAGCTGGAAGAGGCACCATCGGGTCGCCTGCTGAAGGTCGGGGTGGCCGCCGATCACGACGTCCGAGCGCTCCCAGAACGCCGCCATCCACTCCGCCTGCCGGTCGTACTGGACCTGCACGCCCTCGGCCTCGACACGGTCGAGCGTCCGCCGGCCGCGGTCGACGAGCTCGCGCGCGGGCACGCCCCGTGACGTGTGGTAGCTCACGAGCTTCGTGACCGTGACCGGGACACCGGCCTTCGCCTGCACGCGGAACACGTTCTTCGCGATGTCGGATTCGACGAGCGTGCGCGCCGAGTACTCGTTGTCCGTCTCGATGAGGTGGTCCGCGACGAGCGACATCGTCATGCCGGATGCCGTCACCCGGTACGACAGCGCCGAGCGCCCGCCGTCCTGCCAGTACTCCTGCGGCTGCAGCACGCGCTCGTGGATCTTCTCCGCCTTGCGCGGGTCGAAGCCGGCCTTGCCGCCTGCGGGGGCCTTGCCGCCGTAGACGTCCTCGCCGTCCTGCCGGTTGATGAGCTGGCACGAGATCGTGACCGGGGCATCCGCGTTCAGGACCGTGACGGTCACGCGCATGACGGCGAGGTGCTTCTCCTCGAACGACACCATGCGATCGAAGTCGATCACGACGTCCTTGCCGCTCGGCGTCACCCACCGCACGTGCCGGGTCAGAACGCCCGTGCGCATGTCGAGCGCCCGCTCGTACTCGCGCACGTCCGCGTCGTCGAACGACAGTGGTTCGTCATCGACGTACACGCGCATGACCTTGGCATCCGGCGCGTTGATGATCGTCTGGCCGACCTCCGCGAAACCGTACGCCTGCTCGGCGTGACGGATCGGGAAGACCTCGTGGAACCCGTTGATGAACGTGCCGTGCTCGTGCGCGTGTCGGCCCTCGGGGTGGTTGCCGCGCAGACCGAGGTAGCCGTTGCCGAGCGCGAACATCGTCTCGGTGACGCCGACGTCATCGAGCGAGAAGCCGCTCTCGACGAGACGCCATTCGTCCACGGGGAAGCGATCGCGATCCATCATGTCCATCCCTTCCGAGGGTGTCGTCGTGCCGCTCATGCGACGACGAACTCCGACAGATCGTCGACGACGAGCGTCGCCCCGAGGTCGAGGAGCGCCTGCGCTCCCGCGCCCCGGTCGACACCGACGACGAGCGCGAATCCGGCGGCGGCGGCGGACTGCACGCCGGAGTGCGCGTCCTCGACGGCAACGCTGCGAGCCGGGTCGACGCCGAGCATCAGCGCCCCTTCGGCGAACATGTCGGGCTCGGGCTTCGAGCGGAGGTTCTCGCGGGCGGCGACGACGCCGTCCATCACGACGGGGAAGAAGTCGCGGATGCCGGCGGCGCTGAGCACCTCTTCGGCGTTCTTCGAACTCGACACGACCCCGATCGGCGTCCCGGCCGCGCGGAGCTGCTCGAGGAGTGCGAGCGACCCCGGGTAGGGCGCGATGCCGTCGGCGCGCAGCACGGCGGCGAAGACGTCGTTCTTGCGGTTGCCGATCCCGCAGACGGTGTCGGCCGTCGGCGGATCGGACGGATCGCCCCACGGCACCTCGATGTCACGCGAGCGCAGCAGGCTCGCCACCCCGTCATAGCGCTGCTTGCCGTCGAGGTGACGGTAGTAGTCGTCGTCCGTGTAGGGGGGCTCGATGTCCCAGGCCGTGAACAGCTCGGTGAACATCGTCTGCCAGGCGTGCATGTGCACGTCGGCCGTCGGCGTGAGCACGCCGTCGAGGTCGAACAGGACGCCGTCGTACGACGTGAGGTCGGGGAGATCATCGGTCACGGTGCCAGCGTAGTCCGGGGCACGTGAACGGCGTGTGTCTCCGCTGTGTCCGCCGCCTCCTCTCTGCCCGCCGGGGAGGAGGCGACGACGGAGCGATCAGTCGCCGCCCGCGACCGCCTGGGTCTGCCTCGCGACGGTGAGGGTCTGGCGTGCGATCTCCAGCTCCTCATTCGTCGTGACGACGAGCACCGTCACCGCCGAATCGTCGGTGGAGATGACGCGTGTGTCGCGCCGTCGCTCCTCGTTGCGGGCGGGATCGAGTCGGATGCCGAGGAACCCGAGCTTCTCGAGCGCGGCGGCACGGACCGTCGGCGAGTTCTCGCCGACGCCGGCCGTGAACGAGATAACGTCGACGCCGCCCATCTGCGCGATGTAGGCACCGATGTAGGCGCGCAGCCGGTGGATGTACACGTCGAAGGCGAGCATCGCCCCGCCGTCGCCGCGCAGACGCCGCTCCTCGATGTCGCGCATGTCCGACACTCCGGCGAGGCCCATCAGGCCGCTGCGCTTGTTGAGGAAGTCGTCGAGCTGGCCAGGGGTCATGTCCTCGCGGCGGGCGAGCACGAGCAGCACCGACGGGTCGATGTCGCCCGACCGCGTGCCCATGACAAGGCCCTCGAGGGGCGTGAGGCCCATGGAGGTCTCCACCGAGTGGCCGTTCTCGACCGCGGTGACGGAGGCCCCGTTGCCGAGGTGCAGGACGATCTGCTTGAGACCCCGCAGCGGCCGATCGAGGAAGGCCGCGGCAGCCTCGCTGACGTACTTGTGGCTCGTGCCGTGGAACCCGTAACGACGGATGCGGTGCCTGCGCGCGACGGTGCTGTCGATCGCGTACGTGTAGGCCGCGGGGGGCAGCGTCTGGTGGAAGGCGGTGTCGAAGACGGCGACGTGGGCGAGCTCGGGGAACGCCTCGCGCGCGGCGCGGATGCCCTGCACCGCACCCGGATTGTGCAGGGGCGCGAGGGCGGACAGCTCGTCGATGTTGATTTCGACGAGGTCGGTGACGAGCGTCGGCTGGAAGAAGCGTGCACCGCCCTGCACGACACGGTGGCCGACCGCGTACGGCGGGTTCTCCCGCAGCGACGGACCGTACTCCTCGAACGCCTCGAGCATGACCGCGAAGCCCGCCGCGTGGTCGGGGATCGGCAGCTCCCGGAGGAACGCCTCCTCGCCGGTCTTGTGCCCGGCGGCGCCCATCGCCTCGCCGATGCGTTCGACGAGCCCGGATGCCAGGGGCATCCGGGTCTCGACGTCGATCAGCTGGTACTTGAACGACGACGAGCCGCTGTTGATGACGAGGATGACGGTCATGCAGATGCTCCCTGCGCCTGGATGGCGGTGATCGCGATGGTGTTGACGATGTCGTCGACGAGGGCGCCGCGCGACAGGTCGTTGATCGGCTTGTTGAGTCCCTGCAGGACAGGGCCCATGGCGACGGCGCCCGCGGAGCGCTGCACCGCCTTGTACGTGTTGTTGCCCGTGTTGAGGTCGGGGAAGACGAACACCGTCGCCCGGCCGGCGACCTGCGAATCGGGCATCTTCGCCTTCGCGACGGCGGCATCGGCCGCCGCGTCGTACTGGATGGGACCTTCGACGGGCAGCTCGGGAGCGCGCTCGCGCACGATCGCGGTCGCCGAACGCACCTTGTCGACGTCGGCGCCGGAGCCCGACTCCCCCGTCGAGTACGACAGCATCGCGACGCGCGGGTCGATGCCGAACTGCGTGGCCGTCGACGCCGACGAGACCGCGATGTCGGCGAGTTGTTCGGCGTTCGGATCGGGGATGACGGCGCAGTCGCCGTACACGAGCACGCGGTCGGCGAGCGCCATCAGGAACACGCTCGAGACGACCGACACGCCCGGCCGGGTCTTGATGATCTCGAACGCGGGCCGGATCGTGTGGGCGGTCGTGTGGGCGGCGCCGGAGACCATCCCGTCCGCGAGCCCCAGGTGGACCATCATGGTGCCGAAGTAGGAGACGTCGGTGACGGTGTCGGCGGCCTGCTCGTACGTGACGCCCTTGTGCCGGCGCAGCTCTGCATACTCGCGGGCGAAGAGGTCGACGGTCTCGGGGTCGAACGGGCTCAGCACGCGCGCCGCCTGCAGGTCGAGGCCGAGCTCGACGGCGCGACCGCGGACGTCGGCCTCCTCGCCGAGGATCGTGAGGTCGGCGATGCCGCGGGCGAGGACGGTCGCGGCGGCCTTCAGCACCCGGTCGTCGCCGCCTTCGGGCAGGACGATGTGACGGCGGGCGTGGCGGGCGCGCTCGAGCAACTGGTACTCGAACATGAGCGGGGTGACGACGGTCGAGTGCGCGAGGCCGAGCGCGCGGGCGAGCTCTTCGGTGTCGACGTGCTGCTCGAACATCGCGACGGCGGTGTCGAACCGGCGCTGCGACCCGGCGGCGAGCCGCCCGCGCGTGCCCATGACGCGCACGGCGGTGTCGTACGTGTCGAGGTCGGTCTGGATGATCGGCAGCGACGAGTCGAGCCCGGCCATGAGCTCCTGCACCACCTCGGGGAGCGGGAAGGGTCCGTTGAGGATGATGCCGGCGATCGAGGGGAAGGTTCCCGACGAGTTGGCGAGCAGGAGCCCGAGCAGCACTTCGGTGCGGTCGGCGGGCACGACGACGATCGCCCCTTCGGCAAGGCGCGGCAGCACGTTGTTCAGCGCCATGCCGGCGATGACGACGTCCACGACCTCGCGCGTGAGCAGGGCTTCGTCGCCGCTCAGCAGCCGGCCGTCGAGGGTCAGCATGATGTCCCGCACGGCGGGAGCGACGAGGAAGAGGTCCTCGGGGATCGCCCACACCCCGACCGGCGCCTCGCGGTGCCCGTCGACGGCCGGGGCATCGCTGACCACCGCGCGCACGGCGGCGTTGATCTCGGTGAGTCGCTGCGGGTCGGCGCGGTTGGTGATGACCGCGAACAGCTCGGCGCGCTGGTGGGTGATCTCGGCGAGGGCGAGCTCGGTGAGCTGCCCGAGCTGATCGGGCGTGCGGGCATCGCTCACGCCGAGGCGGTCGCCCTGGCTCGCCCGGCCGTTGAGCACGACGAGGACGGGGGCACCGAGGTTCGCGGCGATGCGGGCGTTGTAGCCGAGTTCGCTCGTCGTGCCGACGTCGGTGAAGTCGCTGCCGACGATGACGACGGCGTCGCATTTGGCTTCGACGGCCTTGAAGCGCTCGACGATCCGGGAGAGCGCGGCATCGGCATCCCGTCGCACGTCGTCGTACGTGACGCCGACGCACTCCTCGTAGGTGAGGTCGACGCCGACGTGGTCGAGGAGCATCTCGAGCACGTAGTCGCGCTCCTCGGTGGACCGCGCGATGGAGCGGAAGACGCCGACGCGCGGGATCGATCGGGTCAGCGCATCGATGACTCCGAGGACGATCGTGGATTTTCCGGAGAGACCCTCCGTGGAGGTGATGTAGATGCTCTGCGCCACCCCGCCAGCCTAGGCGGGCGGGCGGACCGTCAGCCACGCATCGACCGGGACAAACCCTCCCACGGCACCCCTCGAACCCGCCTCCGTGTGCGAAATCCCGGGGAAAAGAAAGACTCTCCGCGAACCCGGCAGAGCCTGGTTACCCTTGCTACGTTTCCGTCCTGGGGGATTTGGCCTGGATGCCGCCTCGCGGAGAGCTTCTTGGAGTTTACCCGACGTCCGGACGACCGCGCGCCGGGGCGGGATAGCATCGACTCACCCGCCCGCGACGACGCGGAGAACCCGACCCGGAAGACAGACCGCCATGTCCGACGCCCCGATCACCGCCGAGTCGTTCGCCCGCTCGACCGACGCCGTCCTCGCCTCGGTCTCCCGTGTGATCGACGGCAAGCCCGCGGCGGTGCGCGCCGCACTCGTGTGCCTGCTCGCCGAAGGGCATCTGCTGATCGAGGACGTGCCCGGGGTCGGCAAGACGATGCTGGCCCGCGCTCTCGCGGCATCCGTCGACGCCACCGTCCGTCGCATCCAGTTCACCCCCGATCTTCTGCCGGGCGATGTGACGGGGGTGAGCGTCTACAACCCCGTCGATCGCGAATTCGAGTTCAAGCCCGGCGCGATCTTCGCCCACATCGTCATCGCCGACGAGATCAACCGGTCGTCCCCGAAGACGCAGTCGGCTCTCCTCGAGGCGATGGAGGAGCGCCAGGTCACGGTCGACGGGACCTCGCACCCGCTCGATGAGCCGTTCCTCGTCGTCGCGACGCAGAACCCGCTCGAGATGGAGGGCACCTACGCCCTCCCCGAGGCGCAGCGCGACCGGTTCATGATGCGCATCTCGATGGGCTACCCGGATGCCACGAGCGAAGCACTCATGCTCCGCCAGCGCGATGTCGTGAACCCGCTCGACGACCTCGTCCCCGTCGTCGACGCGGCGGGCGTGCGCGCGCTCATCGCATGGGCGCGGAGCATCCACGTCTCCCCCGCCGTCGAGGAATATGCCGTCGGCGTCGCCCGCGCGACGCGCGAGCACCCCGATGTGCGCCTGGGCGCGAGCCCCCGGGCGACGCTCCAGCTGATCCGCGCCGCGAAGGTGTGGGCGGCCCTCGACGGACGCGAGTTCGTCATCCCCGACGACGTCGCGAACCTCGTCGAACCCGTGTTCGCCCACCGCATGATCACCGCACGCGGCGCCGCGACGGCGCGCGGCCGCTCGAACGCCGACGCGATCGCCGCCGTGCTGCGCGGCATCGTCGGTTCGGTGCGCGTGCCGCTCGCGACGCGCTGAGCTCCCCCATGAACGGCTGGCCGCTCACCGTCCGGGGCACCGGTGCGGCCGTGCTCGCCATCGCGTGCTTCTTCGCAGCGCACGCTTTCAAGATCACGGAACTCCTCTACATCAGCGTGCTGCTCGCCGTGATCCTCGCCTCGAGCATCGCGACCCTCTACGTGTTCCGTCGGAGCGACGAGGTGCAGCGCTCGTTCGCGCCGGATGTCGCCACCGCCGGGAGCGAGGTGTCCGTGCACCTGAGCATCGAGATGCGCTCCGCGCTCCCGGCCTCGCAGGGGTCGTGGAGCGACGAGCTCCCCGACGGCGTCGAGGGCGAGGCGTCCGGCGTCTTCCCCGGGACCGCGTCGGGGGTGTGGTCCGCGGCCCGCGCCGCGGAGCTCGACTACACGGTGCTCGCCGCACGCCGCGGCATCCGGAGCATCGGGCCCGTGTCGGTGCGCTCGACCGACCCGTTCGGGTTCGCGCGGCGACGGCACACGGTCGGCAGACCCCGCCCGCTCACCGTCGCCCCCGCGATCGTCGATCTCGCCCCGCTCGCGGAGCTTCCCGGCGAGGCCGGCGGCAGCATGCACACCGCGACCGATCAGCTCGGCCAGGGGGCGGACAACCTCGTGCCCCGCCACTACATCCCGGGCGACTCGATGCGGCGCATCCACTGGCGGGCGAGCGCGCATCGCGACCAGCTCATGGTGCGACAGGAGGAGCAGGAGACGACGCCCGAGGCCGTCGTCGTCCTCGACCGCACCGTCGCGCGGTGGGACATCACCGCGGTCCGCGCGCCGGGCGCCGACCCCGCCTTCGAGACGGCCGTGTCGATGTGCGTCTCGGTCGCCGCGCGCCTCGTGCACGAGGGCTACGACGTGTCGGTGCTCGACGTCGACGGGACTCCCCTGGCCGAGACGATCGACGGCGGCGACATCGACGCGCTCGAACAGCTCGCGATCTCGTTCGCGACGCTCACGGCGCACCGGGAGGGGTCTGCGGCGTCGCTCGTCTCGCTCTTCGCGGGGACGACCACGGGACCCCTCGTCTTCATCACGGGGGCGCTGAACGCGGCGGATGCCACGCTGCTCGTGCCTCTCGCGCACCACAGCACGCTGCCCGTCCTGTTCGCGACGTCTCCCGCGCAGGACGCGTTCGCGCCGGCCGCCGCCGCAGGGTGGCGGACCGCATCGATCCCGGGCGCCGACGACATCGCCGACGCGTGGACGAGCGTCTCCGAGCGAGGAGGAAACCGTGTCCGGGTCGGCTGATGCGGCACCTGCCGCGGGGCGGCCGCGCGGTGAGGCCCGGCTGACCCTCGCCCTGTGGATCGCGATCCTCGCGACGGTCCCGCCGCTGCTGCGGGTCATACACAGCGGCGACTGGCTGCCGGGGGCCGCGCTCTTGTCGGCGGTGCTGCTCGCCGTCGGCTTCGTGCTGCGACGGCGACGCGCCCCGGCCGTGGCGGTGACCCTCGCCGAGGTCGCCGTCTGGGTCATGACCATCACGGCCGTGTTCTTCCCGCAGACCGCACTGCTCGCGGTGATCCCCACGGGGCCGACCATCGCGGCCGTCCCGCGCACCGTCGCGCAGGCCGCGCAGGAGATCGCCGTCGGCGTCGCGCCCATCACCGCGACCCCCGCCCTCGGCTTCGTGCTCGTCGGTGCGCTGGGCCTTCTCACGATCGCGCTCGACCACGTGGTCATGACGGCGCGGATGCCGCTGCTGGCCGCAACTGCCCTGATCCTCGTCTGGCTGATCCCGGCGATCGCGGTGCCCGCGGGGGTGGATGCCTTCGCGTTCGTACTCCTCGCCGCGGCGGTCCTGCTGCTCGTGCGGGCGGAGCACCGCACTCGCGAGACCTCGTCGACGTCTCGGCCGGGCGGGGTCGCCGCGGTCGCCGTCGCCCTCGGGGCCGTCGCGATCGTCGCCGCGCTCGTCATCGCACCGACCCTCCCGCCGCCCTCCGTCGCCGCAGGCGGGTCGGGCATCTCGGCCCGCATCGATCCCTCGCTCGATCTCGGCAACGATCTGCGGCGGCGCGAGGTCATCCCCGTACTGACCTATCGCAGCGACGCCCCGCAACTGCCGAACCTCCGCGTGACGACGCTGTCGGTGTTCGACGGGGCGGTCTGGAAACCCGACCGCATGCGCACGGTTCCCCTGAGCGACGAGCCGTTCACCCCCGTCACCGCCGACGACGGCATCCGCATCACCGAGTACCGCACGAACGTGGATGTCACGCAGCTGAACTCGACGTATCTGCCGATCCCGTATCCCGCCGTATCGGTGTCGGGCCTCGACGGTGCATGGCGTGCCGTCCCCTACAGCCGCACGGTGCTGAGCTCCGACGCCAACGCTCAGGGGCAGTCCTACGAGGTGGTCTCGCACGTGCCGCGCCCGACGCTCGAGCAGATCCGGGCCGCATCCACGACGGTCTCGGAAGACGCCGTGGACGTGTACTCGCTGCCGGCCGATCTGCCTCCGATCATCGCGGAGCTCGCACAGACCGTCACCGCGGGCGCGGCGACGCCGTACGACAAGCTCCTCGCACTGCAGACGTGGTTCCGCGGGTCGGATTTCACCTATTCGCTCTCGGCGCCCGTCGATGACGGGTTCGATGACACGGGGGTCGCCGCTGTCGCGCAGTTCCTCGACAAGAAGGAGGGCTACTGCATCCACTTCGCGGGAGCCTTCGCGCTGATGGCGCGGACGCTCGACATGCCGTCACGGATCGTCGTCGGGTTCCTCCCCGGCGCCTACACCGGTGAGTCCATCGACGACGAGCGGGTCGCCGAGGTGACCACCGCGCAGCTGCACGCGTGGCCGGAGGTGTACTTCGACGGGATCGGCTGGATCCCCTTCGAGCCGACGAAGAGCCTCGGGACGGCGACCCGGTTCCTGAGTTCGGCGTCGCCGGTCGACGACTCCGGGCAGGATGTCACCCAGGCGACCCCGACGCCGACCCCGACGTCCTCCGCTGCCGCCGTGCCCACCGACCGGCCCGAACAGACGCAGAACCAGGCATCCGGCCAAACGGCGAAGGGCATCGATCTGCGACCGTTCCTGACCGTGCTCGTGTTCGTCGTCGTCCTGGGTTCGATCCCGGCCGGCGCCGCCGCCATCCGGCGCGTCCTTCTCCGCCGCCGCGGTACGGTCGCCGCCGCGTGGCGGATCGTGCAGGATGCCGCGATCGACGTCGGTGCTCCCGTGCGCACCGCCGAGACACCGCGCGCGTTCGCGGCACGCCTCGCGGCGATGCACGACGCGCCCGCGCAGCCGCTGTCCCGCCTCGTCGCCGCGGTCGAGCACGCGAACTATGCCGCTGCGGATCCACGCGTGACCGGCTCTCCGCGGGCAGCGGGCGCGATCGAGGATGCCGAGGCGGTGCGCCGCGGCCTGCTGGCGGCCCTCGACGGCCCTGAGCGCCTGCGCGCCCGCCTCGCGCCGCGGTCGCTGCTCGTGCGGCCCGGTTCCGCGTTCGCCGACCGCCGCTCCGCCACCTGAGCGGGCCCCCACTGACAGGAATGCTCCGGCCCGCAGTCGCGGGCCGGAGCATTCCGAGCGGGCCGCCCGGGTCGCGGATCACGACCCGGGCGCGGGCGTCAGGCGCGGACGGCCTCCGTGCGGGTGCCGTCGTCACGGGCATCCGCGGGTGCCGCCACGGCTTCGGCGTCGGCGTCGTCGCCCGAGTCGTCGGCGAACGGGTCGCCGTCACGAGGTGCGTTGTAGAGACTCTCGTCGAGGATGCCTTCGCGCTTGGCGACGATCGCGGGGACGAGCGCCTGCCCCGCGACGTTGACGGCCGTGCGGCCCATGTCGAGGATCGGGTCGATCGCGAGCAGCAGACCGACACCGGCGAGCGGCAGGCCGAGGGTCGACAGTGTGAGGGTCAGCATGACCGTCGCACCCGTCGTGCCGGCGGTGGCTGCGGAGCCGACGACCGAGACGAGGGCGATCAGCAGGTACGATACGATGTTCAGCTCGATGCCGAAGAACTGCGCGACGAAGATCGCGGCGATGGCCGGGTAGATCGCGGCGCAGCCGTCCATCTTGGTCGTCGCGCCGAGCGGAACCGCGAACGACGCGTATTCGCGGGGCACGCCGAGGTTCCGCTCGGTGACGCGCTGCGTGAGCGGCAGCGTGCCGATCGATGAGCGCGACACGAAGCCGAGCTGCACGGCGGGCCAGACGCCCGAGAAGTACTGCTTGATCGACAGGCCGTGCGTCTTCACGAGGATGGGGTACACGACGAACAGCACGAGCGCGAGGCCGATGTAGACCGCCACGGCGAACCAGATGAGGGTCAGGAGCTTGTCGGTGCCGTACTGCACGACTGCCGATCCGATGAGACCCAGCGTGCCGATGGGGGCGATGCGGATGATCCACCACAGCACCCGCTGCACGATCTTCAGGCTCGACTGCGTGAACGCGACGAACGGCTCGGCGCGACGGCCGAGCTTGAGCGCCGCGATGCCGACGGCGACCGAGATGACGATGACCTGCAGCACGTTGAAGCCGACGGTCGAGACCGCCGAGCCCGTCGAGGCATCCACCGACGTGGAGACCGTGAGGCCGAGGAAGTTCTGCGGGATCAGGCCCTTGAGGAAGTTGAACCACGTGCCCACCGTGTACGGGTCGCCGGTCGACAGCTGGTCGTGCGCGACACGGTTGCCGGGCTGGATCGTGATGCCGAGCACGATGCCGATCGTCACGGCGATGAGGGCCGTGATGCCGAACCACAACAGGGTCTGACCGGCGAGGCGCGCCGCGTTCGTGACGTTCCGCAGCTGCGTGATGCTCGCGACGATCGCGAGGAAGATGAGCGGCACGACCGCGACCTTCAGCAGGGTCACGTAGGCGTTGCCGACGGTCGAGAGCGTCGCGGCGAGTCCGTTGGGGTTGCCCTCGCCGTCGGGGCCGAGGTTCACGGCGAAGATGCCGAGCAGGATGCCGGCGACCAGGCCGATCGTGATCTGGAACCCGAACGAACGGTAGAAGGGCTTCTTGGGCTTGGAGGTGCGCGCGGCCGGGTTCGGCGCGGGCACGGCAGTGCGGGTGGAACTCATGGGGTCTGTCTCCTGAAGCGGCGGGATGCCGGTTGGTGCAGCGGTCCGCGGGGGCGGCCGCCTCTCGACGCTACGACGCACCCCACATGAGGCGGGCCGATGTGACGCGGAATGACAACCGGCCGCCGTCGGGGGCTATTCCCCGTCCGGAGTGCGCGGCTGGTGGTTCACTCCCGACCACTGCGCAGCAGCCGAGCGGAGTAGAATAACGAAATGGACACTCGGACTCTCACAACGCCCGAAGTGGCGCGAGTCCTGGGTGTGTCCCTGCCCACAGCGCATCGCGCGCTGGATGCCTATGGCGTCCCGCGCACCGGACGCGGACGCACCCGCACGGCAAGCGAAGAGGTCATGGCAGAGATTCTTTCGCGCCGCGGAACGGCCCCACGCTCGGAGCGCACCCCGACTGAGCTTCGCGTCCTCGCGGCCTTGTCGCGCTCTCCGCTCGGGTTGGCAAGCGTGCGCGCAGTCGCGTCGAAGGCGGGTATCAGCCCGACCACCGCCTCGCGCGCTCTGCGGAAGCTCGCACTCGAGGGATTTGCCCAACAGCGCGACACCATGGTCGCGAGCGGCCGCGCGCGGCGAGAGCGCCGGTGGTTTTCATCGAACAAGCCCCTGCCGACTTCCGTGAAGAACGCGATGCGACACACCCGCTTGGTCGAGCGCACGAGCACCCCCCGCCCACTTCCTTCCGAACTGCACCATCTCTTCTGGAACGCGAATGTGGCCGACCTGAATCCCCAGAAGGACGGCAGCTACCTCGCAGAGCGCCTGCTGCAGGCCCCCGACCTTCGCGCCTGGAACTGGGCTCTGACCAATCTCTCGCGCGACGATGTCGAGATGGCGCTGGGGCGCCGCGGCGTAGACGACCGAACCCGAGCGCTGGCACGAAACTGGTGGGCCCATGAAGGATGACCAGCGACGTGCGCGGGACTGGCGCTTCACGCACGCGGAGAAGCCGACGGCGGACATCGAGCCATCCGACGGCCTCAGTTCCTTGGTGGGCCTATTGCCTCCCCAGACGATCCGTGCGTGGCGCACGATCGCCCCGCTCGTGCCCTCCCAGGCGTACCTGTCCGGCGGCACCGCCCTCGCCGCGCACGTCCGGCATCGAGTGAGCCGCGACCTCGACTTCTTCACGGAGTCACCCTTCGATCCCGAGGAGCTGGCGACGACACTTTCCAGGGCTGGGCTGTTCGCTCCCACGATGGTCGAGACAGGCACCCTGAACGGCATCTTCGAAGATACGAAGGTGCAGTTCCTCGACGCGTCGTCGCAACGGCTCCTTGAAAAGCCCACGCTCTTCGGGGGTGTGCGGCTAGCGAGCCTGTCCGACATCTCTGCCGCCAAGCTGAAAGTCATCCAGGACCGCGGTGCGCTTCGTGACTACTTCGACCTGATGATCCTCGACGGCCACATCCCCACAGAGGAGGGCCTGCGCCTCCTCGTTGATAAGTTCCAGCCCATCGCCCCAGCGGGGCTCATCGCGAACGTGGTGCGCGGGTTGGGCTACCTGGGGGACGTCGAGGATGATCCGTCCCTACCGGTCTCACGCGCACAGATCGAAGCATTCTGGAGCAGGCGACAGCCGGAAGTGGCTCGCAGAGCGCTGTAGACCGTTGCATTTCAGGACGCCCGTCATCGAACGCCTCGCCGGGCGCCACCCCGCGCGCGGCCGTTCGATTGTCACGACACGCCAAAACCCCGCGGGGATACCCGCAGAACATGGCAATCGAACGCCGGCGACGGCAAGTACGCGCTGAACTGAACGCGAGAACCCCGTCCGAACACTGTTCGGACGGGGTTCTCGGCTGAGCGGAAGTGACAGGATTTGAACCTGCGAGGCGAGTTACCCCGCCTACATGGATTCCAGCCATGCTCCTTAGGCCGCTCGGACACACTTCCACAGGCGATCCTATCAGGAGCGGAAGGCCCCTCCCGCAGGGGAGAGCGACGCGGAAGACGCGGTCAGTAGCCGGTCGCCTCGCCGCCGCTGAGGACGGCGCGGGTCGACGACACCCCGAGGCGCGTCGCGCCCGCGGCGACCATCACCTCGGCATCCTCACGCGTACGGATGCCACCGGATGCCTTGACGCCGAGGCGCCCGCCCACGGTGTCGGCCATGAGGCGCACGGCGTGGACGCTCGCGCCGCCCGCAGGGTGGAAGCCGGTCGAGGTCTTCACGAAGTCGGCCCCGGCCTCCTCCGCGGCGCGGCAGACGGCGACGATCGTGTCGTCGGAGAGCGCGGCCGACTCGATGATGACCTTCAGCACCACGCCGGGGGCGGCTGCGCGGACGGCGGCGATGTCGGCACGGACGCCGTCGATGTCACCCTCGATCGCGGCACCCACGTCGATGACCATGTCGACCTCGTCCGCGCCCTGCGCGGCGGCGAGTGCCGCCTCGGCGGCCTTGATCTCGGAGTGGTGCTTCCCGCTCGGGAACCCGACGACGACGGCGAGCTTCAGCCCCTCCGGGAGCGTCACCGGCAGGACCGACGGCGACAGGCACACGCTGTAGGTCTCGAGGGCTGCCCCCTCGACGATCGTCGCCTCGATGTCGGCGCGGGTCGCCTCGGGCTTCAGCAGCGTGTGGTCGATGATCGCGGCGAGCGGGTCACGGGTCATGATCGTTGTCTCCTATCGGGTGGTGGTCTCGTCAGCGGGCGGCCGCAGCGGCGCGGGCATCCACGAAGCGATTCGGCGCGAGGCCTGCAACAAGGATGTCACCTGCGACCCTCGCGCGGGACGCCCGCTCCCCTACCCGGGAAGCGGGAAGACGACGCCGTCGTCCCAGGGCTCGGTCCAGCCGAGCC
Source organism: Microbacteriaceae bacterium PS02067 (assembly GCA_029960085.1). Lineage (GTDB taxonomy): Bacteria > Actinomycetota > Actinomycetes > Actinomycetales > Microbacteriaceae > Microbacterium. The sequence continues at coordinate 74,327 of JASCPG010000003.1, read as the reverse complement.
GGTCGAACAGCGCGTCGAGGAGGATGCCGGTGAATCCCCACACGAGGTGCCCGCGCACCTGGAACGCCGGGCCGCGCCACTCCTGGCCGTCGCGGCGCACGAGCGTCACGCCACGGTTCTCGGGGGCGAGGAGGTCGGCGACGGGCGCGCGGAAGACGTCCGCCGACTCAGCGACGTCGACGACGCGCACGGGCGACGGCTGCCGCCACCAGCCGAGCACGGGGGTCACGAGGTGCCCGGAGAACTCGAGCGGCACGTCGGGGAGCGTGCCGAGGACGTCGACGCCGTCCGGATCGAGCCCCGTCTCCTCCTCGGCCTCGCGCAGTGCCGCGGCGACCGGGCCGTCATCGCCCGGGTCGAGCCGGCCGCCGGGGAACGCGACCTGCCCCGGGTGGGCCCGCAGCGTCAGGGCGCGGGCAAGCAGCAGCACGTCGAGATCGCGCGAGACGGCGGCGTCCTGTGCCGCGCGGGCGGAGGGGCGCCCATCGAGCACGCCGAAGAGGATGAGCACGGCCGCCGCGCGGGCTGGCGAGCCGACGGGCAGATCGCGCAGGCGCGCATCCCAGTGGTCGCCGCGTCGCGTCGCGGCGGCGAGCGCCGCCAGCTCCGCCCGTGCCGCCGGAGAGGTCGAGGGCACGGCGGGGTCGGTCACCCGCCCAGGGTACGCCCGGACGGGCGCACGAGGGCGCGAGCGGGCGCGTCTCCGCGGGTTACCCTGGGTGCCGTGACCGCCTCCGCACCCTTCATCGGCATCGTCGTGACGGATGCCTACGCCGACGAAGACCCCGACTACGACACGCCCCTCCTGGTCGACGCACTGCACGCGCGCGGGGCGGCGGCGCGACCGCTCGTCTGGCACGACGACGACATCGATCTCGCGGACTTCGATCTGCTGGTCGTCCGCTCTCCCTGGGACTACCCCGAGCGCCTGACCGAGTTCCGCGCCTGGCTCGACCGCGCCGAACGTGCGGCCCGCGTCGTGAACGCACCGGCGGTCATGCGCTGGAACCTCGACAAGCGGTACCTGGCCGACCTCGAGCGCTCAGGCATCCGCACCGTCCCCACGACGTACGCATCAACCCTCCCCGACGCCGCCACCGCGCTGCACGCCCTCGCCGCGCACGATCGCGTCGTGGTGAAGCCGGCGGTGTCGGCGGGCGCCCGCGACACGGGCCTGTTCGAGGCATCCGACCCCCGCGCCCTCGACCTCGCCGCGCGCATCATCGACGCTGGCGGCGTCGCGATGGTCCAGCCCGAGATCGCGGAGCTCACAGCGGGTCACGAGAAGGCGCTGTACGCGATCGACGGGGTCTTCACGCACGCGATCGCGAAGGGGGCCCTGCTCGAAACGGGCGGTGGACTCCGCGGCGGCGTCTACGTCGAGAACCCCGTGCTCGTCGACGCGACGGATGCCGAGCAGGCTTTCGCGGCGGCGGTGCTCCGGGCCGTCGGCGAGATCACCGGCACTCCCACGCCGCTTTACGCCCGCATCGACACGGTCGACTCCGCCGCGCACGGCCTGTGCCTTCTCGAGGTGGAACTCGTCGAGCCGGCGCTAAATCTCCACGTCGCGGGACACGTGACGGATGCCGTCGCCGACGCCGTCCTCGCCGCAGCGCTGCAGGGCGGCCCGCTCAGTCCCGTGTCATGATCGACGGATCGTCGGCGCGCCAGTACTGCACGGATTGCAGGATCCAGAACGCGGCGAACAGCGCGAGCGCGACGACCTCGCCGACGAGCACGCCGTAGACGGACCCGACGTGAGCCTCCCCGTAGAGCGGGAGACCCAGGACGCCCGCAGCGAGCGCAACCGCGATCGCGATGTACACGCGCCGCAGCCACCGCGGCGCGTCGTCGGCGGCCGGGGCGATCGCGTTGATCAGCGCGACGGCGGCGATGACGGAGAAGAACGCGACCGCCGCACCCAGATGCGCCCAGCGCAGGAACACGTCCCGTGCGAGCCACCAGAAGAGGCCGACGACGAGCAGGATCGCGACGGAGATCGCGAGTGACAGCAGCGTCCCGGAGCGTTCGACCTCGCCGGACAACAGGAGCGCCACCGCAACCGCGACCGCGACGAGGGCGACGACGAGGTAGGTGAGGATGCCGGTGTCCACCGCCGCGTCGAACGACTCGGGAACGCACGTGCGCGCACCCCGCGCGCACGTCGAGTCGATTCCCGGCACCGACCCGGGCGAGATCACGGTCGGGACGATCGCGACGAGCGGCAGGATCACGGCCGCGACGTCGAGGAGCACCCGCTCCGCACCGCGGCCCGACAGCGCGAAGAAGCAGACGGCGACGGCGATGAGCGCCCCGACGAACACGGTGTTCCCGGGGCTGTAGTAGTAATGGCTGATCGACGGGAGCAGCCCCACGCGCGGGAGGCTCACCGCGACGCCGGCGAAGACCACGACGACCGACCCGGCGATCGCGAGCCGAAGGTACCGGTAGGTCCGCTGCAGCGACGTCGACGGGCGGCTCATGCGGTGCGCCTCAGTGCAGGAACTGCGCCGGGTCGAACTCGTCGATGGGGATGACGCGCACCCGCGGCAGCGGGGCATCGAAGGCGTCGACGTCGTACTCGAGATCGAAGAACTGGATGCCGGGGAGCTCGGCGAACCCGGCGTTGCGGAACTCCGAGAAACCCATGACACCGACGCGGCGGCCATCGAGGAGGGCACCGACGTCGGGGACGAAGTCGCCGTCGTTGCTGACGAGCACGACGTCGCCGGGACGGTCCCGCAGCGCCTGGAGCGTGCGCAGGATGGCGATGTCGACGACCTTCTCGTCGGCCTCGCCGGAGAGCGGGACGGGCTGGTAGCCGAGAGCCAGCAGCGCCTGGACGAACGACATCGGCAGGTTCGTCGAGGCGTTCAGGAAGAAGAGTCCCCGCGCTTCGCGATGCCAGCGCTGCGAGACATACGCGAGGATCCGGTCCCACCGCGGCCGCTCGTCCGGCTGGGGACGTCGCCCCAGGATCGACCCGCCGAGGGTCGCATCGATGTTCTCGCCGTCGACGAGTACCCAGGCCACCCCGTTGTCGTGCACCACGCGTCCTCCCTCCGGGAGCGTCGCCGTCGCACCGCCCGCCGTCGCCTCATCCTAGGGCGGGTCGGCCGGGTGCGCGGGGGCATAGCCTGGTGGGGTGACCGACCCCACCTCTCTCGTCCTCGTCGCCAACGCCGCAGACGCCTCGATCTCGTCCTTCCGCTTCGACGGCGAGGCTCTCGAGCTGCTCGCCGTGACCGAGGGACTCACGGGCTGCTCCACCTTCGCGGTGGATGCCGCGCGGGGGCTCGTCTACGCGGCCGTCAAGGGCGAGCCGGCGGGCATCGTGACACTCACGCTCGATCGGGCATCCGGGCGCCTGACGCCGGTCTCGCGCCTCGACCTGCCGGCCGGGGGCATGAACTACCTCGCCCTCACGCCCGACGGAGACGGGCTGCTCGGCGCGAGCTACGGCGGCGGGTACGGCATCGCGTGCCGGGTCGCCGACGGCTCGGTGGGCGAGCCCGTCTCACGGATCGCGTATCCGAACCTGCACTCGGTGCTGCCGAGCGCCGACGGCCGCTTCGCGTACTTCGTGTCACTCGGTGCCGACCTCGTCGCGCAGTACGCGATCGCCGACGACCTCGTGCTCACCGCGCTGTCGCCGGCGACGGTCGCGGCACCCGCGGGCAGCGGCCCGCGCCACCTGCTCGTCGAGGACGACGCCGTGTACGTGCTGACGGAGTTCTCCGGCGAGGTACTGCACTACCGCCGCGACGCGCAGTCGGGTGCGCTGGGTTTTGTGGGCTCCGCCTCGGCGGTCGACCCCGCGGCGCAGCTCGGGCACAGCGAGTTCGGCGCCGATCCCCTCGCGCACCACTACATCTGGGGTGCCGACCTGCACCGCGCCGGCTCGCGTCTGTGGGCATCCGAGCGGACGGAGAGCACGCTGGGCGCGCTGATGGTCGCCCCTGACGGAACGCTCTCGGATGCCGAGCGCTTCACGGTCACGGAGCACCAGCCGCGCGGGTTCGGCATCAGCGCGGACGGCCGTTTCCTCGTCGCGGCGGGCGAGAAGTCCACAACCGTCTCGCTGTACCGCATCGACGGCGACGACCTGCACCTCCTCCAGCGCGCGGAGACCGGGCGCGGCGCGAACTGGGTCCGCTTCGTCTGAGCGTCAGAGTGCGGGTGCCGCGGCACGCGCCGTCGTCGGGCGCCGCTCCATGAGCGCGTTCACGACACCGAGGGCGAGGACGAGCACGCCGGCGACCGCCGGGACGATCATCGCCGCGCCGAGTGAACCGTCTTCGGCGATCCGCCCGGTGACGGCCGAGGAGAGGGCCTGTGCGAGTGTCAGCGCCGACCCGAGGAGGGTCATCGTCGTCGCCGCGCGCCCGGTCGGAGCCCGCTCCCCCGCGAGGGAGAAGAGCGTCACGAGCGTCGGCCCGACGCCGAGCCCCATGATGAGCAGCCACACGATGACGGAGCCGAAGCCGTCGGCGGTCGCGTAGCCCGCGGCGGCGAGCGTCAACGCGAGCGCGAACAAGATCCACCGCGCCCGTAGCGCGAAACGCGCCGGCAGCAGCACGACGCCGAGCGCGAGCACCGCAGAACCGATGCCCATGAGCCCGTAGAGCAGACCCGCGGATGCCTCGTCTCCGTGCGCCTGCGCGAACGCGGTGAGCGACGTGAGCGTCCCCCCGAAGAACATCCCGACGCCGAAGGTCGCCGCGACGAGCACGAGGATCCGGCCCGAGAATACGGCGCGGATCGGAGCGCGCGCCGCCGCGGCATCCTCGGCATCCGGCATCACCCGCGCGGTCGGGTGGAGGGCGAACGCGATCACGAAGCCGAAGCTCAGCGCCGCGGCGATCGCGATCGGCGCCCACGGGGCGATGAACGCGGCGAGGATGCCGACGAGGAACGGGCCGATCACGAACGCGGTCTCGTCGGCCGCGGACTCGTACGACATGATGCGGCTCGTCGTCTGCGCGCGCCGTCCCGGCGCGAGCCGCGCGGTGATGATCGTGAGCAGGCGGCTGCGCGACATCGCAGCGGCCTGCGGTGCCGTGAGGCCGATCGCGAGCGCCGAGGCGAGGAGGACGCCTTCGGGCATCCCGCTCATGACGATGACGGGGAACAGAGCCAGCAGGATGCCGTTCGCGAGACCCACCGGTACGAGCACGCGGCGCTGGCCGTGGCGATCGACGAGGTCCCCGATGAGCGGACCGGCGATGACGACGCCGACGCCGACGGCGGCCGACGTGAGACCGCCGACACGCACGGAGCCGGTGGCCGAGACGACGAGCATCAGGACGCCGACCGTCATCATGGCGAACGGCAGCCGGGCGATGAACGCGATCGGCCAGTACGCCCAGCCGGTGTGCTGCATCAGGGTGCGGTCGTCGGTCTGCGTGCGGGCGTGCTCCACGTGCTCCTCCAGGGAATCGGCTCGTTGTTCACGTGCCGCCGTTTCCCGGTGTCGACATGACGTCGGTCGAGCTGGTAGATGCACCTCGCGGGCCGTGTCGCAGGCCTTGCGGAGGCATCCATCATCTCACGGATCGACTCCCAGCGCCCTGACAGGCTCCGGAGGGACCAGAATCGAGGGATCGTGCGTTGTGTCAGGTGATGCGGCGTCCGCGGCATCCCCGACCGAAGGAGACATCATGAACGACGGACTCATCACCCGCACTCCCGGCACCGAGACGGCCGTGCTCGCCGGCGGCTGCTTCTGGGGCATGGAGGACCTGATCCGGCGCCAGCCCGGCGTGCTGGACACCCGCGTCGGCTACACCGGCGGGCAGAACGACCACGCGACGTATCGCAACCACCCGGGGCATGCCGAGGCAGTCGAGATCGTCTTCGACCCCGAGAAGACGACGTACCGCGACATCCTGTCGTTCTTCTTCCAGATCCACGACCCGTCGACGTTGAACCGTCAGGGCAACGACATCGGCACGAGCTACCGGTCGGCGATCTTCCCGCTGTCCCCTGAGCAGGAGCAGGTCGCCCGTGACACGATCGCCGACGTGGATGCCTCGGGCCTGTGGCCGGGTCGGGCCGTCACCACGATCGAGCCGGAGGGCCCGTTCTGGGAGGCCGAGCCCGAGCATCAGGACTACCTCCTGCGCTACCCGAACGGGTACACGTGCCACTTCCCCCGCGCCGGGTGGGTGCTCCCCCGCCGCGAGCCCGCCCCCGGCCTCTGACCCCCTCCCGGCCGTTGAGCGAGCGAAGCGAGTCGAAACGGGCCAACCCACCCCCGGTCGTTGAGCGAGCGCAGCGAGTCGAAACGAGCCGCACCATCCCCGGCCGTTGAGCGAGCGCAGCGAGTCGAAACGGGCCGCACCACGTTTCGACTCGGCCCTGCGGGCCTCGCTCAACGACCGGAACCAGGCACCAAACCACGTTTCGACTCGGCCCTGCGGGCCTCGCTCAACGACCGGAACCACGCACCCCTCCCGGTCGTTGAGCGAGCGCAGCGAGTCGAAACGGGCCGCACCACGTTTCGACTCCGCCCTTGCGGGCCTCGCTCAACGACCGGAGACGCACACCAGACGACGTTTCGGCTCGGCCCTGCTCAACGACCGGGAACGCCGCGTCAGGCGGCGAAGAAGGCGGCGGCGACGCGGCTGAGGGCGATGAGGTCGGCCGTCCCGGCGAGCTCACGCGCGGAGTGCATCGACAGAATCGGGATGCCCACGTCCACCGTCCGGATGCCGAGGCGCGTCGCCGTGATCGGGCCGATCGTCGATCCGCACGGCACCGCGTTGTTCGAGACGAACTCCTGGCTCACGACCCCGGCCGCGTCGCACCATGCGTGCCACGCGGCGGCGCCGGGGGCATCCGTCGCATAGCGCTGGTTCGCGTTGATCTTCAGGATCGGCCCCGAGCCGAGCACAGGCTGCACGACGGGGTCGTGCTTCTCGACGTAGTTGGGGTGCACCGAGTGGCCGACGTCGCTCGAGACGTGCCACGACGCGGCGAGCGCGCGCAGCTGCTGCTCGCGGTCCGCGCCGAGCCCGAGCTGGATGCGCTCCAGCACGTCAGAGAGAAATGGCCCGGCCGCGCCCGAACGGGTGCCCGAACCGATCTCCTCGTGGTCGAACACGGCGAGCATGGCGATGTGCGGGGCATCCGCTCCGGCCGCCTCGAGCGCGACGAGCCCCGCGTGCACGGATGCCAGGTCGTCCAGGCGACCCGAAGCGAAGAAGGCGTCGTCCTTTCCGAACACCGCCCCGCGGGCCGCATCGGCGGTCACGAGGTCGTACCCGCGGATGCGCGACGCGTCGATGCCGGCGGCCGCCGCGACCTCGGCGAGGAGGTCGGCGGATGCCGCGTCGCCGAGCCCCCACACGGGCTGTGTGTGACGCTGCTTGTCGAGGGTGAGGTGATCGTTCGCCTCGCGATCGAGGTGGATCGCGAGCTGCGGCAGCCGCAGGAGCGCGCCGGTCGCGGCGAGCACCTCGGTGCCGTCGTCGAGCGCGAGGCGCCCCGCGAGGCGCAGCTCACGGTCGAGCCACGAGTTCAGTAACGGGCCGCCGTAGACCTCGACGGCCGCCTGCAGCCAACCGGCCCGGCCCGTCGTGGGCTTCGGCTTGAGCTTGAACGCGGGCGAATCGCTGTGCGCTCCGAAGATGCGGAACGCCGTGTCGGCATCGGCGGTGTCGGGCACGACCCACGCGATCACGGCGCCGTCGCGCACGACCAGCTGCTTCGCGCCGGGGGTCACACTCCAGGGCGACGTCTCGTCGAGAGGAGTGAAGCCGGCCTGCTGGAGCCGGCGCGCGACGACGGATGCCGCGTGGAAACTCGACGGCGAGGCGGCGACGAACTCGGCGAGGTCGGCGGCGTGGGTCAGGGCGGCGGAAGTCGAAGGCACGCTTCCAGCGTAGTTCGCGACCTCCGGGCAGCGCGGCTCGGACGGGTCAGCGGGCGACGATCCCGTCGGCGTTGTCGGCGATCCACCCCATGAGCGGGAGCATGCGCGCCATGAGGTCCTCGCCGCGCGCGGTGAGCGAGTATTCGACGCGCGGCGGGACCTCGGGGAACGCGGTACGGGCGACGAATCCGTCCGCCTCGAGGGTGCGCAGCGTGCTCGCCAGCATCTTCTCGCTGATGCCCTCGACCGTGCGGCGCAGCTGCCCCCACCGGGTCGTCCCGTCGGTCAGCGCGAGGAGCACGAGCACGCCCCATTTGCTCATGACATGATCCAGCACCGTCCTCGTCGGACAGTCGTGGCTGAACGCGCCGTCCTTCTCGGCCCGGATCTCCGCAAGACTCACCACCATGTGGGTACCTTACCAAAAGGTGGGTACCCGCGGTCTGGAATGCAGCGAGGCCGGCCCGCGGTTACCCCTGGCGTACTCCGATCGAAAGGACACCCCATGACCATCCTCGTCACCGGCGCCAGCGGCCACCTCGGACACCTCGTCGTCGACGCCCTCCTGCAGCGCGGCGCCTCGGCATCCGACATCATCGCCTCGGGCCGCGACGTCGCGAAGCTCTCCGACCTCGCCGACCGGGGTGTCCGCACCGCCCGCGTCGACTTCGACGACCCGGCGACGATCGCGGCCGCCCTCGACGGCGTCGACACCGTCCTCCTCATTTCGGCCTCCGAGCCCGGCAAGCGCTACCCGGGCCACAAGAACGTCATCGACGCCGCGGTCGCGGCCGGCGTCGCCAAGTTCGTCTACACGAGCCTGTCGAAGGCGACGACCTTCGACTGGCCGCTCGGCGCGGAGCACCACGCCACCGAAGAGGCTCTCGTGGCGAGCGGGCTGCCGACCGTCATCCTGCGCAACGACTGGTACCTCGAGAACTACGCCGCCGATGTGCAGCGCGCCGCCGAGTCCGGCGTGATCGCCGCCGCCGTCGGTGATGCGACCGTCGCCGCCGCCGCACGCGCCGACTACGCGGATGCCGCCGCGGTGGCCCTTCTCGAAGACGGCCACCTCGGCAAGGTCTACGAGCTCGCCGGCGACGTCGCGTTCAGCTACGACGACCTCGCCGCCGCCGCCGCGGAGGTGCTCGGCCGCGACGTCACCTACGTCCGCCTCACGCACGACGAGCTGGTCGCGGGCCTCGAGGGTGCGGGCCTCGATGAGCAGATCGCGCAGTTCGTCGCGGGCCTCGACGACGGCATCCGCGAGGGCGTGCTGTCGTCGACCGACGGCACCCTGTCGCGCCTCATCGGCCGCCCGACGACGACGCTCGTCGACGGGCTCCGCGCGGCACTCTGACCGCACGACCCACTCCGACGCCCGGGCCGGTGACACACGCCACCGGCCCGGGCGTTCGTGTGTCGCCACGCGGGAATGGATGCCTCGGAAGGGGCGTTCTCCCGTCCATGACAACGGTAGGAATCATCGGAGCAGGACACATCGGCAGCGCACTGGCCGAAGGGCTGGCCGCACGCGGCTACGACGTCGTCATCGCGAACTCGCGAGGACCCGAGACACTCGCCGATCTCACCGCGCGACTCGGCTCGAACGTGCGCGCGGCGACGGCCACGGAGGCGGCGGAGGCGGCCGACTGGGCCGTCGTCACCGTGCCGCTGAAGGCGCTGGATGCCGTGCCTGTCGCGCCCCTCGCGGGCAAGATCGTGCTCGACACGGGCAACTACTACTGGGAACGCGACGGGCACATCGCCGAACTCGACGAGAAGCGCGCGACCACGACGGGGCTCCTCCAGCGGCACCTGCCGTCGTCGCGCGTCGTGAAGGCGTTCAACCACATCCCGGCCGGCGACATCCTCACGACGGGCTCCCCGGCGGGCATCCCCGGGCGCCGCGCGCTCGCGATCGCGAGCGATCACGCGGATGCCGCGGCCCTCGCGACCGAGGTGTACGACGCGTTCGGGTTCGACACCGTCGACATCGGCTCGGTCGGCGAGAGCTGGCGCGTGGAGCGCGACCAGCCCGCGTACGTCGTGCGACAGGACGCCGACGAACTGCGCGAGAACCTCGCGCGCGCGACCCGCTGACGCCGAGACGGGCCGGGGCGAGACGGGCCGGGGCGCGAGCCTCGGCCCGCGGTCTCAGCGCCGGCCACCCTCTCAGCGGCGATGCCGCCTGCGCGTGTGGCCGGGCCGGAGCGCGAACCCGAGGGGCACGACGCTCGCGATCATCAGGATGACTCCGAGCACGCTGAGCGCCGGGTAGACGAGCGCGCCGCCGACCAGGAGCGCCGCGAACAGCACCGCCGCGATCGTGCGGCGCAGCAGGCCCTCCAAGCGGTCGAGTTTGCGGTCGATCTCGGGGGTCTCCACCGACATCGCACCGCGCTCGATCCGGTCGGTGACGGTGTCGATCCGGGCGGGGAGCCCCATGATCGTCCGGGCGTACGAGACGGCACCGCGGGCGGCATCCGTCACGACGTTCCGGCTCTCTTCGGTCAGGAGCTTCTGCGCGTAGGGGTCGATGGCATCCCAGATGTTGAACGCGGGGTCGAGGGTGCTGCAGACCCCCGAGGTCAGCGACACGGCGCGGGTGATGAGCAGGAAGTTCTCGGGCAGCTGCACCGGCAGCTTCCGCATCGCCGAGCCGAAGTCCTCCGCGAAGTCGCGGAACTCCCGCGGGTCGACGTTCTGCAGCTCGCCGAACGCCATTCCGCCGAAGCGCGCGAACAGCGCCGTGAGCGACCGTTCGAGCTCCGCCGTGTCGGCACTCGGCAGGAGCACTCCGACCTGACGGATGCCGTCGACGAGGCCCTTCCCGTCACGTGCGGCGACCGCGATGACGACCTTGCGAAGACCCGCCCGGAGGGTGTCGGGCACCTGCCCCATCATCCCGAAGTCGATGAACGTCAGGGTCCATGTGCGGCCTGTCTCATCGGGGGCGTGCGGGGTCACGAACACGTTCCCCGGGTGCGGATCGGCGTGGAAGAACCCGGCGCCGAACAGCTGCTCGAACATCGCCGCGGCGAACGCCTGCGCCACCTCAGCCGGATCGATGCCCGCGGCGCGCAGCCCCGCGACGTCACTCAGCTTGATCGCGGTGACGTCCGAGAGCGTGAGGATGCGGCGCGTGGTGCGCTCCCATACGACGCGCGGCGCCGCGACGCGGTGCCCGTCGGCGAGTTCGCGCTCGAACCGCTCCGCGTTGACGCCCTCGTGCAGGTAATCGATCTCCTCGCGCGAGGTCGTCGCGAACTCCTCCACGAGCGCGGGCACATCGACGCGATCGGAGACGAATCGGATGCGGTCGAGCCGCTCGGCGATCTTCCGGAGCGCGGCGAGGTCGGTCTCGACGACGTCATCGATCCCGGGCCGCTGCACCTTCACGACGACCTCCGCGAAACCGACGATCTCCGCGTCGGCCGCCGACAGGCGGGCGCGGTGCGCCTGACCGAGGGAGGCCGCCGCGACCGGGGTCTCGTCGAACCAGGCGTAGGCGCTCGCGAGCGGGACACCGAGCTCGGCTTCGGCGAGGGGCCGGATCTGCGCGAACGGAACGGCCGGCACCTCGTCCTGCAGTTGTTCGAGCTCGCTGGTGATCTCGGGGGGCAGCACGTCGAGCCGCGACGAGAGGAACTGGCCGACCTTGATCATGAGACCGCCGAGGTCGACGGCGAGCACGCGGAAGCGCCGCGCGGATGCCTGCATGCGCGCGACTCTCGTGCGCTCCGCAACCCGGCCGAAGCCGATCCGCGGCAGGGCGACGTCGAACCACCAGGTGGCGAGCATCACCCGCGTCGCGAAGCGGATGATGCGGTTGTAGCGTGCGCGGGAGCGCGGATCGTCGTGGTCCGCGCTCCCGCGCTCGCGCGAGGGTCGCGCAGGGGGCATCCGGTCAGGCCTCGGCGAGGATCGCGTAGAGCTTGCGCCGCGCGTCGTCGAGGATCGCGACGGCCTCCGCGACCTGGTCGGGCGTGCCCGTACGGCCCACCTGCATCGCCGCCTGGGCGAGGTTGGAGCCCGCCTTCGCGATCGGGGGGATGCCGCCGCCGAACCCGCCGTGCGGCGCGCTGCCGGTGCCGGTTCCGGGAGCCGACTCCGACGACTCCGAGCCCCGCCACGGGGCGGGCTTGTCGTCGGCCTCGGCACGACCGGCCTCCGTCAGCGAGTACGTCTTGCGCCCATCGGCCTCTTCGACCTCGACGACGCCCTCGTCGGTGAGCAGCTGCAACGTCGGGTAGACCGAGCCCGGGCTCGGCTTCCAGGCGCCGCCGCTGCGCTCCTCGATCTGCTGGATGATCTGGTAGCCGTGCATGGGGCGCTCGGCGAGCAGCGACAGGATCGCCGAGCGAACATCGCCACGACCCATGCGCGAACCCGCTCGCTGCTCGAACTTGTCGCCGAAGGCGCGCTCGAAGCGCTGCCCGAACTGGCCGAGGGCGTCGACGACGTCGTTCAAGCCCGGACCGCCGAAGCCGCCCTTGCCGTCCCCGCCGCCGAAGCCGAATCCGGACCCGCCGAACCCGGGGAAACCGTTGCCGAATGAATTGCTCATGCGAACCTCCATCGATTCTGAACGATACCCAACGATATATCGTTCACTCCTCAGCGATACCGTGAGTTCGCCGAGAACGCGGGCGCTCGCCCGGACCGGGCCCCTCCGGGCGATCTACTCCGGGCGGCCGTACTGCTCGAGCCAGCGCAACCACAGCTCACTGACCGTCGGGTAGGCCGGCACGGCGTGCCAGAGCCGCGCGATCGGCACCTCTCCGACGACCGCGATCGTCGCCGCCTGCAGGAGTTCGGCGACATCGTCGCCGACGAAGGTCGCCCCGACCAGGACACCCCGATCGGCATCGACGACGGCCCGCGCGGTCCCCGCGGCGTCGTCGCCGTGCGTGGCGGCACCGGCGATCCCCGACAGATCGACGTCGAGCACCCGCACCGCGATCCCGGCATCCCGCGCGGCCGCCGCGGTGAGACCGACGGATGCCACCTGCGGCTCGCTGAACACGACCTGCGGCACGGCCCGGTGATCGGCCGTCGCGACATGCGCACCCCAGGGGGCGTCGTCGACGACCGCACCGCGCGCGCGGGCCGCGATGACGTCGCCCGCCGCACGCGCCTGGTACTTGCCCTGATGGGTCAGCAGCGCCCGGTGATTCACGTCGCCGACGGCGTACAAGCTGTCATGCCCGCGCACGCGCAGCGTGTCGTCGACGTCCAGCCATGCGCCAGGCTCCAACCCCACCGTCTCGAGGCCCAGATCCTCGGTGCGCGGTACACGCCCGGTCGCGATGAGGATCTCGTCGGCGACGAGATCCTCCCCCGCGTCGAAGGACACACGTACGCCGTCGGGTCCGCGCTCGACGGCAGTCGGCTCGGTGTGCATGCGCACATCGACGCCCGCACGGCGCAGACCCTCGGCGACCGCCTCCTGCGCGAACGGCTCGATCCCCGCGAGCAGGCCCGAGCGCACGAGCATCCTGACGTGGGTGCCGAACGATGCGAAAGCCGTCGCCATCTCGCAGGCGACGACCCCTCCGCCCACGATCGCGAGCGACGCGGGCACGTCGTGCACGCTCGTCGCCTCGCGGCTCGTCCAGGGCCCCGCCTCGGCGAGTCCGGCGATGCGGGGCAGGAGCGCCGCCGATCCCGTGCAGAGGGCGACGGCGACGCGAGCCCGTAGCACGCGCTCACCGCCGTCCGGAAGTTCCACACGCACGACCCTCTCCCCGTCCAGGCGCCCGTGTCCGCGGACGAGGTCGATGCCGGCACCGTCCAGCCACTCCACCTGCGAGGCATCCGACCAGTCGTGCACCATCCGGTCACGGCTCGCGAGGGTCGCCGCGACGTCCACGCCGCCCACGACGGATGCCGCGGCCCCCGGGACCGCTTTCGCCGCGCGCAGCGCCGCCACGGGCCGCAGCAGCGTCTTCGACGGCATGCAGGCCCAGTACGAGCACTCGCCGCCGACGAGCTCCGCCTCGACGATCACCACCGACAGCCCACCCTGCACCGCTCGGTCGGCGACGTTCTCGCCCACCGGCCCTGCTCCGATCACGATGAGGTCGTACTCTGCGGCATCCATGACCCCACTCTCGCCCCCTCGGCGGGGCTTCGCCACCGGGTCACCGACGGAAGCGCGACGCATACCCGACTGTGACGATTCATGCCAGCCCCGACCCCGACGTCCGTGGGATGTGATTGTGTGGGGTTCCACCCGATTCGGAGGACGCCTTGGCCATCGAGTTCCGTTCTGTCACGAAGCAGTTCGCCGACGGCACCGTCGCGGTGGACGATTTCAGCCTCGTGCTGCCCGCCCACAAGACGACGGTGTTCGTCGGGTCGTCCGGTTGCGGCAAGACCACCCTGTTGCGCATGATCAACCGACTCATCGAACCCACGAGCGGCGACATCACGATCGACGGCGAGTCGATCCGGGACCGCGACCCCGTGAAGCTGCGCCGCGGCATCGGCTACGTGCTGCAGAACGCGGGACTCCTCCCCCACTTCAGCGTGATCGACAACGTCGCGACAGTGTCGCGGCTGAACGGCGTCCCCAAGAACGACGCCCGCCGGCGCGCACTGGAACTCCTCGACGTCGTGGGCCTCGACCGCGCCCTCGCCGACCGATATCCGCGCCAGCTCTCCGGCGGACAGCAGCAGCGGGTCGGGGTGGCCCGGGGCCTCGCCGCCGATCCCAACATCCTGCTGATGGACGAGCCGTTCGGGGCCGTCGATCCGATCGTCCGCGCCGAACTGCAGACGGAGACCCTCCGCCTCCAGCGCGACCTCGACAAGACCGTGGTGTTCGTCACCCACGACATCGACGAGGCGTTCCTCCTCGGCGACCAGGTCGTGATCCTGCAGAAGGGCGCCCGCATCGCCCAGGTCGGCACGCCCGACGAGATCATCGAGAACCCCGCGAGCGAGTTCGTCGCGGAGTTCATCGGGGTCGAGCGCGGCACCCGGGCCCTGCGCGCCAAGCGCACGGCGCACGGCACGGTGCTCGTGGATGCGGCGGGCCGCACCCAGGGCGTCCTCGTCGACGAGGCATCCACCGCGACCGACGAGAGCCCGAGGCCCGCCCCGTGAGTTGGGTGCTCCAGAACCTCGACCTCATCTGGGGCCTCACGCTCGTCCACCTGCGTCAGAGTGTGATCGCGATCGCGCTGTCGTTCGTGATCGCCCTACCGCTCGGGTGGCTCGCGTGGCGGTACACGCGATTGCGCGGTCCGGTGCTGACGACCATCGGGCTGCTGTACACGATCCCGTCGCTCGGACTCTTCGCACTGCTGTGGTCGGTGTTCGGCATCCCGTACCTGTCGGAGACGAACCTCATCGTCGCGCTCACGATCTACGGCGTCGCGATCATGACGCGGTCCGTGACGGACGGGCTCGACTCCGTCGACCCCGTCACGCGCGATGCGGCCGTCGCGGTCGGGTTCGGCACGTGGCGGCGGTTCTGGACGGTCGACCTGCCACTCGCGGGGCCCGTGCTGCTCGCCGGCCTTCGGGTGACGGCCACCTCGACGATCGCGCTCGCCACCGTCGGCATCCTCATCGGCACCGAGAACCTGGGATACCTGTTCACCAACGGCTCGCAGCGGGCCATCATCCCCGAAGTGCTGACGGGTCTCGTCCTCGTCGTGGCGATCGCGCTCCTCATCGACCTGCTCCTCGTCATCGCGGGCCGCGTCCTCCTGCCGTGGCTCCCGCGACGCGAGAACTCCCGATCCGAGCGTCGCGCCCTGCAGCGCCTCGCCGCGGAGGGCGCCCGATGAATCTGTTCGCCGACGCGCTCGCCTGGATCTTCTCCCCCGACCGGCTCACCGGCTCCCTGCCTCTGCCGGTCGCCCTCGCGCAGCATCTGGCCTTCACGTTCGGTGCCGTGCTGATCGCCGCGGTGATCGCCATCCCCACCGGATGGGCGATCGGACACACCGGGCGGGGACGGGAGTTCGCCGTCGCGCTCTCGGGCGCCGCACGCGCGATCCCGACCCTCGGCCTCGTGGTGCTGCTGTACCTGCTGTTCGGTGTCGTCTACAAGAGCCAGGCGTCGGTCGTCGCCTTCGTCAGCCTCGCGATCCCATCGATCCTCGCGGGCGCGTACGCCGGTTTCGAGGCGATCGACCGCTCCGTGATCGCCGCCGCGCGAGCCGTCGGCATGACGCCGTGGCAGGTGCTGTGGAAGGTCGAGGTGCCCCTCGGCCTGCCCCTCCTGATCGGCGGGCTGCGCTCGGCGACCCTGCAAGTCGTCGCGACGGTGACGATCGCGACCTACGTGGGGCTCGGCGGTCTCGGGTTCTACATCCTCCAAGGCATCCAACTGCGCGACACCGCGCAGATCCTCGGCGCGTCGATCCTCGTCATCGTCCTCGCCCTGCTCCTCGACGGCCTGTTCGCGCTCGTCCAGCGTCTCGTCGTGCCGCGCGGAGTCCGCGCCCGCACGGCGCCGGACCGCACGGCGCCCGCGCGCACCGCGCCCGCCGCCCCCTGACCCGCACCGCACCGCACCGCATCCACAGAAAGGCTCGACCCATGTCACGCTTCACCTCGCGACTCGCCCTCGCGGCGAGCGCGCTCACCGTCACCGCCCTCGCTCTCACGGCGTGCGGCTCCAGCGCCTCCCTCGAGGGGCCCGCCTCGTCCGAATCGCCCGGCGGCACCTCGGGCACCATCACCATCGGCTCCCAGGCGTACTACTCGAACGAGATCATCGCCGAGATCTACGCCCAGGCGCTCGAGGGCGCCGGGTTCACGGTCACCCGCAAGTTCAACATCGGGCAGCGCGAAGCGATCATCCCGTCCGTGCAGGACGGCACGATCCAGCTGACGCCCGAGTACACCGGGAACCTGTTGCAGTTCTTCGACAAGCAGACGACGGCGACGACGGCGGATGACGTGTTCGCCGCGCTGCAGAAGGCGCTCCCGTCGGGCCTCAAGGTGCTCGACCAGTCCCCCGCGACCGATCAGGACTCGTACAACGTGACCGCGGCGTTCGCGAATGAGCACAACCTGAAGAGCATCGGCGACCTCGCCGGCATCAGCCCGCTCGTCCTCGGCGGTGCCCCCGAGCTCGAGCAACGTCCCTACGGTCCGAGCGGCCTCAAGGAGAAGTACGGGGTCGACGTGACCTTCAGCGGGACCGCCGACACGACCGTCGACGAGCTCGTCGCCGGAAACATCCAGGTCGCGAACGTCTACAGCGCCGACCCGCGCATCAAGACGCAGAACCTCGTGACTCTCGAAGACCCGAAGGGACTCTTCCTGGCCTCGCACGTCGTCCCGCTCGTGTCATCGAGCTTCCCGAGCGACGCCGCCGCCATCGTGGACAAGGTGAGCGCCGCGCTCACCGCCGAGGATCTCGTCGCCATGAACGTGGAGTCGAGGCAGGACCAGAAGTCCTCGAAGGACATCGCACGGGGCTGGCTCAGCGAGCACAGCATCGACTGAGGGCTCCGGTCGACGACGAGGCCCCGTCGCTCACACGAGCGGCGGGGCCTCGTCGCGCCGTCTCGGCGTCACCTGGGTCGCACGGTGCACGCGAGGCGCTGCGCCGTCAGAACGCGTGCAGGTCGGCGCGCAGACCCTGCCCGGTGTACTCGCGGCGCAGCAGGCCGCGGCGACGGAGGATCGGCACGAGGTCATCGAGCGTGCGGTGCACCGTGACGGGGTGCAGATCGCCCCACAGCAGCACGCCATCGCCGCCCCACAGCCCGAGCTGTTCGACGAGGTCGGCGAACTCATCCGCCGTGCCGACGAATCCCGACCCGTCGGAGAGTCGTCCGAGCCGAGCCAGCGCGCTCAGGTGCACCCGCAGGGTCGTCGTGGCGACGTCGCGATCCCCGGTGAGGCGCCGCAGCGACCCCTGGGAGACGTGCTCCGCGAACAATTCCGCGGGCAGAGGTGCATCGAGATCGAGTGCCGTGAGGTCGGTCTCGAGGTCGCTCGACTGACGCTGTGCGATCGTGCGCAGCGTTTCATCCGACGGCGCGGACGATGCGGCGACGAGCCGGTCCGCCTCATCGACCGACGAGACGATCACCGGCTGGACGGCGAACATGATCTTCACGTCACCCGGGTCGCGGCCTCGCTCACGGGCGGCATCGCGGATCTTCGCGACGTAGGCGCGCACGCTCTCCTCGCGCAGCGGCGCGAGCGCCAGCTGGATGTCGGAGTTCGCGCCGGCGAACGCGAGTCCGCGCCCCGATCCACCGGGAGAGGCGATGACCGGTTCGCCCCGCTCGAACGGGATCGCGTTGAGTGGGCCGTCGAAGGAGAAGTGCGCACCGCGATGGCGCACGGCATCCAGCTTCGTGCCGTCGGCGTAGACACCGGATGCCACATCCCGAACGAGCGCGCCGTCGCCCCACGAGTGCCACAGGGCGCGCAGCGCCGAGAGCCACTCCTCCGCGCGGTCGTAGGCGGCGTCGTGACCGAGCGGCGGCGCGTCGCCGAAGTGGCGCGCGCTGCCGGTGTCAGTGACGACGTTGAGGCCCAAGCGGTCGCCGCTCAGGTGCTGGAGCGTCGCGAACTGGCGCGCCGCGGTGTACGGCAAGGAGGCCGCGGGGTTCACCGTGGGGATGACGCCGAGGTGCCGGGTCGCCTGGAAGAGGTAGGGCGCGAGCAGCAGCGGGTCGTGCTTCGGGCCGCCGAACGCGTGACGCACGCGCAGGTCGATCGTCGCGGGCGAGCCGAGCGAGGGGGCATCCTCGATCAGGAGGAAGTCGAACCCCGCCTGTTCCAGCTCGCGCGCGGACTGCTGGTAGAGGTCGGGGCGGATCCAGTCGTAGTCCCAGTCGAGGTACGGATGCCCCCACCCGTGCGGGCCGAACCCGCGCGCGAGGAACCAGCCGAGGTGCTGAGGACGGGCCGCGCCGCTTATGCGATCACCGCGATGTCGACATCGACGGCGACGGCCAGTGCGGCGGCCAGGTCGCCGATGAGATCCTCGACATCCTCGATGCCGATCGATACACGGAGGGTCCCCGGTTCGACGCCGAGCGCGAGCCTCTCGTCGGAGCCGAGGCCGACATGCGAGGTGGACGCGGGATGCAGGATGAGGGAGCGGACGTCTCCCAGATGCGTCATGTGGGTGAACACCTCGAGCCCTTCGACGAGGCGCTGCGCCGCCTCCGCGCCGCCGTGGACGGTGAAGGTGAAGACCGACCCGTAGCCGTCGGGCAGGTACGCGGCGGCGAGTCGGTGGTCGCGATGACCCGGGAGGCCGACGTAGTCGACGGAGGCGATCTCGGGTCGCCCGGCGAGCCACTGCGCGACGGCGAGCGCGTTCTCGCTCTGCCGCTCGACGCGGATGCTGAGCGTCTCGATCCCCTGGCCGATGAGGAAGGCGTTGAGCGGCGACGGCGTGGGCCCGAAGCGGGGCGCGACGCTCTCGCGCGCGTAGGCGATGCGGGCATCGCCGCCCGTGCGCTCGGCGAGGCTCGGCGTGCCGTTCCGCCCGGGGGCGACCAGATGCGGGAAGAGCGCACCCGAGCGCTCCGCGTCGAAGGTCCCGCTGTCGACGATCGCGCCGCCGAGGACGCTCCCGTGACCGGCGAGGAACTTGCTCGCGGAGTGCACGACGACATCGGCGCCGTGCTCGATCGGGCGGAGGAGGTAGGGGGTCGCGAACGTGTTGTCGATGACGAGCGGGATGCCGTGGCGGTGCGCCACGTCGGCGACGGCGGCGATGTCGATCAGGCGGTTGGTGGCGTTGGAGATCGACTCCGCGAACAGGGCCCTCGTCTCGGGACGGATCGCGGCCTCCCAGGCATCCGTGTCCTCGATCGCGTCGACGTAGGTCGTCTCGATGCCCAGGCGCGTCAGGTTGTCGTTGAGGAGGGCACGCGTGCCTTCGTAGATGTGCGTGGACGAGACGATGTGCTGACCCGCCTCGAGAAGGGCGAGCAGTGCGACGCTCGTCGCGGCCTGTCCGCTGGCGAGGAGCAGCGCCTGCGAGCCGTCCTCGAGGGAGGCGAGCGTGTGCTCGGCCGCCTCGATCGTGGGGTTGCCGATGCGCGTGTACGCGTAGCCCTCCCCCTGTCCGAAGTGGGCAGCGGCCTGCCCGTACTCGTCGAACTCGAATCCCGCCGTGAGGTAGATGGGGGTGGCACGGGCCGTGGGTGCTGCGCCCCGCGGACACTCGTGCAGTTGTCGCGTCGCAAATCCCCGCTGGCCCATCCGTACACCTTCCGTTCTTCGTGCACGTCTGCGCACGGTCCCGCGTCCATCGTCGCGGACGGCTTCGCGCGCGGCCGAATCGCGTGTCGCCGTGTGACAGGCGGCAGCCGGTACGGTGAAGCGGTGAGCTCCACGCCCCGATGCCCGTCCTGCCGCCGGTTCGTCTATCTCGACACGCTCGTCTGCCCCGACTGCGGCACGGAGATGGGTCTGCAGATCATCGACCGGACGTTCCTCGCCCTCCGCAGCGATCGCGTTCACGTGGACGACATCACGTGGTACGCGTGCTCGGAGCGCGAGTGGGGCTGCAATTGGCTCGTTCGGGAGGATGCCCCGGCGGGGCGGTGCATCTCCTGCCGCCTGACGCGCACGCGCCCGGCATCCGACGACACGATCGCCCTCGAGAAGCTCGCCAAGACGGAGGAGGCCAAGCGCCGGCTGATGCTGCAGATCGCGGACGTCGGTCTGCCGGTCGTGCCGTGGGATGTCGAGCCGGGCGGGCTCGGATTCGATCTGCTCTCGAGTCGCTCGGAAGGCAGACCCGTGGTCATCGGGCACGCGAACGGCATCATCACGATCGATCTGGCCGAGAGTCTCGACGACGTGCGCGAGGCCGTCCGCGTGAAACTCGGCGAGCCGTACCGCACGATCCTCGGGCACCTGCGCCACGAGATCGGCCACTATTTCCAGAACGTGCTCATCACGGACGAGACGACGTGGGCGAGGTGCCGCGACCTTTTCGGTGACGAACGCGAAAGCTATCGCGACGCGATCGACCGCCACTACAGCGTGGGGGCGCCCGCCGACTGGCAGTCCGCGTTCATCTCCGAGTACGCGACGATGCACGCCTGGGAGGACTTCGCCGAGACGTTCGCCCACTATCTGCACATCGTGGGCACGCTGCAGACGTCCGCCGCCATCGGCATCCGTCTGGATGCCGGGGCCTCCACCCTGCGCGACACCGACGTCGTCCCGCGGGAGGACTACCACGACGAGCCGATCGGACGCGTGCTCGCGGACTGGGCGGCCATGTCGCAGGGGTTCAACCGGGTGAACCGGTCGATGGGGTTCGGCGACCTCTACCCGTTCACGATCAGCCCGCCCGTGCAGCGCAAGCTCGGCTTCATCCACGAGCTCATCACCCGCGCACCCCTGACGACGCAGCAGCAGATCGATCTCGCCCTCGCGTCGCGCGACGACGAACGCGCCTAGCGTTCCGCGGCGAAGGTCAGGCCCACGCCGAGCCATTCGGCGAGGTCGCGCAACTCGGCATCCACCATCTCGCGCTCGTCGGCGTCGAGGTCTGCGAGCTCGTGGACGGCCGTGATGACGAGGTTCTCCTTGGGCTTGTCGAGTTCGGCGTCGAGCAGCGCCGCGAAGCGGTCTCCGACGAGGATCGGATGCGCGAAGTAGCCGTACACGCGCTGGGCCTTCGGCTTGAACTGTTCGAGCACATACTCGAACTCGAACAGCTCCTTCAGGCGCGGCCGGTCGAAGAGGAACCCGTCGTACGGATTGAGGATCGCGACGCGCCCGCCGGGGTCGTCGTCGAGAGTCTCGAGCGCGGCGGGGTCGGCGCGCCACTTCCAGGACGATCCTTCGACCGTGACGGGCACGCCCGCCATGCCCACCCCGCTCCAGGGCGACTTCTGCCGCGAGATCCCGGCGGCCTGCAACCGGCGATTCTCCAGCACGGCGGATGCCTCCTCGGCATCCATCTCGGGGACGCCCGCGTAGACCCTCTCGCCGAGGTCCCACACCCGCTGGCGGCCCTGCCGCCCGACGATGCCGACCTCACCCAGGTACGACAGCAGTTCGAGCATGCGGCCGGTCTGGTTCGAGCCGTACCAGCCGGCTTCGTTCTTGTGCGCCACCTGGCTCGTGTCGGGGATCTGCGTCGCGATGAGCTGGCCCTCCGCACGCAGGCGCGCGAGGACATCGGCGCGGAAGCGGTCGTTCGCCGCCATCCACCCTGCCGCCTGCGCGCGGAACACGCGGGTGCGCATCTGCGCGACGCGGGCGGCGAGCGCGGATGCCGGGTGGAATCGGCCGTCGTACTCGAACAGGAGGCGGTCCTGCTCCACGGCCTTCTTCAGCTGGCCGGACTCGTAGGACCACCCGATACGACTCCACGCGATGGTCTGCTCCGAGGGGGCGATCGTCGCGGTCGGGTCGATCTTGATCGTGAAGATCTGCTCGGCGACCTCGACGATGTCGCCCGGCCGCTCGGCGTCGAGCAGCTGCGCACGAACGACGAGGCGTCGCGCCTCGTCGCGGCTCAACTCGCGGACCGCCTCCGCCTTCGCGCGGGGGCTCACGCGTACGCCTCGTCCCAGCGGTTCAGTGCCCGTTGCGCGAGGAACGTCACCCATCGTGAGGGCTCCCCCGGCGGGGCGTCATGCTCGATCCACGTGTCACCGCCGAACCTCCCCCCCTGCAGCCAGCGCCCGTCGTCGCCGCGCGCGGCCCGCAGGCGCTCGACGGCCTCGGCGGCGCGCGGGTCGGGGGCGACTCCGTCGAACAGCGCAGCCTCGGTGATGTGGTCGACCGCCTTCAGGAGCGTGAACGGGGCACGGTACGGGTGGACGATGAGATCGGCCCATGGCCCCACCCGCTCCCCCGTGGAGAGCCGGTACCGCAGGCGGCGACGGAGCAGATACTCCTCGCCGCTGTGGCGTGCCGCTCGGACGCTCTGGTCGCCGGTGAGCTTCTCGTAGGCGAGGAGCCCTCGGACCGCGTTGATCGTGGAGTGGAAAGACGAGTGGACGGAGCCTTCCACCCACTCGCAGTCCCAACCGCCGTCGCCCTGCACGTGCGCGGGGAACCACGCCGCGAGCTCACTCACGTCAGCACCCAGCCAGGCGCCGTTCGCGAGCGTCATCGCGTTGATGCACACGTCGACCTCGCCGCCCCAGTACGGCAGGTCGTCGTACTCCCAGCGGCTGTTCTCGCGGAGAAGGTCGGCGGTTCCGGCGAGCACCGCAGGATCCAGCCCGCCTTCCCGCAGCGTCGTGAGGGTCCAGGTGGTCGCGGTGTACGGCTGCTCGTTCTGCGGCGGGTGCTCGGTCATCTCCGCCGGGAAGAACGCCCCGCCGGCCCACTGACCGTCGGCATCCTGATGCGACAGCAGCGCTGCGCCGTCGCCCTCGGTCGCGATCCGGGCACGCGTGGCCTGCCAGGCGGATTCGGGCTCACCGGCGAGGTCGCGCTGCACCTGCCAGCGCAGCATCGGATCACTCTCCAGCAGCCACGGGAGCACGCCGTCATCGGTCACGGTCGCCACGCTACGCGACCGGTCGGACATTGACGAGATGGGCAGCGCGCGGCAGCGCGCGCGTCAGGTGCGGGCGCAAGCCTCACTCGCGACCGATGTCACCCGCGAGCGCGACAAGTGCCGCACCGGTCAGTCGCTGCGTGGTCCACTCGTCCATCGGCGCCGCACCGAGCGACCGGTAGAACGCGATCGAGGGAGCGTTCCAGTCGAGCACCGTCCACTCGAAGCGCGAGTATCCGCGCGCGACGCACACCTGGGCGAGCGCCCGCATGAGCGCCTTCCCGTACCCCGCACCGCGCTCCGCCTCATCGACGTAGAGGTCTTCGAGCCAGATGCCGTGGCGCCCGGTCCAGGTCGAATAGGTGAGGAACCACAGCGCGATGCCGACGACCCGCTCGCCCTTGACGACGACGTGCGCGAACGCGCGGGGCTCGTCACCGAACAGGGTCTCGGTGAGCATCGCGACCGTGTTCTCGACGGCGTCGGGCTCGCGCTCGTACTCCGCGAGCGCGTGGATGAGGGCGAGGATGCCCGGGGCATCCGCCGGCACGGCCGCGCGCAGCACGGCACCGCCGGGCAGGTCGCGCGCGCTCACGCGGGCACCGCCGCCGCGGGGGCCGCCGAGACGGCACCGACCGGCGCGAGGTCGCTGTCGACGCCGCGGCGCTCGTCGAACACGAAGCAGTCACCGCGGTAGTGCGCGCCGCCGACCTGTTCGAACCACGCGAGGATGCCGCCGTCGAGCTGCCAGGCATCCACCCCTTCGTCACGCAGGTGCAGGGCGGCCTTCTCGCACCGGATGCCGCCCGTGCAGTAGCTGACGACGGTCTTGCCCTCGAGGTCGGCCCGGTGCGCGTCGACCGCACCCGGGAACTGCGTGAAGCGGTCGAGGCGCCAGTCGAGCGCGCCGACGAAGGCGCCCTCGTCGACCTCGAACGCGTTGCGGGTGTCGAGGAGTACGACCTCACGACCGTCGTCGTCGTGGCCCTGGTCGAGCCAGCGGCGCAACGTCACGGGCGACACCGCTGGGGCGCGTCCCGATTCCGGACGGATGGTGGGAAGGTCCATGCGGATGATCTCGCGCTTGAGCTTCACGAGCATCTTGCGGAACGGCTGCGCGTCGGACCAGCTCTCCTTGGTCGTGAGCGGTGCGAGCCGTTGATCGGTGCGCAGGTCGTCGACGAAGGCCCGGACGGCATCCGCGTCACCGGCGAGGAACAGGTTGATGCCCTCCTCGGCGAGGATGATCGTGCCCTTGAGGCCCGCCGCGACGGCGCGTTCGCGCAGCACCGGCCGGAGCTCGGGGGCATCCGTCAGCCGCGTGAACAGATACGCGGAGATGTTGAGGACTCGGGTCACCGGCCCAGCCTACGCGCGGGCGAGGATCTCGCCGTGCGGCAGCAGGATCCAGCCGTCCTCGTCGGCGGCCCACTCCCGCCAGGCGGCGCTGATCCGCTCGAGCGCGGCGTGATCGGCGATGCCGTTGCCGATCACGACATCGGCGAAGGCCGACTGCAGCGCCCGATCGGCCCACATCCCGCCCCACCAGGCCCGCTCCGCAGGTGTCTCGTACAGCCACACCGAGGCCGTCGCCCGGACGTCCGCGAACCCCGCGGCACGCGCCCAGGCCTTGAGCTCGCGGCCCGCGGCGGGCTCGCCGCTCGTCGCCCGGTGCGCGGCGAGATAGACGCGGATCCATTCGTCAAGGCCCGGCAGTCGCGGCCACCAGATGACGCCCTCGTAGTCGACGTCGCGCGCCGCGACGACACCACCCGGCGCGACGACGCGGCGGAACTCCCGCAGGGCGTCGATCGGGCGGGCGAGGTGCTGCAGCACCTGGTGGGCATGGACGACATCCCACGCGCCGTCGGGGCTGTCGAGGGCGTAGGCGTCGTCGACGGCGTAGGTGACGTTCGACAGGCCGGAGGCCGCGACGTCGGCCTCGGCCTGCGCGATGACGTCGGCGGAGGCATCCACCCCGCGCACCGCGCCGGGCGCGACGAGGGCCGCGAGGTCGAGCGTGATCGTCCCCGGCCCCGAGCCGACGTCGAGGATCGACAGGCCCGGAGTGAGCTCCGGCAGAAGATACGCGGCGGAGTTCTCGGCCGTGCGCCAGCGATGGGAGCGCAGCACGCTCTCGTGATGGCCGTGGGTGTACGCGTCGGGCATGGCACCATCATGCCGCCCGCGCCCGGTCACATGTCGGCGGGCGTCCACTCCGAGACGTCGTCGAGTTCGGCGACCTCGTCGGCCGTGAGGTCGGTGGTCGCGCCGGCCAGCAGCGCGGGCACCTGAGCGAGCGTCGACGCCGAGGCGATCGGCGCGACGACGGCCGGCTTCGCGCGCAGCCACGCGAGCGCGACGGATGCCAGGGGCACGTCGTGTGCGGCACCGATCCGCTCCATCACCTCGAGGATCTGAAGGCCCTGCGGGGTGGCGTAGGTCGCGGCGGCCGCGGCGCGCGGCGACGAGTGGCCGTCGGCCTCGGCATCCGTCGACCGGTACTTGCCGGTGAGGAAGCCCTTCGCGAGCGCGAAGTAGGGCACGACGCCGAGGTGGAACTCCTCCGCGACGGGGATGATGTCGTTCTCCGTCTCGCGGTGCACGAGGTTGTAGTGCGGCTGCACGGCGACCGGCTCGGCGACGCCGAGGTCGCGCGCGATGCGCACCCACTCGCGGATGCGGTCGGCCGAGTAGTTCGATACCGCCGTGTAACGCACGAGGCCGTCCGAGACGAGCTGGCCGAAGGCGGCGACGGTCTCTTCGAGCGGGGTCTCCGCGTCGTCGAAGTGGGCGTAGTAGAGGTCGATCGACTCGACGCCGAGCCGTTCGAGGGATGCCTCGGCCGCCGCCCGCACGTTCGCCGCGGCCAGCCCCTTGTACTCCGGGTGCTGGCTGACCTTGGTCGCGACCGTGACACCGGTGTGGTTGCGGCTCGCGAGCCACTCGCCGATGATCCGCTCGCTCTCGCCGCCCGTGTGACCGGGGACCCACGCGCTGTACGAATCGGCCGTATCGATGAAATTGCCGCCGCCCGCGTGGAAGGCGTCGAGGATCGCGAAGGAGGCATCGCGGTCGGCCGTCCAGCCGAACACGTTGCCGCCGAGGGCGAGGGGGAACACGTCGAGGTCGCTGGTGCCGATGCGGGTCATGCTCCGATCCAACCACGCCCACCCGACGCGCATTCCACCCCGCACGTAGACTCGACGCATGTTCGGCGCCGCCATGATGTGGGGCTTTCTCGCCTCGCTCATCGCGCTGCCGGTCTACTTCGCCTGGTACGCGTGGGACAACGCGCGCCGGCGCCGCCGCGGGGAGCACATCGACCGCCCCTCGGGCGGCACGTTCGGCTTCGATGAGGTGTGGCGCCCCTCCGCCGCCGAGGCGCAGGCCGTATGGGAGGCGGAGCAGATCACACCAGCCCCCGCGCCGACTCCCGGCGACGGCCCCGGCGTGATCGACGGCAACCGCATCGTCATCGAGACGGGCCTTCGCCCGCCGTCGCCGGCGCCCTGACCTCTCGCCTGACGGGCGCCGAATGACGAGCCTCCGGCATCCATTCATCGGAATACAATCGAGCGGCGTACGGTTGAGGTCATCATGGAACGCTTCGGAACCCTCTCGTTCGGACACTACGGACCGCTCGGCGGCGGACGCCAGCTGACCGCGGGCGACTCGCTGCATCAGGCGATCGACCTCGCGCAGGGCATGGACGAGCTGGGCGCGAACGGCATCTATTTCCGCGTGCACCACTTCGCGCGCCAGCAGGCCTCCCCCATGCCGCTGCTCGCGGCGATCGCGGCGAAGACCGAGCGCATCGAGATGGGCACCGGCGTCGTCGACATGCGCTACGAGAACCCGCTGTACCTCGCCGAAGAGGCGGCGGCGGTCGACCTCATCTCCGACGGACGACTCGCGCTCGGCGTGAGCCGTGGGTCACCCGAGACCGTCGTGCGCGGCTACGAGAAGTTCGGCTACTCGTCCGAGGATCCGCGCGGAGCCGACCTGGCCCGCGAGCACTTCGACCTGTTCTGGCGCGCGATCGGCGGCGAGGGCATCGCCGAGCGCGACCCGAACTCGCCCTTCGGCGGCGGCACCGGCATGCAGCAGATCGAGCCGCAGTCCGAAGGCCTGCGCTCGCGTATCTGGTGGGGCGCGGGCTCGCGCGACACAGCCGAGTGGGCCGGCCGGATGGGCCTCAACCTCATGTCTTCGACGCTCGTCACCGAGGCCGACGGTCGCCCGTTCGACATCCTGCAGGCGGACCAGATCGACCGCTTCCGCGCCGCTTGGAAGGAGGCCGGGCACGCCGGCACTCCCCGCGTCTCGGTGAGCCGCTCGGTCTTCCCCATCACGACGGCCGAGGACGAGCTGTACTTCGGGCACAGCCAGGAGGGCGACGGCATCGGCTACATCGACGGCATCCGCTCGACGTTCGGCAAGACGTACGCGGCGGCGCCCGATGTGCTCGTCGAGCAGTTGCAGCAGGATGCCGCGGTCATGAGCGCCGACACCCTGATGCTGACGATCCCGTCACAGCTCGGCGTCGCGTTCAACCTGCACGTCGTCGAGTCGTTCGCGAAGCACGTCGCACCGGCGCTCGGGTGGAAGCCGAACACCACGGCCTGAGACTCTTCCGCACCCACTTCTTCCGGGAGTGGCGCGGAACGCGAATCCCGTGAATAATAGTGGTATGACCACAGGTCGCCCCGCGGGCTACAGCGCCATTTCCAACTACTCGCGCGTCGAGATCCTGCACCTCGTGCAGGACCGACCCGAACGCACCATCGCCGAACTCGTCTCGTCGACGAAGCTCCATCCGAACACGGTGCGGGAGCACCTGCAGCGGCTCATCGACGACGGGTACGTCGTCTCCGCCACCGAGCACCGCACGACCCGTGGTCGGCCGCGCGTGCTCTACAGCGCGACCGACGGCGTCAACGCGTGCAGCACGGTCCAGCACCGCAAGGTGAAGGATGCCGCGGCGCGCGGCGACCTCCTGCGGCGGATCATCCCCCGCGAGGCACCCAAGCTCGACACGGCGGCGCTCCATCAGATCGACGCGCTCGTGGAAGACCTCGAGAGCGCCGGGTTCGAGCCGATCGTCGACGAGCGAGACCTCACGGTCGAGCTCACGCCGTGCCAGCAGGCATCCGCTCAGGCATCCCACCGCAAGGTCCTGTGCAGCGTCCACCTCGGCATCATGCAGAGCGTCCTGAGCTCCGCCGAAGGCCCGCTGTCCGTCGATGGTATGCGCTCGTCGTGCGACCCGCGGGAGTGCATCGTGCAGTTGCTGCACGCATCGCAGCGCCCCTGAGCCCACGAACCCGACCGGGGGATCCCCCACTGGGCTTTATTCACGGCGCACCACGCCGACAGCTGAAAAAAACCTGTGTACCTTCAGTCTTAGGGAAGACCGGGGG
Source organism: Microbacteriaceae bacterium PS02067 (assembly GCA_029960085.1). Taxonomy (GTDB): domain Bacteria; phylum Actinomycetota; class Actinomycetes; order Actinomycetales; family Microbacteriaceae; genus Microbacterium. The sequence continues at coordinate 45,547 of JASCPG010000003.1, read as the reverse complement.
TACTTGCCCTGGCCCTGAGGGAGGACCGCGATGGATTTCCTGGATCCGCTTCTGCTCGCACGATGGCAGTTCGGCCTGACGACGCTCTACCACTTCATCTTCGTACCGCTGACGCTCGGTATGTCGATGTTCGTGGCGATCTTCCAGACGATCTGGCACCGCACCGGCGACGTCAAGTGGCTCCACCTCACGCGCTTCTTCGGGAAGATCTTCCTGATCAACTTCGCGATGGGCATCGTCACCGGCATCGTGCAGGAGTTCCAGTTCGGCATGAACTGGTCGAGCTACAGCCGCTTCGTCGGTGACGTGTTCGGGGCCCCGCTCGCCTTCGAGGGCCTCATGGCCTTCTTCTTCGAGGCGACCTTCATCGGCCTGTGGATCTTCGGGTGGAACAAGCTGCCCCGCGGCATCCACCTCGCCACGATCTGGATGACGGTGATCGGCACCTGGCTGTCGGCGTACTTCATCCTCGCGGCCAACGCGTTCATGCAGAACCCGCAGGGCTTCCAGATGTCCGAATCCGGACACCGTGCCGAGATGGCCGACTTCGGCGCCGTCCTCACGAACCCCGTGGTCCTGACGCAGTTCCCGCACACCATCTTCTCCGCGATCATGTTCGCCGCAGGAGTCATCACGGCCGTCTGCGCCTGGCACCTCGTCCGCGGTCAGAACCTCGAGCTGATGCGCCCCGCGCTGAAGTTCGGCCTCTGGGGCACGATCATCGCGTTCGCCGGCGTCGTGCTGTCGGGCGACCAGCTCGGCCTCGTCATGGTGAACACCCAGCCGATGAAGATGGCCGCCGCCGAGGCGCTGTTCAACTCCGCGTGCGGAGCGAACGCCTCGTTCTCGATCTTCTCGATCGGCACCCCCGACGGCACCGGCGAGGTCTGGTCGCTGCGCGTCCCGTACGCGCTCGCGTTCCTGTCGACGCACGACTTCAACGGCTGCGTCGAGGGCATCAACGACCTCAACAACATGTACGCCACGACGAAGTTCCCCCAGTTCGCCGACCAGGTGAACGGTAACTTCGCCCCGATTCTCTGGGTCACGTACTGGTCGTTCCGCTGGATGATGGGCTTCGGCGGCATCGCCGTCCTCGTCGCGATCGCGGGCCTCTGGGTCACGCGGAAGAACGCCAAGCGCCCGGTCGCCCGGTGGATGTGGAAGATCGCCATCTGGCAGGCCCCGCTCGCGCTGTTCGGCATCCTCGTCGGCTGGATCTTCACGGAGATGGGCCGTCAGCCCTGGATCGTCTTCGGACAGATGCTCACGCAGGACGGCGTCTCGCCGAACGTCCCCGGCTGGACCGTGCTGATCTCGCTCGTCGCGTTCACGCTGATCTACCTGGCTCTCGCGATCGTGGAGTTCGGTCTCATCTTCAAGACCGTCAAGGAGGGACCGCAGCCGCTGCCGGGCCCGGACGACCCGGATCCGTCCGACGTCTCGGTCGAGAACACCCCGTCCACGGTCTACTAAGGAGCGATCATGGATCTCGCCTACCTCTGGTTCTTCATCGTCGGAGTCCTCTTCGTCGGCTACTTCGTCCTCGACGGGTTCGACTTCGGCGTGGGGATGTCGCTCCCCTTCATCGGCAAGGACGAGGTGTCTCGCCGCCAGGTGATCAACACCATCGGCCCCGTCTGGGACCTCAACGAGACCTGGGTCATCGTCGCCGGCGCGTGCCTGTTCGCCGCGTTCCCGGACTGGTACGCCACGCTGTTCAGCGGGTTCTACCTGCCGCTGCTGCTGATCCTCCTCGCCCTGATCCTGCGCGGCGTCTCGTTCGAGTACCGCCACCAGCGTGAGGACATCCGGTGGAAGCGCCGCTTCGATGCGATGATCACGATCGGCTCGTTCGTCCCCGCGATCCTCTGGGGCGTCGCCGTCGGCAACATCGTGCAGGGCGTCCCGATCGATGGGGACAAGAACTTCACCGGGTCGCTGTTCACGCTGCTGAACCCGTACGGACTGTGGGTCGGCGTCACCACGATGCTGCTGTTCTGGCTGCACGGCACGTACTTCATCGGCCTGAAGACCGATGGACAGGTCCACCACGACGCGCAGGCGCTCGGCAAGAAGCTCGCCATCCCGGCGGTCGTCTTCGCCGCCGGCACCGTCGTGTGGACGATCATCATCGCCGCGGGCCGCGAGGCGCCGCTGCTGTGGGCCGTGATCGTGGCAGGCGCCATCGCGGCGGTCGCGCTGCTGGCATCCATCGCCTTCAACTGGGTCGACCGCGACGGGCGCGCGTTCGCCGCCGGGGCCGTCTCCATCGTCTTCGCAGTGCTGACGCTGTGGCTCGCCCTGTTCCCGTACGTCATGCCGGCGTCCAACGACCCGGCCAACAGCCTCACGATCTCGAACGCGTCGAGCACGGAAATGACGCTGCAGATCATGAGCTGGGCGGCACTGATCTTCCTGCCGCTCGTGATCCTCTACCAGGGCTGGACGTACTGGGTGTTCCGCAAGCGCGTCACCCGCTCGATGATCGAGAAGGCCGAAGCCACCGCGCACTGAGCCACGGCACCGCTCCAGATCGGCGGCTCCCTCCTTGTGAGGGGGTCGCCGATCTCGGCATGGGTAACAATCCCCATCGCGCGGCCCACCGCGCGAGCCTACGCTCCGAGGACATGGACAACCGTGAGGCCGACTGGGCTGCGTTGCACGATCCGAACACGAATGCCGCCACACTCGCGCATATCGCCGCCCGGTATCCGGAGTTCGCCGAGCAGATCGCCACGCACCCCAACTGCTACCCCGCGTTGCGTGAATGGGCACAGGCAAGCTCGACCCCACAGCAGTCGGAGACAGCGGAACCCGCTGCGCGCCGGAGGACGGTCTCCCGCCGTGGAGTGATCACCGCGGCTGCGATCACGGGAGCGCTGGCCTTCACGGGCGCAGGCTGGGCGCTCATCGCCGCCGCCAGCGGATCCGGTGGGGGCGCCGATCCCGCGGCCGAGCAGTCCTCGCGTCCTGCTCCCCCGTCGCCGACCTCTCGCACGACGACCCCGAGGCCGACGCCCACGCCCACCCCGACACGCACCGCTACGGCAACACGCCTCAAGATGGCACCTCTCCGCACCGGCGCGGCCATCGTGATCGAGCCGACCAAGGAGTACGCGCATGAGAACGTCGTGCTCTACTCTACGCAGGCCTCCACCGGCGTACCCATATCTGTCGGCGTGCGCTCCAATGAGAAGCTCCGGGACGTCATGTGGGCTGTCGAGTCGGACCCCGACGCCACCCCGGTCGCTGTCGCCATCGTCTACATCTCGACGGAGGCGTCAGGACTCAACGGCACACCCGACAGGCTGGAACTGCGGACCTTCGACGCCACCGGGGAGCTGCGGTCGACGGTGGAGGCCGAGGGCTTGACCGGAATCCCCGCCGGCTTCGAAGGATGGTATCGAGATAGCGCCGTGGATACTGCGGCACTGTTCCGCGGAACGCTCGTCGTCTGTGCGCGGTCTTCGCAGAAGGAGTGGGTGCTCGCAGGGATCGCAGCGTCGACGGGAGCACGACTGTGGACGACCGTCATGGAGGACGACCTCGACTTCGACATCCGCATCGCCCCCGCGCAACAGCTCGCCCTGTTCGTCCGCGAGGGCACGCTGTACGCAGTGAACCCCGCGCTGGGAACCGTGTCATGGCAGACCGAAGGCAGACACAACGACATCGAGACCTTTCCCGCTGCGCCGTTCTTCCATGTCAACGTGTCGTCCGACATGGGCTCGAACACCCCTCCAAGCCAGTTCCGCATGACGGCCACGGGCGCACCGTTCACCCTGCCTGCCGGATACACCTCCTGGGCCGTCGATCAGCTCACCGGTCGACTCTCGCTGACCTGGTCAGACAGCAGCGGAGGCTACCCCAAGAGCGGACCCGGTTTCCTCGTGCAGGATCCCGACGGCTCGATGGTCTACACGATCTCGGCCGACGAAGCGCGGACGGTCGGCGGGATCGGGGTTCTGGGGGCATACGACAATCGCGTGTGGATCAGGAACACCTCGGGAATCGACGTCGTCGACTCCGTCTCAGGCGCTCGCGATCCGGTCGTGACGGCAGGTTCGGCTCCGCTCGTCTGGGTCCCTGCCGAGGGGAACCGCACCTGGACGCTGTTGGCGACGGACGTGTCGACAGCGACAAGCTACCGTCTCGTCTTCCACCCCGACGGTCCCGTGCCCCTCGCCGACTTGGGTCTCTACTCGACCCTGTAGCCGATCCGCTCGACCGGGGAAAGTGAAGCGAAGTCTGCGTCGGGGAGCGAGATCTGCGCCTTCGTCAGCTGTCGCGCTGGGACGCAGCCCACGCCCGCAGCTCCGCATATGCGTTGGGATGCTCGGCGATCTGGGCCGCGAACTCCGGATGAGCAGCGGCAATCTGCGCAAGACGCTCTGCGTCCGTCGAGGGATCGAAGAGTTCGTTCCAGGCAGCGTCGCGTTGTGATGTCATCATGTTGGCCGTGCTGTGGCCTTCGAAGCCTTCGCCCTGGAACGCTCCCACGTCGTGGCCGGCCTGCTCGGCGGCACGGCGCTTGCGCGCGGCGTCGGCGTTCTTTGCGCGAGCGAGGAACCACAGCACGACCACCACGACCGTGGCAATGACGGCGATCACCAGGTTCCACGAGGCGGGATAGATGGCGAACGCCACTCGAGAAGGTAGTCCCACGACTTCCATCACCGTCATCCCGCCAATCCCGCCACCAGCGACACCTCGCCGAAGGACACCGTCCACCCCTCCCCCACCGGCATGGCGATGCCGGGCGGGCACGCGGTCGCCTCGCCGATGGCATTCGTCACGGTCGTCCCGTTCGTCGAGTGAAGATCGGTCACCCAGAGCAAGGCATCCCGCACTTCAAGCACCGCGTGCGTCTTCGACAGTGACTTCCGCGGGTCGACGACCGGCACAGCGACGGCCGTCGGAACGGATGCCGGTGCGACGGGCCCCCGACCGAACACGAGCGGCGTCGACACCTCGAGCGCCTGTCCGTCGGGGAGCACGACTCTCCATGGACGGGCACCGGAGCGCGAAATCGACGCACGTGTCGCGCCGAGGTCGTCGTCCTCGGCGAAAAGCTGGGCCGCCTGAGGGGCGATCCCGACCGGAAGGGGCGGTGGAGGCGGTAGGGGCGGCGCCACCGGGGCGGGCATCGTCGCCCGCCCCGGTATGCCCGACACGAGGACCGAGGGGGAGGGGGTCGGCGGGACCGGCGGAGCCGCGGGGACGGCTCCAGGGTGTGCCGGTACCTGTTGAGCCGTGGGGACGGCTACAGGAGGAGGAGCAGGGGGGATGCCGGGGACTGCCGACGGCAGCACTGGCTCAGGGAGCGGAGGCGGGGCTGGCACCGCGGTGGGTGTGGGCGCGACGGGCGGCGGGGGCGGTGGAACAGCGGATCGGGTGCCACCGGGCGCGGGCGGCGGAGGCACGGCGGCCCCGACCGCGCTCGGGGCCGGTGGCGGCGGGGGCGCCGTCACGGCGGGCGCGCTGGGTATCGGCGCCGGGGGCCGGGAGGCTTGCGCACCTTGAACACCCTCGCGGATCGTGATGCGAGCCGTAGGGTCGGCCGCGCGGATCTGCTGGGCGAGGTTGCCGGCGAACTCCATATACGTATGGTGCGCGACCATCTTCTTGGTACTCACGGGGATGAAGTTCACCGTGGTCTGGCTGGTCATGTACCACTCGATGCTCGTCGAGACGTAAGTGCGACCACCGCGAGCGTCGAGCGTCACCAGGAACACCATGAGCTTGTTGAACGAGATCAGGTAGTCATTGATCCGAAACTCGATCTCTCGGTCGCCCGACCGCACCGACACGATTCGCTGCTTGCCGCGCAGCAGATCACCGGTGCTCTCGTGCGCTGCGCGCTGCGCCATGTTCGCGACGTTCTCGATGGAGAGCGCCGTCTCGGCATCCAGCCCGTTCCACGCGAGCTTATGCGGCTTCGCCATCTGGTCTCCTTACTACCGGGAACTCGCGCGTCTCAGTTGCGGATGCCTCGAACAGACAACGAAGTCGATTCCCCGAACGCTCACCCCGGACCAGCGAGTAATGCCGGCGCCACTTCGGGCATCGACGGCACCGACCCCAGCCACCCGCTACTCGCTTACTTCTCATCTGCAACGATCCTGCCGCGGAAGCCGGCCAGCGCGCGCTCGACGTCACTGCCGTGCGAGTTCACAAGATCCGCGTACTTGTCCAGGTTGTGTGACCCGAGGTCGAATCCACCGCCGTGATAGGTAGTGTCGTTCCCTGGTGCGGGCGGCTTGTTCCCCGTGAGAAAGTCCATGCCGGAAGTGACCAGATCGTGCAACGGACCTGCATTCGTCGGGATGTGCGGAACAGGATCGCCGTCGTGCTCAAATCTGTACATGTCGGCGCCTCCGTAGTTGCGCACCTCACCCAGACGAGGAGAACCGACGGTCACCACGACCTTCGTATTGAACGAGCCTTCATCGGCGATCCGCTGGGCAACCATCCCGCCTTGACTGAACCCGAAAATCGCCACTTCCGCAGTCGGATCCGTGATCGCGTCGCGCATCTTGTTCCGAACAATGTCCAGCGTGTAGTTGTCCAGCGAGAAAGCGTTCGGGAGGTTCATCTGCCACCCGAGGGCCGCACTCAGTGCACCCGTGGACCCGCTGCCGTTGACGTAGACGAGGTAACGCACTTTTCCATCGTCGCCGATGACCTTTTCCACGCGAACGCCGTCATCGCTATCCATCGAAGCGATTTCCCGGATGAAGTCTCCTGGTCGTTGAGGCGCGCGTCGATCCACTTCGTGCGTCGACTCCCAGACCGTCTTCGGCACCGAGCGAGACGCTGCCGGACTCGAGGCAGCACTTGTGCGTTCCTGATCGTCAGCGTTGGCTCGCAATGAGCGAGCAGCCGCGCGCAATCTTTCAGCGGCGTTGTGCAGCCGGCGGCTGTGGTCGGAGTCCCAGGTGTGACGGAAACGCACCGCGACTGGGCCGATCCAGGCCTTGATCTGAATGGCGTTGCCGACGCTCATCCGATCACTGTCCAGCTTGGTCGCCATCTGGTCAAACCGTGCGGCGAGCGTTCGCAGCTGCGCGAGATCGGCACCATACATCGTGCTCATGACATGCCTCCCACGACGCTATCAACGGAGAGCGCCATCGCGGCGTCTCGGCCGTCCGCCGTGTGCGTGTGCGGCGTCGCCATCAGGACTCCGTGGTTTGACGGACGAACGAGCGCATCGCTTCGCTTACGTCGCTGACGTCAAGATCGCCAGCGTCGGACCACTCATTCTCCCGAAGCGTGCGCGACGATCCGGACGACCAGGCCAAACCGACGTCTTCGTTCGACAGCGTCTCGGACTTCACGAAGACGACATCGTCATAGCGCAGACCCTCCAGGAGCGAATCGAAGATCGTCACGATGACATCCGCGTCACCGCCGCGGACCTCGAATCCCGTCTCAGTCACCTCAATCCAGGTGACCTGACCTTCGGCGGCGAAGAGGTAGCCCTTCACGCTTTTGCTCCCTGCACGGTAGAGCAGAAGACAATCTTGAGCTTCCTGCAACACCGTGAGCGCCTTCGCGAGGTCATTCACGATTGCGGAGTCCAGCTGCGACACTCGAGCGCCGAGCAGGAGCCGACCGAGCTCGGAATACTCCGCGTCCTGCGAAAACCGCTCAGTGTCGACAAGCCGCGAAGCCAACGAGCCGCGGTCTCTGCCTTCTGCAAGAGCCGTCCAGGCAACGAACTCCGGAACGCTCAGTGTCACGGCGCTCATCACTTGCCCCATCTCCATGGGAAGATCTTGTTCGCCGTGGCGTCCATACGATCACTGATCATGTTCGCCACTCCCCAGGCGCCGTCGTATCGCTTGCTCATAGCCGTGGCCTGCTCGGGCGTGAGATTGTTCGGATCAGCCGATGATCCGTAGAGGTGCCGCAGACCCACTGCGTAGGTCTCGTCTTGCGACTGCTGTGAATACGGCAAGGTCCAATCGACGAAGTCTTGCCGACGGAGATTCCCAGGCCGATCGGGTTGTTGGGCTTGGCGACCATGCCGAAGATCCCGGAAATGCCCGAGAGAGCACCACCCACGTAGTCTCCGTTGCTGAACGCGTCTACCGAGTCCGCGGTATCGAACATCACCCCGAGAGGTCCGGTCATGCCTGGCGTCTTGATGTTGAGCTTGTACACGTCGCTCAGCGTTCCGAGCCCGTCCACGGTCGAATTCACGTTGGACATCCAGCTGACCACGTTGCGCGGGGCAGCAGCTACCGCCCCGACGAACCCCTGGATGGGATTCGGCGCGAGTGTTGCGGGGAGAGTGTGTACCCGGTTCGGGAACGAGCCGCCGGCCCCGAGCCCAGGCGAGGCCGCACTCGTGCGCTCCTGGTCATCCGCATTGCTGCGCAAGGAACGTGCAGCAGCGCGAAGCCGCTCGGCGGCGCTGTGCAACCGGCGACTGTAGTCGGAGTCCCAGGTGTGACGGAAACGCACCGCCACCGGTCCTACCCACGCGCTGATCTGGATCGCGTTGCCCACGCTCATCCGATCGCTGTCCAGTTTGGTCGCCATCCGATCGAACTGGCCGGCGAGCGTTCGCAACTGCGCGACATCGGCACCATACATCGTGCTCATGACATGCCTCCCACGGCCGAATGCGGACCGGGCGACGCCATCGCGTCGCCCGGTCTCACGATTACGAGTTGGACGTCTGCTCCTGCGCGGTCGCGTTCTGCGAAGCCTTGTTCGCAGCGTCACGCAATGCCTGGGCGACCTGACGCAGGGACGACGTGTGCTGACCCGACCAGTCGCTGCGGAATTGCGTGGCGTCGGGACCTTCCCACTGCGTGTTGCTGAGAGCGTTGGTCAGCGTGGACAGGATGCTGTCGATGTCGCTCGCCTTCTGGTTGAGCTGCGTGCTGAGCTGACGAACCTGCTGAACGTCGAGACCCCAAACGGCCATGTCACTTCCTCTTTCCTTCGATGGTGGGGACGAGCCCGAGCGAGCCCCTCTTTGCCCCCCCGCGGTTGCGATGAGGCAAAACTATGGGTCTGATGACTCCGTAGGCGATGGGGATGAATCACCATGCTCATGCCTCCATCGCCTGGGCGATCTGCACGCGCGCCGCACGCCCATTGATGACGAGGAAGCCTCGCCCCGGCGGGAAGTCGGCACGGCGGATGCGCCCGAGGGAAGTACCCATCAGGTTGTCGCCGTCCATGTCTCCCGGGACGAGCAGCAGCCCCTTGCGCCCCGACTTGAAGGGTCCCGCAAGCGTGTAGGCCTGCTGCCACGTGGAGGTCTCTCCCTCACCGATGACCAGCTGTTCTTCCCTGCTGGCGAGGCGGATCAGCCTGTCCAGCTCGTATTCGGCATCCGTCCCGGTGAACTCGGGCAGCGACTCGATGAACAACGCAAGACGTTCTTTCGCACCCCCATCCGCAGACTCGAGTCGCACGATGAGATCCCGTGCGGCAGTGATCACCGCGTCGACACCGACTGCCTCACGAGTCCATCCTCGGCCACTCAGAGCCGATCGGCGTGGCGCCAGGAGCACCCGCTGCGCTTCTGGGTTTGTGCGCTGGAGCGCCACCGCGATCGTCACGAGCGCGGTCGTACGCCCGCTCGACGGCGGTCCCGCCACGAGGAGGGTCCCGCGCGTGGGCGCGGCGATGGGTCCGAGCGACAGATCCTCCACGCCGATCACCGGCGCCTCGTCCGTGCCGGCCGGGAGGGATGCCAACGAGATCTGGTCGGCCAGCCGCAGCACGGGACGAGGTCGCGCTGCGCCCGCCCGTCCGAGCGACGCACCCAGACGCTTCATCTCGCGGGCCTGCACCGCGACGTTGCCGCTGGACCCGAGGATCGCGAGCTGGACCTCGTTGCCGTCGAGGATGCCACGACCCGCGGGCGAAGTCGCGCTGATGACGTCGCGAGGGACTCCGAGCATGAGGTACTCGTCGTCGTTGGCCATTCTGAGCACGATGCGGCGCTGCACAGTCGATGCGATCGACGTCGGCACCGAGTTCGGCCGGTCGCCCGCGACGACGACGTGTACGCCGACGGCACGACCGTCCGCGGCGACCTGGGCGAACGCGGTGAACCATGCCGACAAGTTCGCACTGCCGAACTCGTACTGCTCCTTGAACGCGCCGATGCCGTCGACCAGCAACAGGACTCGCGGTTCGTCAGGCGCACCGGCGATGCGCCGGTATTCCCCGATCGTCCCGGCGCTGACCGCGGAGTACCGCGCGGCTCGCTCGTCGACGAGATCACGCAGCATCCGGATCGTGCGAATGACGCGCTCTTCATCATCGCCGGAGACAACGGCGCCCACGTGGGGAAGATCCGAGAGCATCGCCAATCCGCGCGAACCGAAATCGAGGCCATAGACATGCGCAGGGCCTCCGTTGCGGGTCGTGGCAGCAGCCGCGACCGCGATCGTTCGCAGTACCGTCGACTTGCCGGAACCACCGGTTCCGTAGATCGCCAGGTTGCCGTCGACATCGGGTTCGTAGAAGACAGTCGGCTGGGACTGGGTCTCGGGTTCGTCGACAACTCCCAAGGGAAGTCGTGCATCCGTGCGCGGATTGGGGAGAAGACTGAAGTCGTAGACGGGTGCGAGCTCGTCGAGCCAGGGCTTGCGCGGTTCCGGCACGCCGGCGGCGTCAGCGGCGGCTCGCACCGTGTTCACGATCCGGGAGATGTCGTTGGGGCCTTCCTGGTGCACTTGAGGCGCCTCGACGACGGGCTTTTCCCACTCTGCCCCCGCGCCGAAGTCCAACTCGGCGATGTCGATGCGAGGCGCCGGCACTTCTCCGGTCGTCCGACCGCCTGCATAGCCGGTCTGAAACGCGCGGATCCGACCGGGCCCGGTCTTCGCCGCTCCTCGACCGGGAATCGACGGATCGAAGTAGGCGGCCATCTTGTCGCCGAGGATGTCGGACGAGTCCTCTTCGTCGGCCATCCGCAGCGCAATGCGCAGATTCGTATTCGCCCGCAGGTTGTCTCGGATGACACCGGCCGGTCGCTGCGTCGCGAGCACCAGGTGGAGGCCCAGTGATCGCCCTCGCTGTGCGACGTCCACGACCCCGTCAACGAACTCCGGGACCTCGTTCACGAGTGCAGCGAACTCGTCGACGATGATGACGAGGCTCGGCGGGCACTCCGGGTCGCCGGATTTCTCGAGCGACACGAGATCCTTCGCCTTCTTGCGATTGAGTAGATGCTCGCGGTACCGCAGCTCGGCGCGCAGCGAGGTCAGTGCACGTCGAACCAGGTGCGGCGAGAGGTCGGTCACCAATCCGACGGTGTGGGGCAGGTTGACGCAGTCTGCGAACGCCGCACCTCCCTTGTAGTCGACGAAGAGGAAGGTGAGGCGATCGGGGCTGTGGGCAGCGGCCATGCCAAGCACCCACGCCTGTAGGAACTCGCTCTTGCCGGCACCGGTCGTTCCACCCACGAGCGCGTGCGGACCGTCCGCGCGCAAGTCGAGGGTGAACAGTTCTGATCCGGCATGACCGACGAGGGCTCGCAGGTTTCCCTCCTTCCGACGCACGACCGGGGCAGATCCGTCGCGTGGCGTCAGGGAGTTGTTCTGCCGCCACCGGTCGACGATGGAGTCGGGTGCATCCAGCAGTTCGGTACCGGCGATCGTGGGATACGGCACCGACCGGGGCAGGTCGGAGTCATCCGCCTCGGGCACGCCGACGTCGATGACGGGGGCGAGCATCCGCGCGATCTCGACCACCGTGGCGACGTCCACGGCGTCGACCTCGACCGGCGTTATCCGCGCCCCGTCGCGCACCTGCCCCACCACGGCGTCGCGCACACCGAGGGGCAGAGAGATGAAGCTGCGGCATCCCGCCGGCAGCTGTTCCTCGCGGGGTGCGATCCATACGACGTGCACGCCGGCATCCGGCCCCCGTTCGACGAGACGGGTGAGGCGTGCGCGATCGACCGGGGCCGCGTTGTCGACGACGAGGAGCACGGCGGGCGTCACCGGAGCCGGCGGCTCACGACGCGAGGATTCGTCCATCGGCCCGCGCGAGGACGGTGCGCCCTCTACGCGGGCATCGATGAGTCCCTCGAGACGCGCCAGCAGCGCGGACCCTGCACCGGGTGAATCGGCGAGGTGGATACCGCCGAGCGGACTGTGGGTGGAAGACGTGTGCGGCAACCACTTCAGCCAGTCCCATGCCTGGGCACGGCTCGCGGACGAGACCAGGGCCGCAATCGCGAGGTCGGCCGGCGAATGCCTGCACGCGAGCTGCAGCACAACACTGCGCGCCACCCCATCGGCGTCCTCGACCGCGCCGGCGATGCCGAGCGATCCGCTCTCGCGCAGATTGACAGACACGGGCACTCGATCGATGCGCCCGTACAGATTCTGGAGCGCGAGCAGCTGCTCCCAGAACTCCGCCGGAGTGTCGGACGTCGCCGGCAACTCGACCTGATTGCGAGCGTCGACAGTTCCCGTACCCGCGTTGATGGTCAGGAACGCCGGGTGCTCCGCCCGATCCGTCCACAGCAATGACCCCAACCGACGGGCGTCATCCCGCAGCTCGGCGGCGCTCGGAAGCTCTGCGAGCCGCGCGCGCCGCTCGTCTTCTCTCGCGTGATCGAGCCGCTCCTGCATGCGGAGCATGTTCTGCGCGAAGTCCTTCTTCTGCTGCGCCAGAGTGCGTCGTGATGTCACGCGCTGATCGATGAAGCCACCGATGAGCAGTAGCGGGCTCATCGCCATCATGATGACGCCGAGAAACTGTTGCGTGATCGCCCACATGACGGCGCCCATCATCAGCGGGGCGACGAGCGCGAGGAGCGGGAGCCGCTGGGGATCCGGCCGCTTCGGCGGGTGAGGCGCCGGAAACACGGTTCCGGGATACAACGGAACGACCCGCGGCGATCGTACGTGCTCGATGTGCGGTGCGACGGCGTCGGACGAGCTTTGCTGCACTCGGAAGACGCACAGCGTCGTATCCCCGATTGTGATCACGTCGTTCGCGGCGACAGCGGCGCGACCGACCAGGTCACCATCGACGATGACCCCGTTTGCAGAGTTGAGGTCGATGATCTCGATCGCGTCGGCCACGTTGAGACGTGCGTGTCGTTTCGACACCATCGGGTCGCTCAGCCGAATGTCGACATCTCGGTCGCGCCCGATGACGGTCGACCCCGCGGGGATCGCGAACTCGCTTCCAGCTTCGGGGCCCGTGAGGATCCGCACCCGAGCTACGGGGGTGCCGTGCGCGCCATCGCGCAGCGATGCACCGGCCGCCCCACCCACGACCTCGACGGTCGATCCCGACAGCAATGCAGCATCTCCCATTGAGGCTGCCGGGTCCAGCGTTCTGGGGCCGGCACTTGTGCCAAACGGGTCGGTCACCCGCAGCGTCCCCGATGCCTCGGGTCCGAGAGCATGCAAGGGGTCACCGGCGATCAGTGCCGCCGTCACATCGGCGACCGTCGCGGTGGCATCTGCTGTGACGACCAGGTCGACCGGCGCACCTGGCCGCTGTACCGTCAGTTTGAGTTTCACGTGAGGTCCTCCCCAGCTGTCTCCTCGATGGCGCCATCGAGATAGTCCTCGCGCAGATCGAGGAGTGGCAGATCGGCGCGGGTCACGAGGCGCGCCGAGATCGCGTATTCGACCATCCGTACGCGGCGATTGGTCGCGTACGCGCGCACGCCGCCGCGCATCCCCTGCACCCCGATGCGATCGAGCTTGTCGCAGACGTTGTCGAGCTTGCGGTTGAATCGCGTGCGGCTCCACCCGAGCCGCGCCGCTGCCGCCGAACTGGTCGGAATCTCACCGATTCCGCTCCCTTCTCGCAGAAGCATGGGCTCGGCGAGCGCGAGGATGAGCTGCTTCTGCGAAATCGTGAGCTTGACGTCACCGAGGGTCGTCGTCCCGCCGGCCTGCGACGCGTGGGTCTCGGCGTAGACCGGCTCAGCGGAATAGACACTCACCTCGTAGGTGGTGGGACCGGCGGTGAAGACGACGGACGTGCGGCCGAAGACGAGGGGCAACCGCGCTCCCGGCGCCAGCCACGACTGCAGGCGGCCGGCCCCGTCAGTGACCGTGACGGCCAGACGCGAGCCGACGTTCGCCAGCAGCCAGATGCCGTCTGCTGTGCGTGAGATGCTGAGCAGACGGCGATGCAGGAAGGGGTTGTCATCGATCGACAGGTCCGCGTCGCGGCCGATCGAGAACTCGTCTGCGGCGGTCACTTGGAACCACTCCCCGCAGTACTCCACGTGAAGCGCATCGACGTCGCGTTCTGCGCCATCGCCGAGCGCGGCCTGCGCGACCGTCACGGTGCACATCCCTGCACACTGTCCGTCGCGGATGCCCCGTTCGCACGGCGCAGCACGACCTCGATGCACGTACGCCCGGTCGGATCGGCGGGTACCGTCACGGTCGGGTCGGTCGACTCTGCGAGAGCCTCCGCGGTACCGGGCACGACAGTCCTCCACAGATAGACGTCACCCTTGCGCGGGTCGGGGTTCGTCCAGGTGAAGACGACCGAAGCGCCGTCGACTGTCCCCGCCAGATCGACGACGGTGGGGACGCCGCCCTGGTCGACCACATCGACGGGGTCGGACGTCGGACGGGTGGGGGGTGCAGGCGTGGTTCCCCCTCCGAGCATCACTGCGCCGACTACCGCAGCCGCGGCGACGACGACCACGGCGGCTGCGATGCCGATGATGAGCCCGCGACGACGTTTCGGATGCGCCGGAGGTTCGTCCACCTCGTCCGCCACGAGCGAGGGAGCCCGGCGAAGTGTTTCGGACAGTGCGGGCGCATCGGGGATGCCATGGGGAGACGGTGCGAGATCGTGGGGGCGCCTGGTCGCGTCGAGAGAACCGTCGGACGAACCCGCGCCGATCGGCATCCCGCCAATTCCGGCGATCGGCGCGACCGGCGCAAGCGGAGGGTTCGGCGCGGTAGGCCGCGAGGCTCCAGAGGGCGCACCGCGCGTGGCATCCGCAATCGCACTCGTCGCTGTCGGGGACGTCTGCGCGTCGATGTTGGTCACGCCGCGAAAGCGTGTGCGCTCCTCACCGGCGTCGTCGACGTCGTCGAGCACCTCTTCCTCGACGACATCGACGGGCGTGGGTGCAAGACCCAGGGAGATCTGCACGCGTTGCAGATCATGCGCGAACTCGAGTGCGCTGACGGGACGATCGGCGCGATCTCTCGACAGAGCCCGGGCGAGAGCTGCCTCGAGGGCGGGTGAGACATCCGGGCGCCCGATCGGCGGGAGGGCGCCCTGCTGGATGCGCAGGATCACGTCGATCTCGGTGTTGGACGCGCCCGGTACCTCGAACGGAGAACGATCGGTGAGGAGTGTGTAGAGCGTCGCCGCCAGCGAATAGACGTCAGAACGCGCATCCTGGTCAGGAGGCATCGTGAGAGCTTCCGGCGGTGACCACGGAATGCTCAGACCCGCCATCTGGTCAGCCTGGTCGGCCGTGGTCGCCGCGATACCGAAATCGGTGAGAGCCGGGCGTCCGTAGTCGGTGACGAGGATGTTCGCCGGCTTGATGTCGCGGTGGAGGATCTTCGCGCGGTGCGCGGTTTCCACGGCGCCGGCGACGTGGATGCCGATGCGCAGAGTGTCGACCTCGCTGAAGCGTTCTCGACGGTGTCGCGCCTGGAGATTGGGTTTGGAGAGGTACTCCATCACCAAGTAAGGACGACCGTCGCCTGCGACGCCTGCTTCGTAGATCGAGACGATCGACGGGTGGGAGGCGAGCTCCGCCATGGCGTTCGCTTCGGCGGTGAACGACTCGGCGGTGGACTTTCCGATGTTCTCGGCCAACAGGACCTTGACTGCGACGCGCCGCCGAGGGTGCAGCTGCTGGTAGAGGAAGACGTCGGCGAAACCGCCCGAGCCGATCAGTTTGATGTGTTCGAAACCGGGGAGCTGCGGCGGTGTGGAAGGAGGTCGGCGCGCCATCACAAGCCTTCGAATCCGAGGATGACGCCATCTGAGATGTCGAGCCGATCGCCTTCCACCAGGAGGGCCGGCTCGCCCGGCTGAAGCCGCACGGGGTCCGCACCGACTCGCAGCAGGCGAGTGCCGTTGGTCGTGCCCAGATCGATCGCGACGACGGACGATCCCTCGATTCGCAGCTCGACATGGGACCGGGAGACATCCTGCTGCGGACTCTCGACGGTGACCAGGTGTGGCACTGCACCCGTGGCGCGAACGGCGCGAGGTCGACGCCCGACCACCGCCGGCCGGTCGAGGGTCACCCGCTCCCCCGTTGGGAGCACGAGGGTAGCCGCAGCGCTGAGACCGGGAGCGGCGACAGGCGCCGCCTGAGCGCCCGAGATGAGATGCTGCATCGCCTGGAGCTGCTCCACCGAAATGGTCTCCCCGTCGTGATCGCCGAGTTGCTGCGCCGGATCGGCCGGGGCGGGGATGCCCCCGATGAGCAACGGGGAAGCGGGGCCGGCCGGTGGAGCGGGCGGAAGCGGTGGCGCCGGCGGCAGTGGTGCGGGAGGCAGCGGTGCAGGAGGGACCGGCCCGTTCGGCGTCGAGGCGACAGCGTCGGGCGGCCCGTCGAGAGTGCGGACGGCGGCCTCCTCAACCGTCCCGATGCGGGTCTCACCGAAGATGAGGTCGTCGTACGTCGTGGTCTCGTCCGCGAGCGGGGCGGGTGTGGCGGCGTCGTTCGCGAGGAAGGGGACCTCGTCGAGCGCGTAGGTCTGATCCGTAGGGTCGTCGCGGGGCGGATACCGGGTCTCAGCCGACGGCGATTCGACGAGCGAGATCTCGCCCGATGCCTCCTCGAACTCCGGTTCGGGTTCCGGCGCCTCCGACGGTTCGGGTTCAGTCACCAGGACAGGTTCGGGTTCAGGCGCCGGTTCGGATTCCGGTGCCATGACCGGTCCGGGCTCGGGCACCGGTTCGGGTCCCGGCACAACCTCAAGCGAGGGCTCCGATCCCGACGCGGGCTCGAGTTCCGGCGCCGACTCGAGCACGACTTCGGGTTGCGGCGCCGGCGCCGATTCGGATTCAGCCGACGACGCCGCGAGTCGAGATGGTCCTTCGCCTCGCGAAGCGGTCGCGAACTCCCAGGTCACTCCCGAGGCGTGGACGACGCCGTCACGCATGCCGAATCGCGCATCGGCGCCGTGGACGCCCAGGTGCACCGCGGCAAGCGCCGGGATGAGCCTTTCGCTCCAGGTCGTAACGCCGAGGGCGGAAATCTGCTCGGTGCTGCCATCCACGTGCACGGCTCTCACGACGAGGGGACCGCGCACGACGACACGTCCCTCGCCGGATTCGGCGTCCCAGGAGACGACGGCGAATGCCGGCAGCGAACCCATGCTCGCGCCGTAGACGCCGACGAGACTCTCCAGCACGGCGGCGAACCCGTCGCCGCCGGCCATCGCGTGCCAGATGTTCGCCGTCACAGTCGGCTCGATCGATTCGGGCACGAAAGCGATCGCGCCCGGTACCGCGATCAGGTGCTGGTCACCCGTGGAATACGTCAGCATCGTGATCTCCTTCCCTGGCGGGCCCCCCGCCCGCCAACCCCTGCGCGGGGTGCGTGTCCGCTTCGTCGGGGTGAGGAAATCCCCACCCACGCTCGTCGGCCGACGCGCCACGGTTGCTCGGCGCCGTCGGCTCGTCGTCGTCGGAACCGCCTCCATGGGCATCGACGATCACGACGGTGACGTTGTCGCGTCCCCCACCGAGCAGAGCGGTGTGCAGAAGCCGCGTCGCGGCGGCCTGCGGGGAGGACTCTTCCCCCACGACCGCCGCGATGTCGCACTCGTGCAGTTCCTTCGTGAGCCCGTCGGAGCAGACGATGAGCCGGTCCCCGTCGTCTACCGGCAGCAGCCAGTAGTCCGGGATCCCTGAGGAGCCTGCCCCCATCGCCCGCGTGACGACGTTTCCGTGGGGGTGGGACGCGGCATCCGCCGGATCGAGCGCTCCCCTGTCGACGAGTTCCTGCACCGCGGAGTGATCGATGCTGATCTGGGTGAGTCGACCACCCGACCAGCGATAGGTACGGGAGTCGCCGATGTTGAGGATGAGCCAGTAGTCCTCGCCCTGCTGCGTGCAGAGGACCGCCCCCGACAGCGTCGTGCCCGGGGCGGATCCGTTGTGCGGGAGGCTTCGGACGGCGAGGGATGCCGCAGCGACGGCCGACTCGACAGCCGGGACCATTGCTCGATCCGACCCGATCAGTGCGTCGAACGCCGCGAGTGCCGTGCGACTCGCCGCGGCGCCGCCCTCATGTCCGCCCATGCCGTCGGCGACGAGGAAAACGGGGTGCTGTGCGAGGTACGAGTCTTCGTTGACGGCTCGACGCAGCCCGCGATCGGTGGCGGCCCCCCACGCCAGGTTCAGCACTGTGCCGGTCACGAAGACTCACCTCCCGATTGCGGACGTTCGTCCCTGCGGCCGCGAGCCCAGGGAAGTCCAGATCCCGCCCGGCGGATGGCGTCGCGGAGCGCGCGGGCCCCGGATGCCGGCCACAGGCGCGCCACCACGCGGCGCCGCCAGGGCACCGCGCGCACGATCCGCGAGCGGGCCGTCGCGACGTCCGTCCAGTACGCCTCGACTTCGGCGTCGGGGATGTCGTCGGCCCCGAACACCGCGGCGTCGGCACGCACCGCGAGTGCGGATGCCCCCGCCGCCGGATACGCCGCCTCCAGCAACTGGGCGTGCTCGCGCCGGGTGCCGGCGTGGTCGAGCCGAGCACCGACATCCGACGCCTGGTCGACGATCTCAGCCCATCCGCCGCTCATCCGCGCAACGGGCGTTTCACCGTCGACACGGGCGCGGCGGAGCCGCGCTCGCGACCACCCGAGCACGATCGTCGGTGCGAGCAGCACGAGGATGACCGCGAGCACAGAGCCGCCGATGCGGAGCAGGCCCCACAGCCACGCCAGGCTCGTCACTTGCTCATCCTGCGAGGAATCCTGCGCCGGGGGTGCCGGCGGCAGTTGGGCGGGTTCCTGCGGAACATCGGGAGGCTGCACGACCTGCCCCAGCGGTTTCTGCTTCTGTTGCTCGGTGATCTGCTCCGGCACACGGTCCTTGGCCGGCGTCGGGTCGAAGGCCACCCAGCCGTACCCGTCGAACGGCACCTCGACCCAGGCGTGCACGTCTCCCGCGGTGATCGTGGCAGTGCCAGCGCCTCCACCTGACGACGGCGCCGTGAAGCCCATCACCACCCGCGACGGAATGCCCAATTGGGCAAGCATGAGAGACATGGCCACCGAGTACTGCTCGTCGTCGCCGATCATCTGCTTGGCCGACAGCAGGTCATTCTCCCGAGCGAGGCCGTGCCCCGCGCGCGAGACCGTCTGCCCTGCCAAGCCGTTGCTGAAGAACCCGCGCTTGCTGAGGTACGTCTGCACGGCCCGCACCTGCTCGGCGGGGCTGGTCGCGTCGCCCGCCGCTTCCGAGATGGCACTGCCGACCGCCTCGGGCACGCGCACCGGCTGCGGCGTGGTCATGCCGCTGACGGTGGCGTCGGCGAGTTCCTCGTCCGTCGGCGCGGCGCTCACCCGAGCGTCGAACACATAGCTGTCGCCGCTACGCAGACCGTCCACGTCGACGGCGGTACCGGTCGTGGGGTTGTAGTGCAGCCCGGCGTTGCGCGCGCCGGCGTCATCTCCCGTGAAGCGGAGGCTGCTCAGGTATCCGACGGTCGGCATCCACACGCCTGCGAGGCTTTCGACCCGCACCGTGACGGTTGCCGCCTCCGTGGCATCCGCCTGCTCCGCCGCGTGCAGGGGGATGCTGCGACCCACCCGCGTGAAACTCCCCGAGCCGGCACCTCCCCCACCCGAGACGACGAAGGCGGTGCCGTCGTAGAGGTCGAGCGTCGCAAGCCGCACCGGCACCCCGTCCGGCAGACCTTCGACGGTGAACAGCTTCGAGTCCGCGCCGTCGGTCGTGTACCGGCGGAAGAGGGTCAACGGCGATGAGTAGTCGTGCATGTCGAGCGGGGGCACGACATGGTCCCGCAGCACCTGGCGGGTATCCGGTGCCGCGGCGACGGCGACGGCTCCACCCACGCCGGCGGCGGTCACGATGAGGACGGCGAGGCCACCGAGCACGGGCAACAGACGACGACGGGCGCTCTCCGGGGCATCCTCGACGAGCGTGAGGCTGTTGCGGCGATCGCGGCGACGCCGCCATGCGATCCAGCCCAGGGAGGTCGCGAACATCGCGGAGCCGACGACCGCGGGCAAGGTGCCTTCGTACGTGCCGAAGGCGATGGATGCCGCAAGGAGGGCGGCCACGGGCACGAGCGCGACTGCGGCGGCGCGACGAAGACGCAGCGCGAAACTGGCGGCGCACACGGCGCCGACGAGACCGAGCAGGAACGGGGCGACTGCCAGACCGGGAAAGACGTCGAGCGGAACCGTCAGCGTGAGCGCGCGCTTCCACACCTGCACGACGCCCGTCGCGAGGGAGATCAGGCTGTCCCCCGACGGCACGACACCCGCGATGCCGAGAGGACGCGCGGCGAGGGCTGTGCCGAAGAGGAAGTATCCGAGCGCCGCGATCGCCGCGACGACAAGTGGATTCAGGCTCCAGCGCGCGCCGAGAAATGCGACCGCCGCGCCGAGGAGCACGCCGCCGACGGCAGCGATCCAGAAGTCGATGCCCTCGTACGCGGACGAGAGCGGAACGAGGGCGAGCACGCACAGCGTCGTGACGACGACCAGATCGACGATCCGCGCCCGATCGACGTATGCCTCGGGAGCGCTCATTCGAGACCTCGCACAGCCTTGCGGAGCAGGTCGAGCGACGGGATGCTCACCGTCGCGATCTCACCGACAGCGCGTCGCCCCACCGCTTCCGCCACGGCCGCGCGGATGCAGGAGGTCCGTGCCGCGACGGGCACGCGAGCGCTGAGCCCACGCACCTCGGGCAGCGCGGTGAGAGAACCGGTCACGACGACCACGACCGAAGCGCCGGGAGCCTCGGCAGCGATGGCGCGCCCGATCTCCCCCAGTCCGGCAGCCCCGGGCGTCAGCTCGATCGCGGACGAGCGGTCGAGCAGCCGGGTGGCGGTCGGCGCGGTGAACCGGCCTGTCGACGTGACGACCGTCAGCGCCTTGTCACTGCGCAGCGCGGCGAGTCCGACCGAGGCCGCTGCGGAGACGGCAAGCTCGAACTCCTCGGCATCCGCGTAGTGCTCGGCACGCGTGCTGAGCGCGACGACGAGGTGCGAGCGGCGCGTCTGTTCGAACTGACGGATCATCAGTCGCTGCGTGCGCGCCGTCGTTCGCCAATGCACACTGCGCAAGTCGTCACCGGGTGCGTACTCGCGAAGTGCGTGGAACGACATGTCGTCGTCGGCCAGGTCGCGCGTCGGGAGACCTTCGAGGTCACGAAGGAAACCGGTCGTCTCGCTCGTGAGCGACACCGTGCGCGGGTGGACGTACAGTTCGGTCGGTTCACTCCACGGCACCGACCGCTCGAGTACGGACAACGGGTCGGACCGGACGGACGTGATCGGCCCGAGCGTCAGAACGGCGCGGCGGTGCGTCGGGATCACGAACAGCTCGTCGCTCTCTTCACCGACGCCCAACCGCGGCAACTGGAAGCCGGCCCGGGCCTGCCCGACAGGCAGTTCGATGCGCACCGGCGGCGACGGTCGTCGCCCCTCATTGCGGACGACCACCCGACCGACGGCGCGATCGCCCACCATGACGCGTGGGCTTGCCAGTTCGGTACGTGCGGCGAACGTGGAGCGCCCGAGCACGAACGGCACGGCGGCGAGCAGGACCACCGCGCAGCCGGCAGCCACGGCGATGAGCTCGCTCCAGCCGAGGCTCACGCCGACGATCGCCGAGACTGCGCCGACGATCAGCAACGCCCACCCCAGCCCGGTGACGATGCGAAGCGGACGTCCTGCTCGGACGAGCACGGTGGAGACGCGTCGCCAGGCCGCGCCGACAACGCTGCCGGCATGGATGACCGCGCCGGGTGCTTTGTTCAGCACGCTCCCGCCTCGGCCGCTGTGCTGTGACCCCGCGGAAGCGACGGTCGCCGTCACGCCGCCCTCGACTGCGGCGGCGCCACGTCCGCGAGGACGCGGGCGATGACGTTCTCCGCGGTGACTCCGGCGAACTCGGCGTCCGGGTCCATGACGAGGCGGTGCTGCCACACGGGGATCGCGAGCTGTTTGATGTCATCGGGCAGTACGTACGTGCGCCCTTCGGATGCCGCCCACACCTTGGCGGCACGGATCATGGCGAGCGACCCGCGCACCGAGACACCGAGCCGCGTGTGCTGATCGCGACGAGTCTCCTCGGCCAGTTGCGCCGTGTAACGCAGGAGAGTCGGGTCGGTGTGGACCTCGGTGAGCAGTTCGCTGATCTCCACGATCGTGTTGGTCGCGATGACCGGCGGGATCGCCGCGGCGCGGTCGCGCGTGGCCGACCCCGCCAGGATCTGCTCCGCCGATGCGAGGTCGGGGTAGCCGATCGACGTCTTGATGAGGAAGCGGTCGAGCTGCGCCTCGGGCAACTTGTAGGTTCCGGCCTGCTCGATCGGGTTCTGGGTTGCGATGACCATGAACGGACGCCCCGCATCATGCGAGGTCCCGTCGATCGTCACGCGTCCCTCCTCCATGACCTCGAGGAGTGCCGACTGGGTCTTCGGCGACGCACGGTTGATCTCGTCGGCGAGAACGATAGACGCGAAGACGGGACCTTTGTGGAACTCGAACTTGTGGGTCGCCTGGTCGTAGATCGTGATCCCGGTGACATCGGAAGGCAGTAGGTCGGGGGTGAACTGGATGCGGGCGTGCGTGCCCTGCACCGTCGCCGCGAGCGCCTTCGCCAACTGGGTCTTGCCCGTGCCCGGGGCGTCTTCGAGCAGCACGTGCCCTTCGGCGAGCATCGCGGTGAGGACGAGTCGGATGACGCCCTGCTTGCCGATCACGGCCTGGCCCACGTTGTCGCTGAGCCGCTGGAAGGTCTCCGCGAACCAGGTGGCTTGTTCTTGAGTGAGTGTCATTTCTGTTCCTTGCGCGTTATTCCGTCTTCGAACCACCGGCGTACAACCACGGTGCGAACTTCCAGGGCTCAACCGAGTACACCGAGTAGCCGGGCTGCAGGGGACCACAATCTATGGTCACCGAACCGTTCCCGGGCGACATGACTGCACTCACCGACGCATTGACGGAGCCCGGATGATCGGTCGTGATATCCGACGCCCCACCCCGCGAGCTCCAGCACCGGAAGGCACTGACGTTCCCCTGGTTCCACTCACCGGCGCGGATGTTCTCCCAGTGGTAGGTAACGCTCTGTCCGCTCTGCGTGACCCAAACACGCATCTTGGGCGGGTCCGCTGTCCTGGCACTCGCCGAGGCCTCCGAGCTAGCCTGCCCGACGGTGTCGAACGCCCTTACTCGAATGCTGTGGCTCTGGCTGTACCCGTCGCCGACCGCACGGCTCCCGCTGTTGGGCCCGACGTTCTCCCAGCCGCCGCCGTTGATGCTGATCTCCAGCCGATCGATGGGACGGCCGTTCGCGGCGGGAGCAGTCCAACTCAGAAGCACCGACTGACCGTTCTGCGAGGCGCTCGCTCCAGGTTGGTTCACGGGTCCATACGGCGAAGCCTGGTTGGAGGTCGTGTGCCCGCCGTCTTTGCCGCTGACGCCCGACACTCCCCACACCTCGACCGACTGCATCTGGCCGTTCGCAGCACCGTTGATGAGCCCGACGACACTCGACGTCGACTGGCTTTCGACCTGGATAGCGCCCGAGTTCGTGCCGGACCAATGCCACGAGACCTCACCCGGAGAGTTACCATTCCACGACCCCGGCGTGATCGTGACCCTCAACTGTCCGGCGGCCCCCGTCTCAGCGATGGTCACAGATGCCGGGGCGTCCGGGGCATTGGTGGCGCGGACGGGAGCCGACGCCGCACTCGACGCAGAGTTTCCGGCTTTGTTGTGAGCCGTGACGCTGAAGGAATAGCCGGCCGTGCTGGTGCCCACGGTGAACACGGCATTCGTGCCCGAGACGGTCTGCGACCGCGCACCACCGTCACCGCCCGTCGCGGTCACCGTGTAGGTGTCGACGGCGTCGCCGTTGACGTTCTGCGGCGCCGCCCAGTCGACCGTGATCTGCGCCTGCTGACCCACCGACGGTGCGTACTGCGCCACCGGCTGACCGGGCGCATCCGGTGCCGCGGCAGGGATCATCGGCGTCGACCACATACCGAAATCGCTCGGCTCGGGAGCCCGGTTCAGCGCCCGCACCCGCACCTGATACGGCACCCCGTTCTGCAGACCACTCCAGGTGAGCGACGTCCCCGTCACGCCTGTCATGCGAGACGGACCGGCGTCGGGTGAGGGTGAGATCTCGAGCTCGTAGCTCAGCACCGGGGATCCGGTCGACCGCGGCGCGGTCCATGCGACCTGCAGCTGGCGGTCGCCGAAGACGAGCGTCGGCGCCACAGGGGCATCGGGTCGCTGATCGGGGCGCGCCGAGGCCGACGGACCGGATGGCTCGGAATCGCCGACGACGTTGGTGGCGACCACACGGAAGATGTATTCGACGTCGTTGGTGAGTCCGTCGAGAGTGCAGGTCGTCGCGGGGCACTTCTTCGAATAGCCGTTCTGCGAGGTCACCGTGTAACCGGTGATCTCCGCACCGTTGTTGGACGGGGTGCCCCACGTCAGCACCACCGTGCGATCCGAGATCGCCCCGACGGTGGGGGTTCCCGGCGCTTCGGGTTTGCCTTGCACCGTGAGCCGGATCCGACCCTCGACTTCGCGGTCGGCCGCACCCGTGGCATCCGCGATGCGATACGCCACGATCATCGTTCCGAAGAAGTCGGATGCCGGGGTCACGACGACCGTGCCACCTTCGACCTCCGCCGTTCCGCGACCCGTGTCGACGCGCGCCGACAAGACGGTCAGCGCCCCGCGTTCGGGGAAGGGATTGGAGTCGTTGGCGAGCACGTCGACCCGCTGTGTCTTCCCTTGATCGGCACGGTCGATGACATCGTCGTTCGCGACCGCGAGAGGCCGGCGAGAGGAGACCACCTTGACTGCCACCGTGGCGGGCTGCGACGTGGCGGACCCGTCCGCCGCGGTGACGGTGAGGGTCTGCACGTCGCCGACCTTCACCCCGCCACCGGCAGACACCTTGAGAACGGACCCGTCGATCGACGCTTCGTAGCCCGAGGGCACCGTCCCATCGAGCTGGAAGGTGAGCTTCTCGAGGTCGCCCTTGTCCGGGTCGTACGCGAGGCGGCGGAGGTCGATCGTCGCCGGGTCCTCCTGCGGGGCCACCGTGACCGACGCATTCTTCAGGGTCGGAGGTTGGTTGCTCGAGGGGAGCACGACGAGGGGAATCGTGATGTAGCTGGACAGACCTTCCGCGTCGTCAGGCCCGGTGCCGTCCGTCACCATGACGCCGAGGGTGTCCGCACCGAAGTAACCCTCCGCCGACGTGTACGCGAGGGTGTCTTCGTCCTGGACGAGCGCCGCTCCGTTCGAATGCGCGGCCTTCACGGATTCCACCGTCGACACCCGCGGGGCGTGGCCGGGTCGCACGCGCACCCGGTCGGCCAGTTCGATCGCGACCGTCTGACCGCTGACGACCTCGATCGGCTCGGAGTCGGAGAGCACCGGGCGGAGATTGTCGAGGCCGGGAACGAAGACGAAAGCCTGTGCCGTGAGCCCATCCATGTCCGTGAGGCTGTAGCGCACGATCTGGGCGGTCGGGCCGACGGTGACGGACACCTTGGCATCCGGAGTCACCGTGGCATCGCCGGCGACGACGGCGACCTTCAGATCGTCGGTCGTCCCATCGGGATCCTCGTCGTTCTGAAGGACGGACATCTCGACTTTGAGCCTCGAGTCGACCATCGCCGCCGTGACCCGGTCATCACGCGCGACGGGCGCCTGCAATGCGGCATCCGACGACACTTGCAGCAGCAGCGAACCCTGCGCCGTCGCCCCGTAAGTGTCCACGATCGTGTAGGTGAACGTGTAGTCGCCGGGCTGCTCGGGTGCGGTCACCACGACGCGACCGCCGGCGACCTTGGCGCCCGAGACACCCTCCGGAGAGGTGAGTCCATCGGCGACCAGCGAGATCTCGTCACCATCCGGGTCGGAATCATTGACCAGCACCGGCACGGCGACGCGTCGACCAGGGCGCACCTGAGCGACGTCCTTGACCGCGTACGGGGCCTGATTCTCCACACCGGGTGCGGCGACGCCCACGGTCACAGTGCCCACGGCGGTCGCACCCATGCGGTCGCGCACGGTGTACGTGAAGGTGTCGCGCCCGGAGGCGTCGGGGTAAGCCTCGTAAGTGAGCCAGGCGTCACCGGTGGTCACGCGCCCCTTCGCGGGGTTGGAGGCGAGGCCGACAAGCTCGACCGAATCGCCGTCCGGATCGATGCCCTCGAGCGGGATCGGGATGCGCACGGTCGTGCCCGCGACGGTGCGCGCCGTGACCGGCTTCGGGCGGGGCGCGACGTTCGCAGCGCCTTCGCTCGGTGACACCTGGATGCGCACGCGAGCTGCCGCTTTCTGCACCTGCGAGTCCATGATCTGGTACTGCACGGAGTACGTACCGGGCTCGGTCGGAGCTTGCAGCCGCAGGCGATCGCCGTCGACCCAGACGGCGGTGGGGTCGGGCAGGTCGGTGTCGACCAACTCCGGGAGGAGCGTGAATGCGTCCCCGTCCGGGTGGTAGTCGTTCGCCAGCACCGGGATCGACACGACGTCGCCGGCACGCACGACCGCCTCGTCGGGAACCGCCACCGGAGGTCGCAGCTTCTCGGGGAGCTTGATGGGCGTGACGGTGACCTCGCCGGTCGCGGTCTGAGCGCCGTTCGACACCACGTACGTGAAGGTCAGCGGAGCGGCGAGCCCGCTGAGATCCGTGACGCGGATGATGGCGTGTTCGATCACTTCGACCGAGACGGGGCTGCCCGGTGCGATGGTGGCGCTCTGCAGCACGAGGACGTTCCCGCCGGGGTCGCTGTCGTTCGCGAGCACGTCGACCAGGGTGGACCTGCCCGTCGGGAGGAGCGCCATGTCGCGCACCGCGACGGGGGCGGCACCCGTGGCATCCGCCGGCAGAACGTCGATGCGCACCATGCCCGCCGCGGATTTCGTCCCGACAGTGATGAGGTATTGCACGTAGTAGGTCCCCGGAGCGGCGGCGAGGAAGTCGAATGTGCCCGCGGCGTAATCGGGCGTCACCGTCGCCCCCATCGGCACATCGGTCTTCTTCAGCTGCGGCTTCTCGGCTGTCGGACTCAGATCGTTCACGAGAGGGTAGACGGTCAGCGGGATGCCGGCGATGGCCGTCGCCCGGTCGGCGTTCGCGACGGGAGGCAGAGAATCCTTCGGCCGCACATCGACGCGAAGCTTGCCGGTGGTCTGCTCGCGACCGTCCGAGACGACGAGAGTGACGTCTTTCAGTCCCGTCTGTCCGCTCGCGGCCGTGTAGTCGATGACCCCGTTCGCACGAGACACGATCGTGTCGCCGCCTTCGACCGTCGCCTGCGACAGATAGATGTCGTCGCCGTCCGGGTCTTCCCAGCCTTCGAGGGCGCCGTAGGTCGAGGACGCGCCCGCTTCCACCTGCAAGGAGTTGACCTTCCGCTGCCGGGGCGGCTCGTTCACCGACGGGTCATGCACGGTCACCGTCACCGTGGCGCTCGCCGTCGCGTCACGGCCGTCGTCGACGATGTAGCGGAAAGAGACCTGACCCGACGCCGTGGACGGCACGGCGATCTGGAGAGCGGCACCACCGAGCACCGGCACGATGTCGTATCCCGACGGCGCCGCCCCGTCCAGGCGCGCCGACAGGAGGTCGCCGTCGGGGTCGGTGTCGTTCTCTGTGACCCTCAACACGGTCGTCCGCCCGGGGCGCACGCCGTACTCGTCATCCTTCGCGACCGGTGGGTGGTTCTCGGCGCTGCGCTCGGGAAGGACGTTCTGCGGAGTGTCTTCCTGGCTCTTCTCTTCGTCACCGCTGTTGTCGGGCGGCGGGATGACATCGTCCCAGTTGTCGACGCGGATCGCCTGATCCGCGACAACCCACACCGTCCCGCCCACCGTGTCGTTGACGACGACGGCCCGGTGGTTCGCGCGGAGGACGAGCCGGGAACTCGCCGCGACGCCGGTGATCGTCAAGGACTGATCGGCCGAGGTTCCGGCACAGTCGCGGACGAAGGCGCCACTCCCGCTCCAGACGGAGTACGCGCACCCGCCGAGGACCACGGGCGCACTCGGGGCCCCCTCGGCGACCGTCTGGACCGTCTCGGGCGCGCTGCCGTCGAGCGGGATGCGGACGAGGGCACGGGCCGTCGACACGTACGCGGCATCACCGCCATCGGAGGCCGTCTGCAGCCGCCCACCCGTACCGTCGGGGACGGCGATGGCGGACGTCCCGATGTAGGCGGTCCCCGCCGCCGCGTCGAAGACGACGGGCGTCTCGCCGACAGCGGTGATCTGGACCTCGGCGTCGGAAGGGAGCTTCGCCAACGGATCCGCACCGGTCTTCGCACCTGTGGCATCCAGCGAGATCACCTGCGAATCCCCGCGGGACACTGCGAAGACGCGGCTCCCGTCGCGGCTGACGGTGACCGCCCCTCCGTCGCCGACCGACGCCGTCGCGGTGTCTTCCGCGAACGTCATGGAGCCGAGTTGCGCGAAGGGCGCGACGAAGACATCGCCGGCGGCGAGGACCGCCACCGTCGACGAGCGTGTCGCGCCGGCTCCGCGCGCGTCGCCTGCGCCCCCGAGAGCCACCGTCGCGCCGGCGGGAGCGGCGACATCCGACCCGAACGACACTGCGGCCGGGTCGACCGGCGTGATCGCTCCGGTCGCCTCGTCGTGGACGATGACATCACCGCCGGCTTGGAGCACATCGAACTCCGCCGACCTCGTGCGCACGGCGCCGTCGAGAACGCGAGCCGGGTGATTGAGGTGGCCGACGAGGAGGTCGCTGCTCTTGGTCACCCAGATGCCGCCGTCATCGAGTTCGAGATCCGCGGTGGGAACACCCGGGAAGATCGTCGCCAACGTCGAGACGACGGCTGCAGTCGTGGCGAGTACCCCGGCGGACGCGAGAGTCAGTCGGTGGCGTCGAATGCTGCCGAACAGCGCCACGGCATCTCCTCTGTGTCGGGTGCGCGAGAAAACGTCAAAACGTGAGGTGCATTGCCCGTGGGACGGGCGTTCTCAGTAGAGCGCATGGAGTTCGCCTGAACGTATGGGGATAATTACCCATGTATCCGCCGGAGAGTCCCGGGCACAGTCAAGTCGTGGAGATGTGACGTCCGCCGTCCGAGAAAGTCCGAACCGGAAGGTCCGGAAACTCCGGACGCTGTAGCGAAGGTCGGCGTCTCCCTCCGACATCGAACGAATGGGGTAGGTGAGCGAATGTCCGATCTCGCCGCGGAACCGGTACCGGATGCTGCCGCAGAACCCGAGGACTCGCCCGGGCTACTGGCAGCAGATCTCCGCGCCCTACGACTGGAAGCCGACAGCCCGACCCTCGTGCGCCTGCAGAGCGAGACCGGAATCTCACGCTCCGTGCTCTCGGAGGCGTTCGCAGGAAAGACCCTGCCGACGGCGCGAACCCTCGATCGACTGGTCAGAGCCTGCGGCGGCGACCCGGCTTCTTGGATCGCCCGACGCGACCGCATCGCACACGCGATCGACCCGCGCGGTACGGACGTTCAGGTCGAGGTCACACGTGCCCCGCGCCGGACGATGCGGCGCGGGACGGCGATCGTGCTGTGCGCGGCGGCACTCCTCGTCGGCAGCTTCGTCAGCGGTGTCACCTCAGGTCTGGTGGTCGCCACACTCACCCGCGACCAGGTGGCCGCCGCGCTCCCGAAGGCCGTCAACGAACGCGCTCAGATCAACGTGGCATCGGGCCTCGATGCGGCGCAGACTCCCTGCGTCGATGACGCGAAGGTTGCGACCGGCGCGCAGCGAAACAACGTCCTCATCGAGATCATCTGGTCGAACAAGTGCTACGCGGGGTGGGCACGCATCACCCGGTACGACGCCTGGGAGAACGAATCCGTGTCGGTCAGCCTCTACCCCGAGACCGCCGCCAATGGTCCGCTCCGTCAGACCGCGAGCCTGGGTGATGTGCAGGGCGTCTATACCCCTCTCATCGTCCGACCGACCGAGAACACGCTGCTCTGCGCCGTCGGCAGCTACACGGTCGGCGGCGAGTCGGTCGACGCAGGCGATCCCATCTGCATCTGACGCGGCGCGGCGCGGCGCGGCGCGGACAGCATCGCCTCTCCGGGATCCGGAGAGGCGCGATCTGCGAGGATGGAGGGATGCCGGACGCCGCCTCCATGACCCAGCGTCCGCGCTCGCGCCCGGTCGATCCGCGCCTCATGCGGTACGCGTCGGCGTCGCGGGTATTCTTCGTCGCGATCGCCGTCGTCGGTGCGGCACAGACCGCCGTCATCATCGCGTTCGCGTGGCTGCTCACGCGGGCGATCACGGGCGTCATCGACGGGATGCCGTGGAGCGAGCTGTCCGGAGTGCTGACGGCGCTCGCGGCCGTCGTGGCTGCGCGCGCCGTGTTGCTGTGGGTACGCGAGGCGCTCAGCGCGCGGGCATCCGCACGCGTTCAGCTTCAGCTGCGTGAGGCGCTCGTCGCCGCGGTCGGCCGCCTTGGACCGGGCTGGCTCGCAGGGCGCAACACAGCGCGACTCGCCGTGACCGCCGGGCGCGGACTCGAGGCGCTGGATGCCTACTTCGGCCGCTATTTGCCGCAGCTCGTCCTCACCGTGATCGCGACGCCCGTGATCCTCGCCGTCATGTGGTGGCAGGACTGGATCTCGGGCCTGACGGTGCTTTTCACGCTCCCACTCATCCCCCTGTTCATGGTGCTCATCGGGCTGGCGACCCGCGGCGTGCAGCAGAAGCAGTGGCAGACACTCGGCCGCCTCGCCGCCCGCTTCGCCGACACCGTGCAGGGGCTCGCGACGCTCAAGGTGTTCGGCCGCCAGCATCGCGCCGTCCGCTCCATCGAGCGCGTCACCGACACGTACCGCACCGAGACGATGCGGGTGCTGCGGGTGTCGTTCCTCTCCGGGTTCGCGCTCGAACTGCTGGCCTCCATCTCGGTCGCGATCGTCGCCGTGTCGATCGGCTTCCGCCTGATCGACGGTTCGCTGACGCTCTCGGTGGGCCTTTTCGTCCTGCTGCTCGCCCCCGAGGCGTACCTGCCGCTGCGTCAGGTCGGCGTGCAGTTCCACGCCGCCGCCGAGGGTGTCGCCGCCACCGACGACGTGTTCGCCGTGCTCGACGAGGCACGCGCTATCGAGGCATCCGGGGAGGTCCCGGGCGCGACCCAGAACCTCGACGGCCAGATCGACGGAGTCCTCGATGTGCGCGATCTGCGCGTCCGGCGGGGCGACGTCCTGCTACCGCCGGTGTCCTTCACCGCCGCGCCGGGCACCGTCACCCTGATCGAAGGCCCGAGCGGGTCGGGCAAGTCGAGCCTCCTCGCGGCGCTGCGCGGCGCGGCCGGGTTCGAGGGCCGGGCGAGCGTCGGAGGGATGCCCGTCACCGACCTCCACGCGTCGGAATGGCTCGCCTGGGCGGGACAGCAGCCCGGACTCATCGCTGGCACGGTCGCCACCAACGTCGCCCTCGGCGACGAGGCGCCCGACAATGCCATCGTCATGCGGGCACTCGACCTCGCCGGTGCCGGGGCGATCGAGCCCGCCCGCGACCTGGGCGTGCAGGGTGCCGGCCTGTCGGGCGGACAGGCGCAGCGCGTCGCCGTCGCCCGGGCGCTGTACCGGCGCCTGCGCGGACGCGCGTCGGTCGTCGCCCTCGACGAACCGAGCGCCGCGCTCGACGCCGACACCGAAGCCACCCTGTGGCGGGCGGTCCGTGCGGTCGCGGACGAGGGCGCGACCGTCCTGCTCGTCTCGCACCGGCACTCCGCCCGCACGATCGCCGACGACGTGGTCACCCTCGCACCGCGAGCCGTCCCCCAGAGCGCGGGGGTGCGCGCATGACCACCGCGGTCGACATCCTGCGCCTCGCGATGCCGTCGCCGCGCCGGTTCTGGCCGGGTGCGGCCGCCGGATTCCTCTCCGAGGCATCCGCCGTCGCCCTCCTCGCCTGCAGCGCGTGGCTCATCGTGCGCGCGAGCGAGCAGCCGCCCGTCATGTACCTGTCGGCCGCGGTCGTGGGCGTCCGCGCGTTCGCGCTGAGCCGCGCGGCCTTCCGCTACACCGAGCGCCTCGCGAGCCACGACGCGGCGCTGCGCCAACTCGCCGTCACCCGCACCGATCTCGTGCGGCGGGTCATCCCGCTCGCGCCCGACGGCCTCGCCCGCACCAAGCGCGGTTCGGTGCTCGGCGCGCTCGTCGACGATGTCGACGAGCTGCAGAACCTGCCCCTGCGGGTCGTGCTCCCGCTCGTGTCGTCGGCCGCCGTCGCACTCGGCGCGGTCGTGCTGGTCGCGTTCGTCTGGTGGCCTGCGGCCCTGACGCTGCTCGGATGCCTCGCCGTCGCCGCGCTCGTCGCGCTGGCCTGGGGTTGGGCGTCGGGTTCGCGCGCCGAGCGCTCCATCGCCCCGCTGCGCGCCCGGCTCGCCGATGCCGTGCTCGACCACCTCGCGAGCCTCGATGTCCTCGTCACCTACGGAGCCGCGGCGCAGAGCGCCGAGCGCATCACCGCCGCCGACGCCGCGCTGCGGCGGGCCGTCACCCGCCGAGCCGGCGCACAGGCCGGCAGCACGGCCCTCGTCTCGGTGTGCGCGGGGGCGGCGTCGCTCCTCGCCGTCGTGGTGGGCGCTCCGGCTTTCAGCGACGGCGAGATCACGGGGCCCGCCTTCGCCGTCGCCGTCCTCGTGCCGATGGCGGTGTTCGAGGTGTTCGCCTCCGTGCCGGCGGCGGCCTCCGCATGGCGCCAGGTGCGCGCCGCAGCGACCCGCATCGCCGAGTCCGTCCCCGACGCTGTGCCCGCAGGCATCCCGTCCGAGTCCGCACCGGCACCGACCGGTGCCGGCCCCGCGCTCGGTGATGGTCTCGTGCTGGCGGGCGTCTCGGCACACTGGCCGACCCTCGCCAACGCGCCGCAGCCCGAGCCGAGCGAGCCGGTCCTTCGTGGCGTGGATCTCACCGTCCGCCCCGGCGAGCGCGTGCTCGTCGTCGGGTCGAGCGGCGCCGGCAAGACGACCCTCGCGCACGTCCTGGTGCGCTTCCTCTCGCCTTCCGCCGGCCGCTACACGATCGGCGGCGTCGACGTCGCCTCGCTCAACCCCGACGACGTCCGCGAGACGGTGGGCCTGTGCGAGCAGCAGCCGATGCTCTTCGACGAGGACATCCGGCAGAATCTCCTGTTCGCACGAGAAGGCGCCGCGGATGCCGAACTCGAGGCCGTGCTCGAACGCGTCGGCCTCGGCGACTGGCTGCGCGAACGCGGCGGGCTGGACGCGCGGGTCGGCGAGCGCGGGGCGCTGGTGTCGGGCGGACAGGCGCAGCGGATCGCGCTCGCGCGGGCGCTCCTCCACGGCTTCCCCGTGCTCGTGCTCGACGAGCCGACCGCGGGGGTCGACGCGGATGCCTCCGATGCCCTGCTCACCGACCTGCTCGCCGCCGTGGGCGACGACCGAGCCGTCGTGCTGATCTCCCACGTGGCAGTCCCCGCGGGCCTCGTCGATCGCACCGTACGCCTCGTCGACGGCGTGGTCGCCGCGTGAGCGTCACCGTGCGGCGGGCGACCGTGGCGGACGCCGCCGCTATCTCGCACGTTCGTGTCGCATCGTGGCGCATCGCCTACGACGGCCTCATCGCACCTGAGATCCTCGACCGGCTGGATGCCGATGTCGAGACCTCCCGGCGCGTCGCCGGATGGGAGCGGCGGCACGCCGACCCGCGCACCGCGGACCTCGTGGCGGAGCGGGCCGGCGAGGTGGTGGGCTGGGCCGCACTCGGCCCGTCGGAGACGGCGGAGCTGCCCCATCACGGTCAGCTGTTCGCGATCTACGCACTGCCGGATGCCTGGGGCTCGGGCGTCGGTCACGCCCTGATCTCCGCTTCGGAGACCCACCTTCAGCGGAGCGGCTACCGGCAGGCGCTGCTGTGGGTCCTCGACGGCAACGAGCGTGCTGCGGAGTTTTATGAGCGCCACGGCTGGCACGAGGACGGCGCGACGCTGGTCGATGACCGGATGCTGCCGCACTCCCCCGCGCACGCGTTGCACGAACGCCGCCGCGTCAAGACGCTGTCGACCGAGATCAGCTGAATCGACCGAAGACGGCACTGTCCTCGTCCGTCGGGAGCCTCGTGAACCCGACGCGCGGGTAGAAGGCCAGGGCTCCCGTGTTGGAGGGGTCGGCCGCGAGGTGCACTCCTGCGACGCCCCTCGCGCGCAGCAGGCCGAGATACGTCTCGATCCGCCGACGACCCCAGCCCTGCCCCTGCAGCTCCGGCAGCAGGTCGATGTGCATGTGCGCCGGATACGCCTGCGCATGCGGCGACGCCTCGGCGCCCCGCGCGTCGGCGTCGCGGAGGAGCTCGTCCTGACGCGACGTCGACTCGCCCGCGGGGCGCGGCCACCGAGCGCGCTGCGACGGCCACCACTCGCGGGC
This sequence comes from Microbacteriaceae bacterium PS02067, assembly GCA_029960085.1. Taxonomy (GTDB): domain Bacteria; phylum Actinomycetota; class Actinomycetes; order Actinomycetales; family Microbacteriaceae; genus Microbacterium. The sequence continues at coordinate 10,949 of JASCPG010000003.1, read as the reverse complement.
GAACCAGTCTTCGAACGAGTCGGTGTCGTCCGTGCCCACGAGGTAACCCGCGAGGCGGCCGTCGTCGGTCTCGACGACGAGGGCGAGGTCCGGATGCCGCGCGAGGTACGGCGACAGGAACAGCTGCGCCCACAGATCGTCGTCGGTGAGCATCCCCGCCGCATCCCCGCCGGCATCCGCGGTCGCGAGGCAGATCGCCTCGAGCGCGGGCTCGTCACCGGGCCGGAAAGAACGGAGGTGTGGCATCCGGCGAGTCTACGAGACGCCCTCCGCCGACCGGATCTCCGCCTCCGCCTCGGCCGCCTGCGTGATCCGCTCCGCCATCCCGCGGAAGATGAAGCCGTGGAACGGCAGGACGGCGAGCCAGTAGAGACGCCCTGGCAGCCCCGAGGGGAAGAACACGGCCCGCTGCCGGTACACCGAGCCGCCGCGCGCGTCCGCGGACGGCTCGCAGGCCAGATCGAGCCACGCGAGTCCGGGCACCTTCATCTCGGCGCGCAGGCGCAGCAGCCGCTCGGGCTCGACTTTCTCCACACGCCAGAAGTCGACCACGTCGCCGACCGCGACGCGTGCGCGACTGCGGCGTCCGCGCGAGAGCCCGACGCCGCCGACGAGGCGGTCCATCCAGCCGCGCAACGCCCACAGCAGCGGCGCGGAATACCACCCGTTCGCGCCGCCGATCCCCGCGATGACCGACCACAGATCCTCCACGGGAGCGCGGGTGGCGAGGCTCCGCACATCGGTGTAGACGGTGCGACCCGCCCACTCCGGGTCGGACGGGAGCGGATCGGACGGGACGCCGGTGACCTCGGCATCCTGCCAGCTCGTCTCCACCGTATCGGCCTCGACCCGACCGAGCGCGAGTGCCACGGCTGCACGGTAGGGGGTGAGCCCGCCCTCAGGGCGCGGGATGAACGCGTCCACGTCGTGATCATCCATGACGCAGTCGTGCATGAGCGAGGCGATGAGCGGACGCGCGATGGAACGCGGCACGGGCGTCACGACATTCACCCAGTGTGACGCGAGTCCCGGCGTGAACACGGGGAGCGCGGCGATCGGTCGCTGCCGGAGCCCCGCCTCGACGGCATAGCCGTTCATCATCTGGCCGTAGCGCAGCACGTCGGGGCCGCCGATGTCGAGCGCCCGGCTGACCTGCGGATCGATGCGCGCCGCTCCCAGCAGGTAGTGCAGCACGTCGCGGACGGCGATCGGCTGGATGCGGTTTCGCACCCAGCGCGGCGCCGGCATGTACGGCAGCACCTCGGTGAGATGGCGGATCATCTCGAACGACGCCGACCCCGATCCGATCACGACGCCCGCCTGCAGGTCGATCGTCGGCACGCCGCTGTGCAGGAACACCTCGCCCACCGCGACACGCGAGCGCAGGTGCGGGCTGAGTTCGACCCCGTCCGGATGCAAGCCGCCGAGGTAGACGATGCGGCCGACGGATGCCCGCGCCGCGGCATCCGCCACGGTGCGCGCGGCCGCGAGATCGGCCGCCTCGAAGCCCTTCCCCTGACCCATGGAATGGATGAGGTAGTAGAGCACATCGACCTCGGCGCAGGCGCGCGCCACGGCCGCGTCGTCAGTCGCCGACCCCTCGATCGCCTCGACGTCGCCGCCCCAGTCGAAGGCGCCGAGACGCGCCGGGTCCCGCACGAGCACCCGCACGCGGTAGCCCGCGGCGATGAGCCTCGGCACGAGGCGTCCGCCGATGTAGCCGGTCGCCCCCAGCACGAGCGCGCGCGGCGCGGTGCCGTCCGGGCGCGGCGCCGCGCGCAGGGCCGGTTCGCGCCCCGTAGGCGCAGACAGTTCGGGGGCTTCGCTCATGCCGGCAACGGTACCCACCCCACGCGGAGATGTCAGGCGCTTGCGCCCGTCCGCACAGACCGGTAGGGCCGCCTGCCGACTGCAGACGCCTGATCGCCCTCCGCCGCGAGTCGCGGCGTGAGCGCCGCAGCGACGATGAGCGCGAACCCTGCCCCGACGAGCGCGCCCCCGACCGTGTCGCTCAGCCAGTGCGCGTGCACCTCCGTGCGGCTGAACGCCATCGCGAACACCCACGCTGTGCCGACGAGCGCGACCCACACGCGCGGCACCAGGACGGTCGCGATGACCGCGAGGGTCGCCGCGTTCGCCGTGTGGCCGGAGGGGAAGGAGCCGTGGTCGGAGACGACGATCATGTCCTCCGGGCGCGCGCGCCCGAACATCGCCTTCAGCAGCTGCACGCCGCCCGCGCTGGCGGCGGAGGCGATGACGACGAACACGGCTCCCCACGGGCGTCGCAGCAGGAGCATGAGTGCGACACCGAAGAGGGGAACGACGAAGGTCGCGAACCAGCCGCCCCCGAGGAAGTCCATCCCCAGCGCGAGCGGCCGGAGGAACGCGAACGTCGACACGAAGCCGTTCCACCATTCGTCGAGGTCGACGTCGGCTTCGACGACCACCAGGATGCCGACGGCGATCGCCGCTGCGACGAGCAGGACGCCGACGATGAGGCGCTGCAGCGCTGTCGTGATGGCGGCGTCATCCACCGCGCGGGGTGATTCGGGATCGGCTCGCATCGCCCCATTGTGCCCGACGGACATATGGCGGGCGCCGGGGGTGCCTGCCCGAGCGACGGCGGGCTAGGGCGCGAGACGCTCGACCGTGCGCGGACGCACGATGAGCCACAGCGACAGGCATCCGATCACCGCGCACGCGACCATGACGATCGCCATCGTCGTCGCCGTGATCCCCGTGCCGCGGGAGATGAGACCCACGGCCGGGGAGATGAGCCCCGCGACGCCGAAGTTCGCGGCGCCGAGGATGGATGCCGCGGTGCCGGCGGCCTTGCCGTGGCGGTCGAGGGCGAGCACCTGCACGCAGGGGAAGGTGAACCCGCACGCGGTCATGAAGACGAACAGCGGGACGACCGTGCCCCAGAGCCCGAGGCCAGCCTGATCGGCGACGATGATCGCGATCGCCGCGGCGACGAGCACGGCGGTCGAGAACGCGAGCACCCACTGTGGGCCGTAGCGGGCGGCGAGCCGGGCCGCCGTCTGCACGCCCACGACGAGGCCGAGCGAGTTCGCGGCGAACAGCAGCCCATACTGCTGCGCGTCGAATCCGTAACTCTCCTGGAACAGGAACGACGACGAGGACAGGTACGAGAAGACGCCGCTGAACGTCATGGTGCCGATGATCAGGACGCCGATGAAAACCCGGTCGCTGAAGACGCTGCGGTAGCGCTGCCAGACCGTGGTGGTGCCCCGCTCGGAGCGCCGCGCGGGCGGCAGCGTCTCGGGGACGAGCGCGATCGCCGAGACCAGCATGACGAGTCCGTACACGGCGAGGACAACGAAGATGCCGCGCCACGGCATGACCGCGAGAAGCGCGGAGCCGATGAGCGGCGCCACCACGGGCGCGACGCCCGAGACGAGGGAGAGCCGGCTCAGCATCACGACGAGGCGACGTCCGCCGAAGAGGTCGCGCACGATCGCCATCGCGACGACACCGCCGGCGGCGGCACCGACGCCCATCAGCACGCGCGCGACGGCGAGAAGCTCGAGCGTCGGCGCGAACGCCGCGGCCACGCTCGCGAGGACATGCAGCGCCGTCACCGCGAGCAGCGGGACGCGGCGGCCGACCTTGTCACTGAGCGGGCCGATCACGAGTTGGCCGAGCGCGAACCCGATCATCGTGCCCGTGAGCGTCAACTGGATCGCCGCATCCGTCGTGTGGAAGTCCTCGCGCAGCAGCGGGAAGGCGGGCAGGTAGAGATCGATCGTGAACGGCCCGAGCGCCGTGAGCGCGCCCAGCAGGATGATGTAGACGACGCGTCGCGACGCGCTGATCGCATCGCCCGGGTGGAGCACGATCGGCGCCGTCGCGGGGTTCGCCCCGAGCGTGCGGATCGCCCCGCTCGAGGGATGATTCGGTGACGCCTGGGGCTGAGAGTCGCTGTCGCGCACGGGATCCCGTCGATCGAGGGCAGGAAAAGGAGGGTGCCCGGAGGTCGGGCCGAAGAACGACGCCGACGTGCTCGAAACGATTCGGCGTACGGATGATCTTATCGTCTTCCCAGCCTCCGGACCCATCCGCGTGCATAGGATCGAAAGGGCCGTGACAGCAGCACGGCGTCCCTCAGCCGAGATCACGCACATGACCCCGACTTCCTCTTCCTCCCCCACACCCGGCAAGCGCACGAGCGGAAACCCCGCCACACAGGCACGCCTGGACCTCACCGTCAAACAGCAGCGCGAGCAGCAGAAGCAGGAGAAGCTCGCCGAATACCAGCGGCAGCTCGCCAAGCGCCGCCGCGGCAAGATCGTCTGGTGGGCCGTCGGCGGTGTCGCGGCCCTCACCGTCGTCGGGCTCATCGCGGCATCCATCGTCCTCGCACCGCCGCCCGCCCCGACGTACACGGCCGGCGGCTCGGGCGCCAAGATCGACGGCGTGGAGACCTTCACGAACGAGACGCGGCACACCGAGGGCACCGTCGACTACCCGCAGACCCCGCCCGCCGGCGGGCCGCACAACCCGATCTGGCTCAACTGCGGCATCTACGACGAGCCGCAGCAGAACGAGAACGCCGTGCACTCGCTCGAGCACGGCGCGGTCTGGGTCACCTACGACGCCGACCTCGTGACCGGCGACGCGCTCGCCACGCTCAAGGCCGAGCTCCCGTCGTCGTACGTGATCCTCTCCCCCTACGTCGGCCTTCCGAGCCCCATCGTGCTGAGCGCCTGGAACGCACAGCTGAAGGTGCAGGATGCCTCCGATGCGCGCATCCCCGAGTTCCTCGAGGAGTACTGGCGCAACCAGAACGTGCCCGAGCCGGGCTCGGCGTGCACGGGCGCGATCGACGGTCCGGGAAAGCAGTCGTGACCGACGCACCACGGCAGGGCCGCACGCTTCCGCCGTGGTGGGCCGTGCTGCTGGTCGCGCTGGCGATCGCGGGGATCGCGTTCGCGATCGGCCGCTTCTCGACGTTCGGCGCGGCGCAAGGCGTCGCGACGCCGGGGAACACCTCGCCCGAGGCGGGGTTCGCCCGCGACATGCAGATCCACCACGCGCAGGCCGTGCAGCTGTCGATGGACATCTACCGCACGACGCAGAACGAGGACGTCCGTGTGCTGGCCTACGACATCGCCACAGGGCAGTCCGCCCAGCGCGGCGAGTTCTACGACTGGCTCGTGAAGTGGAACCTCCCCCAGCGCGGCGACCGGCCGATCATGGCATGGATGGCGGGCACCGAGAACGCGCACGGCCACGCGGCCTCCGGTGCGGCCACCCCCACCGAGGCCGAGCTGCTGCAGCAGATGGGCATGGCGACCGACGCCGAGATCGCGGCGATGCAGGCGGAGACGGGGACGACCGCCGACTGCACGTTCCTCTCGCTCATGATCCGCCACCACCAGGGCGCGATCCCCATGGCGCAAGCGCTCATCGATCTCGGCTCGGATCCGCGCGCTCTTCAGGTGGCGCAGGGGATCGTCGCGACGCAGTCCGCCGAGATCGACCTCATGACGTCGCTTCGCGAGGGCCTCGCCTGCACGCCCTGAGGGCTCAGTCGCCGGCGTGGAGCACGGGACGGAAGAACCTCCCCGCGGAGGGCAGCCAGAGCACCGCGATGACGGCGCCGTAGAGGACGATCTGCATGACTGCCCACGTCGACCAGTGGTGGTCGATCACGAGGCCCCAGAGCTGCAGGGCGATCAGCGCCGCCCCCAGCACGGTCACGAACACGCGCGACAGGCCGCTCCCCCGCCCGAGCCCCGATGCGGCCGCGACGGACAGCAGGCCGGACAGGATGATCCCGACGCCCACGAGAGACACGTCGACGACGTCTCCCGCCTCGACCGCGTAACGCGCGAGGAGGAACAGGATGCCGAACAGCGCGCTCGCGAGGCCACCGAGGTAGACGAGGACGACGGCGATCGTCACCGGCACGGGTCGGCTCGGGGCATCCATGGGATGCGCGGCGATCGCGGGGGTGCCGCCCTCCGACTGCGTGCGCGCGACGTATCGCTTCTGGAAGAAGCGGACGATCTCGATGAGGACGATCGCCACGAGGCAGCACAGCGCCACGGTGACCGCGGCGCCCTCGCCCGGATCCACGAGCTCGAAGAACCCGCGGATGAAGCCGATGGAGAAGATCACCACGAGCGCGACGAACATCGCGCCGACGACCGCACCCTTGTACCGGTTGAGCGGGCGGGCGAGGATCCCCAGGATCCAGATGCCGACGACCGCGAGGATGATGGTCGCCCCGGTCCGTCGCGCGTCTGCGTCGACATTCTGCGACCGGATGATCAGCGTGTACACGGTCAGTGTCGAGGCGACGACGATGCCGGCGGGGATCGCGAAACTCAGCGAACGACGCAGGAACCCCGGGATGTACCGCTGCGCATTCGGCATGAGCGCGAGGAAGAACGCCGGGATGCCGATCGTCAGCCCGTCGGTGATGGACAGCTGCCGCGGGAGGAAGGGGAACTCCAGCACCAGGATGCCGAAGAGGATCGCGAGCAGCGTCGCGTAGACCGTCTTGGTGAGGAAGAGCATCGACACGCGTTCGATGTTCGCGATGACCTGGCGGCCTTCGGCGACGACGTCGGGCAGGTGCGAGAACTTGCCGTCGAGCAGCACGAGGCGCGCGACGGCCTTCGTCGCGGCGGCGCCCGAGTTCATCGCGATGCCCATGTCGGCGGTCTTGATGGCGAGGGCGTCGTTGACACCGTCGCCGGTCATCGCCACCGTGTGCCCGCGCGACTGGAGCGCGAGGACGATGCGTTTCTTCTGGTCGGGCGTGACGCGACCGAACACCTGCGTGGTCTCCATCACCTCGGCGAGCGCCTCGTCGTCCTCGGGCAGAGTGCGGGCGTCGTAGCCCTCCGCGACGTCGAGGCCGACTTCACGCGCGATCGCGGCCACCGTCCGCGGGTTGTCACCCGAGATCACACGGATGCCGACGCCTTGCTCATCGAAGTAGGCGAGGGTCTGTGCGGCGTCGTCGCGCACCTTCTCGCGGAAGGTGAGCACCGCGACCGCCACAAGGCCGCCTGGAAGGCGCTCGGCGTCGACGTCGTCGCTCGTGAGGGATGCCGCGGTGTGCGCGAGCACGAGGGTGCGCCGCCCCGACGACGCGCGTTCGATGACGGCGGCGCCGAGCGGGTCGCCTGCGTCGGTCGCGGCGGACCCGAACACCATCTCGGGGGCGCCGAGCACCCACGTGCCCTCGTGTGCGTCGAAGGAGACGGCGCTCCACTTGCGTGCGGAGGAGAACGCGATGGCCTCCACGGCGTCCCGCTCCTCCTCCGCGGCGAACGGCGCCGCGAGGGTCCGCGCCGTCGCGTTGGCATCCGGGGCGGTCCCGTACCAGCGCAGGGCCGCGCGCCAGCCGTCGACGGGGGTCAGCTCGGTCGCGTCGCCGTAGGTGATCTCGCCCTCGGTGAGGGTCCCGGTCTTGTCGAGACAGATCACGTCGACGCGCGCCAGACCCTCCACGGCGGGCAGCTCGTTGACGAGGACCTTGCGTGCGGCCAGGCGTGCGGCGCCCACCGCGAACGCGATCGACGTCATCAGCACAAGGCCGAGAGGGATCATCGCCGTCACCGAGGCGATCGTGTTCACGACCGCCTGCACCCAGGTGCCGTCGTTCCACGCCCGGCGCCAGCCGCCCGCGACCTGCATCTGGGCGTTCAGGACGAGCAGTCCGATCGGCCCGATCCCCCAGCCCACCCAGGTGAGCACCCGGTTGATCGAGTCACGCAGCTCCGACCCGACGAGGGAGAACCGCTTCGCCTCGTCGGCGAAGGCGTTGGCGTAGGCATCCGCCCCGACCCGCACGACCTGCGCGGCGCCCTCGCCCGCGACCACGATCGAGCCCGACAGCGCCTCGTCGCCGACCTTCTTGTCGACGGCGTCGGCCTCGCCCGTGAGCATCGACTCGTCGATCTCAAGCCCGTGCACCGACACGACGCGCGCGTCGGCGGGGACCTGGTCACCTGCGCGCAGCACGAGGATGTCGCCGAGCACCACCTCTCCCGGCGGGATCTCGGATTCCACCGCGTCGCGTCGTACCCGCGCGGAGGCGGCGTTCATGAGCGCCAGCTTGTCGAGGGCTGCCTTGGCTCGGAACTCCTGCACCGACCCGATGATCGCGTTGGCGATCGCCGCGAAGCCGAAAAGGGCGTCCTGCCACCGTCCGAGGGCGAACAGGATGCCGAAGCAGGCGAAGACGATCCCGTTGAACAGCGTGAAGACGTTCGCCCGGATGATGCTCGCGGCACTCCGGCTCGTGTCGGCGCGATATGCGTTCGTCTGGCCGGCCGCGACCCGCCGTGCGACGTCGTCGGAGCTCAGCCCCCGCGCGATGTCGACGTCGACGTTCTCGATGTCGGAGGACATGACCCCAGCCTAGGACCGCTGCGGCGGGCGTCCAGGCGGTCCGGTGCGGTCCGCCGACACGGCGAAACGCGCCGCCGGGGGATGCTCGTCACATCCGTCCCGGCGGCGCGTCGCCGTGCTCAGTCCGACTCAGCCCTTCGTGGCACCCGCGAGCAGGCCTCGGACGAAGAACCTCTGCAGTCCGAAGAACACCAGCAGCGGCACGATGATCGAGATGAACGTACCGGCCGCCTGCAGGAACCACTTGTTGCCCCACGTGCCCGACAGCGAGTTGAGCGATTGGGTCAGCGGCAGCGATGACGACGGTGCGAAGATCGTCGCCACCAGCAGGTCGTTCCACACCCAGATGAACTCCAGCACGGCGAACGAGGCGAGCGCGGGCGCCGCCAGCGGCAGGATCATCCGGAAGAAGATCTGCCCGTGACCTGCCCCGTCCACACGGGCCGCCTCGATGACCTCGCTCGGGATCTCCGAGATGAAGTTGTGGAGGAGGAACACCGCGAGCGGCAGCGCGAAGATCGTGTGGGCGATCCACACCGTCGCGAAGCTGTGCGTCATGTCGCGCAGATCGAACCCGGGGAAGATCGTCACGTCGCCGATCGTCAGGCCGCGCGAGAACAGGCTCAGCAGCGGCACGAGGGCCATCTGCAGAGGCACGATCTGGAGCGCGAACACCGCGACGAACGCGATGTTGCGGCCCTTGAAGTCGATCCACGCGAATGCGTACGCCAGGAGCGACGCGACCGCGAGCGCGAAGAAAACGACCGGGATCGTGATCGCCAGCGAGTTGAGGAACGACTCGCCGAGGGTCAGCGCCGTGCCGCCGGAGTTCAGTGCCTGCTCGTAGTTGTCGAGCGTGAAGGACGGGTTCGTGAAGATCGTCCACCAACCGGTCGACTGCACGTCCGCGCCGGGGCGGAACGACGTCACGAACAGGCCGAACGTGGGGATCGTCCAGAAGATCGCGATGATCAGCGCGGCGATCGTCGCACCCCTGGAGGTGAGGCGCTTGCGCGCCATCGCCTCGTGCTTGCGCGTGTCCCGCGCCACCTGGCGAGCCGTGCGCGTGTCGGCGATCGGCTCGATGATGTCGACTCCGGTGCTCATCGGATCTCCCTCTGCTTCCGGATCTGGATGACGTTGAACACGATCAACGGCGTGACGAACAGGAACAGCACGACGGCGAGGGCGGCCGAGTGTCCGTAGGACTGGAACCGCTGCTGCTGGTTGACCATCTCGAACGCCAGCACGGAGGTGTTGGCGCGACCGCCGGTCATCACCGCGACGATGTCGTAGATCTTCAGCGCGCCGATGGCGACGGTGGTGACCACGACGACGATCGCGGAACGGATGCCGGGGACCGTGACGTTGCGGAAGCGCTGCCAGGCGTTCGCCCCGTCGAGCTCGGCCGCCTCGTTCTGCTCCGGCGGGACCGCCTTGATCGCCGCGGAGAGGATGACCATCGCGAGGCCCGTCTGGCTCCAGATGAACACCACCATGAGCAAGAGGCTGTTCACGAGCGGAGTCACCGCCAGCCACGACACCGGCTCACCGCCGAAGAGCGTGACGATCGCGTTCAGGATGCCCAGCTGGTCGCCCTGCCGGTAGTCGTACACGAACTTCCAGATGATGCCCGCGCCGACGAACGAGATCGCGAACGGCATGAAGATGAGGACCTTCAGGAACTTCTCCCCCGCCGCCCGGTCGATGAACACGGCGTACGCGAGCCCGATGACCGTCGCGAAGGCGGGGGCGATGAGCACCCAGATGAGGGTGTTGATGACCGACCAGGTGCCTTCCGGCTGGGTGAAGACCCAGACGTAGTTGTCCATGCCGACGAAGTCCTTGCCCGTCTTGTCGAAGAACGACTGGACGAACGTGGCGATCGCCGGGTAGACGAGGCCCACAAGCAGCAGGATCGCGGCAGGGGCCGCGAACAGCACCAGCTGGAAGTGGTAGCCCGCGCCCTCGCGCGACCGGTAGTCGAGCAGGAACATCGCTCCGCCGAGCACGACCGCGATGCCGAGGACGTACAGCAGCGCGTTCTGGTACGGCCGCAGCAGCATGAACGCGAGGACCGGCAGCGCGAAGCACGCGACGAGCCGGATCCAGAAGTACAGCTTGCCCGGGCGGGGGGCGTACTCGATCAGCAGCAGCAGGATGCCCACGACCGCGCCGAACACGACGAGGACGATCGGGATCTGCACCAGCTGGTTCTGATTGCCCAACCAGCGGAAGAAGCTGTTCAGCGAGAAGCCGATGGACGTCGGCTTGGTCTCGCGGGGCTGCTGGAGGATCAGGAAGAGGAAGAGGGCGACCACGAGGATCGCGGCGACGACCGCGATGAGCGCGTTCGTGCGGGACTGCGGCGCGGCCTGTGCGGCGGGCTGTTTCGCGGATTTCGCGGAACGCTGGCGCGGCGGCGCGGTATGCGTGTCGGTCATGACTTCTCCGTGTGCTTCGGCGGACGCGGGGAGGCGGGGGTGGGGGGGGGGGGGGGGGGGCCGGGGCGCCCCCCCCCCCCCCCCCCCGGGGGGTTTTGGGGGGGGGGGGGGGGG
>JASCPG010000039.1 GCA_029960085.1 Microbacteriaceae bacterium PS02067 | reverse complement strand
AGGCGACGCCCACGTGCGCGCGCACCCACGCCGCGCGGCCGGGCAGCAGGTGCCCGGCGACACGCAGCCGCCCGGCGGTCGGGTCGAGCCGGCCCGCCGCCATCAGCACGAACGCGCGCCCCGCGCGGGGGTCTGCGGCCGTCACGAGCAGGGTCTCGCCCTGAGCGATGCGGAACGCGGCATCCGCGAACAGCACGACCTCGCCGACGCCGCGTCCGCCGTCGACCGTCACGCCGACGCCCTCACCGACGAGCGGTGCGCGGCTGCCGGGTTCAGGCCACTCCGCCAAAGCCAGTTCGCGCTCGACGGCCTCGCCCTCGATGTCGAAGTGCGGCAGTGCGCGGTCGAGCCAACGGGGCATCCACCACGCCTTCTCGCCGAGGAGAGCCATGATCGCGGGTCCGAGCGTCATGCGGATGAGGAACGCGTCGATCGCGATGCCCGCGGCGAGCCCGAGGGCGATGGGTTTGATCGACGTGTCGCCTTCGGGAACGAACGCGGCGAACACGGCGAACATGATCACGGCGGCGGCGGTCACGACGCGTGCCGAGGCGGTGAACCCCGAGCGGACGGCGCCGATCGCGGTCTGCCGGTCGGCGCGGCCCCCGCGCGCGCGGCGGGTGTGGACGTAGTCCTCGCGCATGCGCGAGACGAGGAACACCTCGTAGTCCATCGCGAGCCCGAAGAGGACGCCCATGAGGATGATCGGCATGAACGAGATGACGGGGCCCGTGCGGGTCACGTGCAGGGCGTCGGCGAGCCAACCCCACTCGAACACCGCCGCCACGACGCCGAACGCCGCGAGGATCGACAGCAGGTAGCCGAGCGTCGCCTTCAGCGGCACCCAGATCGAGCGGAACACGATCATGAGGAGGAGGAACGACAGCCCGACGACGAACAGGCCGAAGGGGAGCAGGGCGGCGCCGAGGCGGTCGGAGATGTCGATCGCGATGGCCGTGAAGCCCGTCACCTTGAGGTCGACGCCGTACGTCTTCAGCCACTCGTCGTGGTGCGAACGGAGTTCACGCACGAGCGCCGCGGTGCGCGGGTCGTCGGGCCCCGTCTCGGGGACGACCTGCACGAGGCCCGTGTCGGCCGTCTCGTTGGGGGTGGCGAGAGCGACCTCCTTCACGCCCGGGATCTTCTCGACCGCGGCCTTGAGGTCGGCCATGAGGCCGAGCGGGTCGGTCGAGGTCACGATCGTGCCGGTGAGGATGAGGGGGCCGTTCGCGCCTGCGCCGAAGTGCTCGGCGGTCAGGTCGTATGCCTGACGCGCTTCGCTCGACGTCGGCTGCATGCCGGCGTTCGGGAGGGCGAGCTGCAGGCTCGCCGCGGGGATGGCGACGATGCCGAGCGTCACGATGACGGCGAGCGTCGTGACGATGGGATGCCGCGTGACGAGCATGACCCACCGGTTCGACTTCTTGAGCGGGGCGCCGGCGGCGGGTGCGAGAGCCGCGGAACGGCGCGTCTGGGTGGCGTCCGTGTCGGTGGCATCCGTCGGCATGGCATCCGGCACGGTGTCGGCGGTCGCGTCGCCGGCGGCAGCGGCAGCCGGGCGGCGCCGGGCGGTGCGACCGATGCGGGCGCCGCGCCCGAGGCCGTGGCCCCAGCCTGCGACGCGCTCCTTCGCGAAGCCGAGGAGAGCGGGGGTGAGGGTCACGGCGACGAGCACCGCGACGGCGACCGCGCCGGCGGCGGCGATGCCCATCGTCGTGAGGAACGGGATGCCCGCGAAGCCGAGACCGATCAGGGCGATGAGGACGGTGACGCCCGCGAACACGACGGCAGACCCGGCCGTGCCGGTCGCGCGGGCCGCGGATTCCTCGGGGGCGATGCCGGAGCGCACCTGATCCTGATGTCGCGCGACGATGAACAGCGCGTAGTCGATGCCGACGGCGAGCCCCAGCATGATCGCGAGCATCGGGGTCGTCGAGGACACCGTGGCGAACGCGGTCGAGGCGTAGATGAGGGTGATCGCGAGGACGACGCCGATGAGGGCGCTCACAAGCGGGAACCACGCGACCGCGAGCGAGCGGAACGTCACGATGAGGACGAACAGTGCGATCAGCACACCGACGACCTCGACGAGCGACAGGGAGGGTAGGGAGGTCGAGAACAGGTCGCCGCCGACGACGACCTTCGCGCCGTCGGGGAGGGCACTCGCCATGGTGTCGGCGAGGTCCGTGAGGGAGGTCTTCGTGGCAGCGGGCACGTCGGTGACGGTGCCCTTGAACTGCATGCGGATGAGTGCGGCTTCGCCGTCGTCGCTCACCATGCCGCTCACCATCTTGTTGAACGGGTCGGTCACGGCCAGCACGCCATCCAGGGCGCCGAGGTCCTTCACGGTAGAGGCGATCTCGTCGGTGTACGGCGCCTTGTCGATCCGCTCCCCTGGGGCGGCGACCACGATGATCTGGGCGCTCGTGCCGCTCGCCTGCGGGAACGTGCGGTTCAGGAGCTTCAGCCCCGCCTCGCCCTCGGTGCCCGGGATCGAGAAGGAGTTGTCGAAGCCCTTGACGGCTCCCGTCGCGATGCCGGCGCCGACGGCGCCGCCGACCACGCCGATGAGCAGCAGCCACGAGACGAGCACGCGCCACGGGTGACGGTACGACCAGTGGCCGAGCGAGTAGAGGAGAGTGGACACGGGCGCTCCGGACGTCAGAGGGTCAGAGGGATTCGATACACCACTGTATCCGATACATAGATGTATCCTAGGAGATGCCCCGGCCACAAGTCTGGGTGCCGGGTGTGAAGATGGCAGGAAAGGAGTTGTCGTGAGCGATGTGACGCAGCGTGCCGGTTCCCGCCGTCGCGAGCAGACCCGCGCGCGGCTGCTCGCCGCCGCCCACGAGATCTTCGGCGAGGTCGGCATGGATGCCGCGTCGGTCGAGATGATCTGCGAGCGCGCGGGCTTCACGCGGGGAGCGTTCTACTCCAATTTCGACTCGAAGGACGAGCTGTTCCTCGCGCTCATCACCCAGCTCGCCGAGGAGAAGCTCGACGAGGTCGCGGTGCGCGTGCGCGACCTCGGACCGGATGCGCTCGCCGACACCTCGGCGCTCGTCCGACAGGTCGTCGGAGCATCCTTCAGCGAGCGAATGGAGCCGCACCTCATCAGCGAGATCCGCGCGCAGGCGCTGCGCGACCCGAAGCTCGCGCAGGCGTACCTCGCGTGGCAGGGCGTTCTCCGCTCACGCGTGGAGGGCATCATGCAGGCCGTCGTGGATGCCTACGGCCTTCGCCTGCGGCTCCCGCTCGGGGATGCCGCGCAGTTGCTCGTCGACGTCTCCGACGACACGTGTGCACGCGCGACGCTCGAAGGGCGCCCTGCGACGGAGGTCGCCGGGCTGATGAACGACCGCCTCGCGAGGATCGTCGAGATCCTGATCGACCCGAGCTGAGTCCGGGCGCCGGGGCCCGTCAGGGCGTGCCGGCAAGCAGGGCGTGACAGCGCTCGAGGCGTGCGAGCCACCACTCGCGTCGGTCGGCGTCGGCGGCGTGACGCTCGAGCAACGTGGCATCCGGCGTCACGCGACGCACCTTGAGCACGCCGGCTTCGGGTCGGAGCGGCTCCGTCGTGACGTCCGCCGCGAGGAGCGACGCCGTGCCGAGACCGCAGTCGTAGGGAAGGTCGGGCAGGGCGGCGGCGAGGGCGAGGCCCATCGCGAGGCCGACGCTCGTGTCGAGCGCGCTCGACACGACGGCGGGCAGCCCTGCCTCGGCGACGATGCCGAGCGCGCGCCGCGCCCCGCCGAGCGGCTGCGCCTTCACGACGATGAGGTCGGCGGCACCCGCCCGCGCGACCGCGAGCGGGTCGGCGGCCTTCCGCACCGACTCGTCCGCCGCGACGGGGATGTCCCAGTCGGCGATGCGCTCGCGCAGTTCGGTGAGCTCCTCGACGGTGGCGCAGGGCTGCTCCAGGTACTCGAGGTCGAACTCGGCGAGGGCGTGCACGGCGTGCTCCGCCTCGTCGACGTTCCAGCCGCCGTTGGCATCCAGCCGGACGCGTCCCTCCGGCCCCATGGCCGTGCGCACGGCTCGCACGCGCGCGACGTCGTCGGCGAGACGCTGCCCGCGTTCGGCGACCTTGACCTTCGCCGTGCGGCATCCGTCGAAGCGTGCGAGCACGTCGGCGACCGCCGCGGCATCCACCGCCGGCACGGTCGCGTTGACCGGGACGGTGCTCCGCACGGGCGTGGGTTGCGCCTGCCACCCGAAATCCAGGGCCGCAGCGAGCCACGTCGAGGCCTCGGCGTCGTCGTACTCGAGGAACGGCGAGAACTCCGTCCACCCCGCAGGGCCCTCGAGGAGGAGAGCTTCGCGATGGTCGACGCCGCGGAATCTCGTCACGAGCGGCAGTGCGACGACCCGCGCCGTCGACAGCAGGTCGGTGAGTGGGGGGAGGGGCACGGCGCTCAGAGGAACGGCGCGCCGGCGCCGACCTGACGGGCGGCCTGCTGCTGCACGACCCTCTGGTCGCGGTACATGCCGGCCTGCGCGGCCCGCTGCTCCTCGTGGCTGATCGGCTTCCCGAAGATGATGCGTCGGAACGTGCGACGGATGCGAGTGAGCATGGCTGCCTCCTTCCGCCCAGTCTGTCACAGGGGGCTGGGGCTGGGCATGCGCACCATCGCGCGGGCGCGGGCCCGCCGTGCGAGAATCGGGCGGTGACCGCCGCCCCGCCCGCGCCCCGCTTCGCCCTCGACATCGACGCGGTGCCGCGAACAGCTCGCGCCGAGGCGCTGCTGGATGCCCTCGCATCCCGCGTCGTGATCGCCGACGGTGCCATGGGGACGATGCTCCAGCGGCACGACCTCGACATCGCCACCGACTTCCAGGGGCTCGAGGGCTGCAACGAGATCCTGAACGTCACGCGCCCCGACGTCGTCGCGGCGATCCACGACGCGTACTACGCCGTGGGCGTGGATGCCGTGGAGACGAACACCTTCGGTGCGAACTGGTCGAACCTCTCGGACTACGGCATCGACGACCGCATCACCGAACTCGCCGCGGCGGGCGCCCGCATCGCCCGTGAGCGCGCGGAGGCGGCCGAAGCCGAAGACGGTCGGATGCGGTGGGTGCTCGGCTCGATGGGCCCGGGCACCAAGCTGCCGAGCCTCGGACACACGACCTACGCGCATCTGAAGGAGACGTTCGCGCTGCAGGCCGAGGGGCTCATCGACGGGGGAGCGGATGCCTTCCTCGTCGAGACGAGCCAGGACCTCCTGCAGACGAAGGCCGCGATCAACGGCTGCAAGCAGGCGATCGTCGCCCGCGGCATCCGCCTGCCGATCTTCGTCGAGGTGACCGTCGAGACGACCGGCACGATGCTCATGGGCTCGGAGATCGGGGCCGCGCTCACCGCCCTCGAGCCGCTGGGTGTGGATGCAATCGGGCTCAACTGCGCGACGGGCCCCGCCGAGATGAGCGAGCACCTGCGGCACCTGTCGAAGCATTCGCCCGTGACGATCGCCTGCATGCCCAACGCCGGGCTCCCGGTGCTCACGGCCGACGGTGCGCACTACCCGCTCACGCCGGCGGAGCTGGCGACGGCGCACGAGCAGTTCGTGCGCGAGTTCGGGCTCGGGCTCATCGGCGGATGCTGCGGCACGACGCCCGAGCACCTCGCCGCCGTGGTCGAGCGGTTGGGCGTTTCGACGCGCTCCGCGCGCTCAACGACCGGTGACAGCCCCGCCCCGGTCGCCCAGCGAGGGGACGCCCGCCTCCCGGTCGTTGAGCGAGGCGCGCAGCGCCGAGTCGAAACGGATGGTGTGAGCGTTTCGACGCGCTCCGCGCGCTCAACGACCGGTGACAGCCCCGCCCCGGTCGTTGAGCGAGGCGCCCAGCGCCGAGTCGAAACGCCCGACCCGGGCGTCGCGTCCCTCTACCAGCACGTCCCCTTCCGTCAGGACGCGAGCTACCTCGCGATCGGCGAGCGCACGAACGCCAACGGGTCGAAGGCCTTCCGCGAGGCGATGCTCGAGGGTCGGTGGGACGACTGCGTCGAGATCGCGCGGAACCAGATCCGCGTCGGTGCGCATCTGCTCGACGTGTGCGTCGACTATGTCGGCCGCGACGGCGTCGGCGATATCCGCGAGGTCGTCTCCCGCTTCGCGAGCGCGTCCACCCTGCCGCTCGTGATCGACTCGACCGAGCCGGCCGTCATCCAGGCGGGGCTCGAGCTCATCGGCGGGCGCCCCGTCGTGAACTCCGTCAACTACGAGGACGGCGACGGCGCGGCATCCCGCTTCGGGCGCATCATGCCGCTCGTCAAGGAGCACGGCACCGCCGTCATCGCCCTCACGATCGACGAGCAGGGGCAGGCGCGCACCGCCGCGGACAAGCTGCGCATCGCGTCCCGCCTCGTCGACGAACTGGTCGGCACGTGGGGCCTGCACGTCGAGGACATCATCGTCGACTGCCTCACCTTCCCCATCGCGACCGGGCAGGAGGAGACCCGCCGCGACGCGATCGAGACGATCGAGGCGATCCGCGGCCTCGTCTCGAAGTACCCCGGCATCAACACGACGCTCGGTGTTTCGAACGTCTCGTTCGGCCTCAACCCCGCCGCGCGCTCGGTGCTCAACTCGGTCTTCCTCCACGAGGCGACGCAGGCGGGGCTCACGTCGGGCATCATCGATGCGGCCAAGATCGTGCCCCTGGCATCCCTCGACGACCAGCAGCGGAAGGTCGCGCTCGACCTCGTGTGGGACCGGCGCGAATGGGATGCCGACGGGAACCTCACCTACGATCCGCTGGCCACGATGCTCGACCTGTTCGCCGGTGTCGACACGGCGGCGCTGCGCGATCAGCGTGCCGCCGAACTCGCGGCGCTGCCGGTCGGCGAGCGCCTCGAGCGCCGCATCATCGACGGCGAGTCGAAGGGTCTCGAGGCCGACCTCGACCTCGCGCGAGCGGGCGGACTCACGCCGCTCCAGATCATCAACGACCATCTGCTGGAGGGCATGAAGGTCGTCGGCGAACGGTTCGGGTCGGGCCAGATGCAGCTGCCGTTCGTGCTGCAGTCGGCCGAGGTCATGAAGACCGCCGTCGCGCTCCTCGAGCCGCACATGGAGAAGACCGACGAGGCGGGCAAGGGCACGATCGTGCTCGCGACCGTGCGCGGCGACGTGCACGACATCGGCAAGAACCTCGTCGACATCATCCTGACCAACAACGGCTACACCGTGATCAACCTCGGCATCAAGCAGCCGATCGCCGACATCGTCGCCGCCGCCGAGGAGCACGACGCCGACGTCATCGGCATGTCGGGCCTGCTCGTGAAGTCGACCGTCGTCATGAAGGAGAACCTGCAGGAGCTCACCGCGCGCGGGCTCGGCACGCGGTGGCCCGTGATCCTCGGCGGCGCCGCACTCACGCGCGCCTACGTCGAGCAGGACCTCGCGGAGCTCTTCGACGGCGAGGTGCGCTACGCGAAGGATGCCTTCGAGGGGCTCGCCCTCATGGAGCCGCTCGTGCGCATCGCCCGTGGGGAGGCGCCGGACGCCGTCGGCCTCCCACCGCTGAAGAAGCGCATCCACACGGCGGGGTCGAAGCTCACCCTCACGGAGCCCGAGGCGATGCCGGCGCGCTCGGACGTGGCATCCGACAATCCCGTCCCGGTGCCGCCGTTCTGGGGCACCCGGATCGTGCGCGGCATCGCGCTCGCCGACTACGCCGCCTTCCTCGACGAGCGCGCGACGTTCATGGGGCAGTGGGGCCTCAAGCCCGGCCGCGGCGACGACGGGCAGTCGTACGAGCAGCTCGTCGAGACCGAGGGGCGGCCGCGCCTGCGGTACTGGCTCGACCGGATCCTCGCCGAGGGGATGCTGGATGCCTCGGTCGCGTACGGGTACTTCCCGGTCGTGTCAGAGGGGGACGACATCGTCGTGCTCCACCACGGCGATGACCCGACGGGCGTCCTCGGGACGGCGGGGCTGCTCGCGCCCGACGGCGGGTCGGGCGGACCGCTCGGTGCCGACCGATTGCGCTTCCACTTCCCGCGGCAGCGGCGCGACCGGCACCTGAACCTCGCCGATTTCGTGCGTTCGCGCGAGTCCGGGCAGATCGACGTCATGCCCGTGCAGCTCGTCACGGCGGGGGCGGCGATCGACGCCGTCACGGCGAAGCTGTTCGCCGAAGACCGCTATCGCGACTACTACGAGCTGAACGGCCTCGTGATGCAGCTGACCGAGTCGCTCGCCGAGTTCTGGCACGCGCGGATCCGGTCCGAGCTCGGCTTCTCGGCGGAAGACCCCACGGAGACGGCCGGGCTCTTCAAGCTCGAGTACCGCGGTGCGCGGTTCTCGCTCGGCTATCCGGCCTGCCCCGACATGGAGGACCGCCGGAAGGTCGTCGAGCTCCTGCGCCCAGAGCGCATGGGCGTCGAGCTCAGCGACGAGCTGCAGCTGCACCCCGAACAGTCGACGGACGCCTTCGTCTTCCACCACCCTGAGGCGAAGTACTTCTCGGTCTGATCCAAACTGCAGGACCGAGTGTTACTGGTGTGAACTCAGATGCCCTGTGGGGCGAGTTCGGTCACAGGTGCTCCTGCAGATGGGGAGCGACTGAGGCCTGGGCGCGGGGTCGGCCCCCGGCGCGGGTCGTGCGACTCAGGCGACCTGAGTGCCGCACATGCCGCAGATGCCCGTGGCCGGCACCTGCACGAAGCAGTCGGGGCACATCACGGCGGGCCGCTCGGGGATCGTCGGCGCTGCGAGCTTGCGCGGGCTCGCGGGTGCGCGGCGGGCCCGTTCGGGCTGTGAGACCGGGGGTGCGATCTTGGCCGCAGGCTTGTGGTCGGCGCAGTAATAGCGGACGAAGCCGGCCGGGTTGTTCGGGTGCCGGTGCTTCACGACCCAGAGCGCCTCACGCGGCCACGGCTCGCTGTCGGGCCCGCAGCCCACGCAGCGGGTCGGTTCGCCCGGCACGGCTTCGGCCGCCGCGACCGGTATCTCGAAGGGAAGGGAGTCGCGCCAGTCGGAGGAGTTCCTGATCTTCACCGTGCCATCACCGTGAACCTTCCCGGCGGCATCCGTTCGGGGAGGAGTTCGCCGTGCCCCATTGTCCCACGGCACGGGGCCTCGCGGCGCTCACGATCGAGCCGACGACCTGCGTCAGGGCGCGTGCGGGTTGGTGGCGGTCACGAAGATCCACTCGTCCGGCGCACCCGGCTTCGTCGCGTCGCGGGCGACGACCTCGCGCCACCCCGCGGCGCGGAACTGCGCGCCGAGCGCCTCCTCACGCCAGAACACGAAGTGCCGCGGGGCGTCCAGCTTCGCGTCGGTCCACGCCTCGCCGTCGCCCTTCTTGAACGAGGCGACGATCACCCCGCCCGGGCGTGTGGCTCGACGCGCGGTCGCGAGGACGTCCGGCAATGCGGTGCGGTCGATGTGCAGGAGGACGGCGCTCGCGAAGACGGCATCGAACGGCCCGCCGAAGTCCCCGGCGCGGACGTCGAGCAGCCGTGCCCGGTGTCCGGCCGCATGCTGCAGCGCGACGAACGGCGCCGCGGCATCCGTCCGGTCGACCGTGTACCCGGCGGCCTCGAGCGCGTCGGCGTCGCGCCCGGGCCCCGACCCGAGTTCCAGCACGTGAGTGCCCGGCGGAGCGTGCTCCTGCAGGACGGCGACCAGCGGCGAGGGCTCCGACGGGGTGCCCTCGACGTACCGCAGCGCCCGATTGCGGTAGGAGTTGAGAGTGATATCCATGCTGTCGGCCCGCGGGGAGCGTTCGCAGCGGTAGCGGCGTCGGTCGGGCCAGCGGGCGTCTCGCGGGGCATCCGTCACGGTGAAATCCAGCGCGCGGTAGAAGCCGACCGCGTCGTCGTCGGTCTCGGCGACGAGCGGCGACGACGGTGCTGTGCGGCAGAGCGCATCGATGAGACGGGTGCCGAGGCCCGCGCCACGGGCATCCTCGGACACGGAGAGGTAGTGCAGCTCGAGCCGATCGGGAAGCTTCTCGTACGCCGCGAATCCGACGACGTCGCCGTCGACCGCGCCGATCGCGTGCAGCTTCGGGAGTTCGACATCGCGGATCCACATCAGGGCATCCGCGTCGACGCCCGCCGCCTCCCAGAGCAGGGGCCAGAAGGCATCCGACTCGATCTCGTCGCGGGTCAGCGGACGGATGGTCGTGCTCATGCCTCGACTGTAATGCGAGCCCGTTGCGGCGCTGGTGCGGTCGCGGCCACGGGCTTGGCGCGCCGCAGCGACCGCAGCAGCGCACGCCCGACGAGTGCGAGGCCGATGACGGTCGTGACGGCGCGCAGGGTGTCCCAGCCGGCGGTCGAGGTCAGCAGCGAGTAGACGAGGAAGTTCCCGACGTTCTCGCCGAGGCTTCCGCCGGGGACGTACGAGATGCTCGTGTCCGAGCCGACCGCGAACGGCCAGAACCACAGGTTCATGATCAGGCCGAACAGGTACGAGGCGACGACGCCGTAGACGGCGAGCATCGCGATCTCGGCACCCCCGCGCAGGCGCCGCGGCAGCAGGCCCGCGCCCGCGCCGACCCATCCGCAGGCGAACATCTGAAAGGGCATCCACGGACCGATGCCGCCCCACATGAAGGCGGAAAGGGCGATGGATGCCGCGCCGAGCAGCAGCCCGAACCGTGCGCCGTACGCGCGGCCGGCGAGGATCAGCAGGACGAACAACGCCTCGACTCCGCCGACCCCCGTGCTCGCGATGCGGACCGCCGCGCCGACGGCGGTGAGGACCGCGAGGAGGGCGAGGGTTTGCGCCGAACGCACCGAGTCGTCGAGGGCGGCGAGGACGAGGACGATCGCGAGTGGGGCGAGAGAGAGGGCGATGTATGGGACCGCGGCCTGCGCCTGGCTCGGAGCGGCCGTCGCGATGAGTGGCCACAGAAAGGCCGCCGCCGCGACGAGGTTCGCCGCGATCAGGACCGGGGTGCGCCATCCGGGTCGGGGCGGGTGGTGGGCGGTCGGTGCGGCTACTGGCGTGGGAGCGGTCGGCCGGGGCTTTGTGGTGCGGGTGGTGGGTGCGGAGATGGCCGCAGGTGGGATGCCTGCGGCGGGTGGCACCGCACCCGGCCCGGACCACTCGGTCGGGACGTCACCTCCGACCGAGGCGGGGGGAGTCGCCGCAGGGCCGCCGCCTGCCGCGTGCACCGCCGCCTGGCCCCGACCTTCGCTCGTCGCGTATGCCGCCGCGCCCGGCGCGGCGTCGGCGGTGGCTGGCTCGAGCACGCCGGCATCCATCACCAGTTCACGATCGGCGAGGGCGGCGAAGCCGGCGTCGTGCGTTGCGAACAGCACGGCGGTGCCGCCAGCGGCCGCGGACAGCACGGCTTGGGCGACCAACGCGCGCGCGTGCGGGTCGAGGCCTCTCGTCGGCTCGTCGATCAACAGCACGCGCGGTGCCGCGGCCGTCTGGAGCGCGATCGCGAGGCACCGGCGCTGACCCGCGGAGAGATCCCGAGGGTGTCGCCGGGCGAGAGCCGCGAGCTCGGGTGAGTCGGGCGCCAGCCCGAGCAGAGTGCCGAACCCGGTAGCGGTCGTGCCTGCGGTGAGTCTTCTGCGGCGGTCGACACGGCGGCATTCCGCGGCGACCGTGTCACGCACGAACAGGGCGTCTGCGTCGTCCGGCACGAGCGCGACCGACGCGGCGTGCTCGCCGGTGGCCAGCGCGACGAGAAGACTCGATTTGCCCGCGCCGTTCGGGCCTCGCAGTGCGACGACCTCACCGGGGCCGAGTGTGAGCGAGGCGCTCTCGACGGCGATGCGCTGGCCGTGCCGCACCGTGATCCCGGCCGCAGTGAGCGCGGGCGCCCGTGACGAATGCAGGACTTCTGCGCGGCGAACCTCGTGAGACCCACCAAAGTGCGCCGAGTCGGTCGAAAACTCCTGCATTCGGCACGCCTGGTCGCCCGACCGCACCCACCCGCCGCCGACGCCGAGCCGCTCATCGGCGACGGCGGCGAACTCGTCGGCGCGATGCTCGGCCACGACGACGCACATGCCCTCCTCGTGGGCGAGCGCGGCGAGCAACGCCACGATGCGCGCGCGGGCGGTGACATCGAGGTCGGCGAGCGGCTCGTCGACCAGCAGCAGCCCCGGCTCATCGACGATCGCGGCGGCGATCGCGACGAGGGTCGCCTCGCCCGCCGACAGCCCGTCGAGCCGCCGGCCGAGCAGCGGGGTGATCCCGACGCGGTCCGCGACGGTGCGGGTCCGTTCCTCGGCAAGCGCACGGGCCGCGCCGCGCAACTCGAGGGCGAGGGCGATCTCGTCATCGACGCGCTGCGTCGCGAACGCCTGCCGCGGATGCTGCAGCACGACGCCGAATCGGCGCGACAGGTCGCGGGGCGGCGTCGCCGCGCGGTCGTACCCCCACACCCCGGCGGTACCCGTGATCCAGCCGCCGTCGAGGTGCGAGTGCAGCCCGCTCAGCGCCCGCAGCAGGGTCGACTTGCCCGAGCCCGTCGGCCCCGTGAGGACGGTGAGGGATGCCGCGCGCAGCGCGATCGAGTCGGTGGCCACCACCGGTTCCGGCGACGTGCCGAACCCTGCCGCGAACCCCCGGAGCACTACGGGCGGCGTCCCGTCGCCGACCAGACCGCGCCCCGCGTAACCCCGCAGCTCGAGTGCGGCAGCGACGGCGGTCGCTCGCTCGAGGGTGTGCTCCAGCACGGGCGCGAGCAGTCGTACCCCCGCGCGCTCGCCGCGAAGCCGCTGCGCGAACCTCGCCGACCGCACACTGTCGGCGAGGGAGGGCAGCGTCGCCCAGGCGATCGACACCGCCCGGGCGACCCCCTGCAGAACTCCGGACCGCGCGCCGCGCGCCAGCAGACGTGAGATGTCGACCACGGCGTTGACCGCCCCGCACGCGAGGATGATCAGCGCGATCGGCATGGCGCTCAGCGCGGCATCCGTGAGCCCGTCGACGGTGACCGGGCCGAGGATCTCGACGTGGGAGAACGGAGCCGGCAGCCGCCATACCGGTAGCGGCAGCAGCACCGCGCCCGTGCCATCGGCTCCGTGGAAGAGCACCCGATAGACGACCCGGACCGCCACGAACACCACCGCCAGAGCGGCGGCCGCGCGCAGCGGGCCGGACCGGAACCTCATACGGCTCAGGCTGCGGGTGCGGCCGGCGCCCCGTCGAGGGTGAACAGCAGCTCGACCGACTCGCCGGGGGCGGCCTTCTGCGCCGAGACGCCCTCCTGCGCGTAGTCCCACGCTCCGCCGGCAGGCTTCAGCCACAGCGACCAGTAGCCGAAGGCGGCGGGCATCGTCTTGCACGACTCGACGTAGCTCGGGTCGCTCGCCGAGCCGAGCGGTTCGGTCGCGGAAGGCAAGCCGTCCACGCGGCACACGACCTGGTCGCCGTACTGCTCCGTTCCCTCGAGGGTGACTCCGAGCGTAGCGAGGGCATCCGACACGACGATCGGCTTGTCCGTGATCACGCACGCCGTGCGATCGACCGTGTCCCCGCCCTTCAACGCGCCCGCGTCGATGACGACGGTCACGCCCTCATCGCCGGCGCAGGCAGAGTTCACGACAAGCGTGGCGGTGTCGGTCGGGGAGGCGCTGGTGGATGCCTCGGGCGCAGCCGTCGAGGAACAGGCGGCGAGGCCGAGGGCGAGCAGCCCCGTCGCGGCGAGCGTCGCGAGGCGGGTGGGGGTCACGATGGAGGAAGTCACCGCTCAAGGGTAGGGGGCGGGAGCGCCCCGCGCGGTTGTGTGACGCGCGGATAGGCTGGGCGGGTGACCCGCGACTTCGTCTCCGACCTGTTCGACCCGAGGGAATGGAAGCTCGCGCCCGGGGCATCCGACTACACCGACATCACCGCCCACGTCTCGCTCGACGGGCGGATCGCGCGCATCGCATTCGACCGCCCCGAGGTGCGCAACGCGTTCCGGCCGCACACCGTCGACGAGCTCTACCGCGCCCTCGACATCGCGCGGCAGGACCCGAAGATCGGGGTCGTGCTCCTCACCGGCAACGGTCCGAGCCCGAAGGACGGTGGCTGGGCGTTCTGCTCCGGCGGTGACCAGCGGATCCGCGGCCGCGACGGCTACACGTACGCCGCCGACGACGCGACGGCGCCCGATCAGGCCCGCGCCGGGCGGCTGCACATCCTCGAGGTGCAGCGGCTCATCCGCTTCATGCCGAAGGTCGTCATCGCGGTGATCCCAGGGTGGGCCGCGGGTGGAGGGCATTCGCTGCACATCGTGTGCGACCTGTCCGTGGCATCCGCCGAGCACGGCCGTTTCAAGCAGACCGACGCCGACGTCGGGTCGTTCGACGCCGGGTACGGGTCGGCGTACATGGCGCGGCAGGTCGGGCAGAAGGTGGCCCGGGAGGTGTTCTTCCTCGCGGAGGAGTACTCCGCACAGCGCGCATACGAGATGGGCGCCGTGAACCGCGTCGTGCCGCATGCCGAGCTCGAGCGGGAGGCGGTGGCGATGGCGCGGACGATCCTCGGCAAGTCGCCGACGGCGATCCGCATGCTGAAGTTCGCCTTCAACGCGATCGACGACGGCATGGTCGGTCAGCAGGTCTTCGCGGGCGAGGCGACCCGCCTCGCGTACGGCACCGACGAGGCGGTCGAAGGCCGCGATGCGTTCCTCGAGAAGCGCGACCCCGACTGGTCCCCCTACCCGTACCACTACTGACCGACGCGTTCCGAAAGCAGGGTGGATCGAGGTGTCGGGCGGATCGCGGGGCCGGAGAGGGCGATTGGCCCTGCTTTCGGCGCGCCGAGAGCGGTTGCCGCGGCGCCCGCTTCGTTCGCCGCGGCGGGGACGCCGCGAGGGGAGCGCCGCGTGAGACTCGAACCGGTGGATGCCTCGGATGCCCGCGCGGTCCTGCGCGGACTGCGGGGCGCCGTGCTCGGCGCGGGGCCGGCGATCGCCCTGGGCGGCACGGATCTGCCGGCAGAGGTGCCGGCGGGTACGGCGGTCGTGGTCACGACGTCCGGGTCGACGGGGTACCCGAAGTCCGTCGTGCTGAGCCGCGCCGCGCTGACCTCGTCCGCCCTCGCGACGGCCGACCGGATCGGCGACGGCGCGTGGCTCCTCGCCCTGCCTCCGGGGTACATCGCCGGCGTGCAGGTGCTCGTGCGGGCGCTCGTCGCGGGGCACGAGCCGGCGATCCTGCAGGGCTCGTTCTCGGCATCCGCGTTCACGGCGGCCGCGTCCGCGATGGCGTCGAGCGACGGCGGGCGGGCGGTGCCCGCGTACACCTCGCTCGTGCCGGCGCAGCTGCAGACGCTCCTCGATGATCCCGAGCCCGCGACGGCCCGAGCGCTCGCGCGGTTCGAGGCGATCCTCGTCGGGGGGCAGGTGCTCGCGCCGGCGCTCGCCGAGCGCGCGGCCGCGGCGGGGGCGCGCATCGTGCGCACGTACGGGTCGAGCGAGACCGCGGGTGGGTGCGTGTACGACGGGGTGCCGCTCGCGGGCGTGGGCATGCGGACCGTCGACGGCGAGGTGGAGTTGTCCGGCCCCACGCTGGCAGAGGGCTACCTGGGTGACGCCGCCCTGACGGCGCGGGTGTTCACCGTCGACCCGGACGGAAAGCGGTGGTATCGCACGGGCGACCTCGGCGAGTTCGCGGGCGGGCACCTGCGAGTGACGGGCCGCGCCGACAACGTGATCGTCTCGGGGGGGATCAACGTGTCGCTCGATCGCGTCGAGCGGGTGGTGCGCACTGTCCCCGGTTTCGGGGATGCCGTGGTCGTCCCCGTCGCCGACCCGCGGTGGGGGCAGGCATCCATCGTCGTCGCGGCGGGTAGCGGGGCGACCGGCACGGATGCCACGGCCCGCGTACGCGCGGCGGTCGCGGCCGAACTGGGCCCCGTCGCACGTCCCCGCGCCGTTCTCGGCGTCGCAGAGCTGCCGCTGCTGGCGAGCGGGAAGCCCGACCGGGCGGCGCTGCGCGACCTGGCGGAGGGCGCCGCGGGGCCGAGTGACGCCGAGTAGCTCCCAAACTGCAGGAGCGGGTGTTACCAGTGGGGCCCGAGTGGGCTCTTCGCCAGGCTTGAGTCACACCTGATCCTGCAGTTTGGAGCAGCCCGGCACGTGGGGGGGGGCCAAGCCGCCCCGGCCGGCCGCTGCGCCGGCCTGCGCCCGCCCGCACCGCACGCGCCGAGCCCGACGGAATAGGATCTGTCCGTGGCAGGCAGCACCCGAAAGAAGAAGCGCGGTCCGGCGAAGCAGAAGCATCACGGCAACCCCCAGCGATCCCACCAGTCTCAGGGCCCGCGGCACGTCGCCCCGGCGACCCTCGGAGACTGGATCGGCGCCGCGCGCCTGCGCACCCTCCCGCTCGCCGTCGCCCCCGTGATCCTCGGTA
The DNA here is from genome assembly GCA_029960085.1 of Microbacteriaceae bacterium PS02067. Lineage (GTDB taxonomy): Bacteria > Actinomycetota > Actinomycetes > Actinomycetales > Microbacteriaceae > Microbacterium. The sequence continues at coordinate 14,367 of JASCPG010000039.1, read as the reverse complement.
CGGGTGCCGCGCAGATCACAGACACCCCGTTCCATTGGGTCATCGCCCTGTGCTGCCTCATCGTCGCGGTCGCGCTCCAGATCGGCGTGAACTTCGCGAACGACTACAGCGACGGCATCCGCGGCACGGACGACCACCGCGTCGGACCGGCGCGACTCACAGCGAGCCGCAAGGCGTCGCCGCGTGCGGTGCTGCTCGCGGCGGTCGTGTTCTTCGGCATCGCGGCCGGCGCCGGCATCTCGATCGTCATCCGCACGGGCCACTGGTGGATGCTCGCGGTCGGCGCGGCCTGCCTCCTCGCGGCCTGGTTCTACACGGGCGGCAAGCGCCCCTACGGTTACGCCGGCCTCGGCGAGCTGTTCGTCTTCGTGTTCTTCGGCCTCGTCGCGACGGTCGGCACGACGTTCGTCCAGGTCGGCTCCGTGCCCCAGGAGTCCTGGTTCGGCGCCGTCGCGCTCGGATGCCTCGCGTGCGCCGTCCTGCTGGCCAACAACCTGCGCGACATCGACCAGGACCGCGTCGCCGGCAAGCGCACCCTCACCGTCCGTATCGGCCGTCGCGCGACGCAGGTGCTCTTCTCCGTGCTGATGCTGGTGCCGTTCGGTGTCGTCGTCTTCCTCGCGACGTTCTACCCGCGCGCGTGGCTCGCGATGATCGCGCTCATCCCCGCCGTGTGCGCCGTCGTCATCGTCTGGACCTACCGCGCCGCGCGCGAACTGGTGGTCGCCCTGACGCTCACGAGCGTGACGTCGCTCATGTTCGCGGGCTTCCTCTGCTGGGCGCTCGTCGCCTGACGGATGCCTCAGTGCGTGGCCTGCGCCGCCTGACGGATGCCTCGGTGCGCGGCCCGCGCCGCGTTCACTCGTCGGTGGCGGGAGCCGGTGCGGCGTCCGCGACGGAGTCCTCGACGTCTTCGTCCGTCACCCGCCGCGGCCTGCGGCCCATCGTCGACGTCATCTGATCGAGCGGCCGTCGCAGGAACAGCACCGACAGGCTGAGGCCGATGAGCGCCGCGAAGACAGCGGCGAGCCAGTAGTACTCGCGCATCACGGGGAAGAGCATCATGATGCCGAACGGCACGAGGAACGCAGCCAGGCGCAGCACCGAGTAGACGAGGGCCGAGCGGACACGCATGCCGTCAGTCTACGCCGCGAGGCTCCTGGGCCTGTCAGTCTCCGGCCCGCCGCCGAACCCCGCCGAACTCCGCAGCCCCGGCCGCCGTCGTGAGCCCCGCCTAGAATGGAGGGGTGGTGCGCATTCTCCTGCCGGCGTTGCTGCTGCTGATCGCGTTCTGGGTCTACAGCATCGTCGACTGCGCCCTGCTGCCGCCGACCCGCCACCGCGGCGTGAACAAGCCGGTGTGGCTGCTCATCGTCGTGCTGTTCCCCGTCCTCGGCGGGATCCTGTGGTTCGTCGTCGGTCGCGGGCGGCTGCGCCCGGCCTCCGTGCAGCGGGCGCCGGACGACGATCCGGCGTTCCTCGGATCGCTCGGCTCGGCCGGGACCACGAGCGACGTCAATGAGCGCATCCGCCGCCTCGAGGCCGAACTCGCCGCTCTCGACGCGGAAGATCCCGACCCGGATGCCGCGGGCGGTGCGCCCACATCGAACGATGACGACGCCGACCCGCACGGCACGCACAGCTGACATGGCGCCGCGCACCGCGGCGGCTCCCGCGACGGATGCCGCAGCCGCCCTCCTCGGCGCTCTGATCGAGTGCGGGGTCCGGCACGTCGTCGTGAGCCCCGGGTCGCGCTCGCAGGCGCTCGCCCTCGTCGCCGCGGAGTTCGAGGCGCGCGGTTCACTGTCCATGCACGTCCGCATCGACGAGCGGGTCGCGGGGTTCACGGCGCTCGGCATCGGACGTGAGACCGGGATGCCCGCCACCGTCGTCTGCACGTCGGGAACGGCGGTCGCGAATCTGCTCCCGGCGGCGCTCGAGGCGCACCACGCGGGCGTCCCCCTGCTGCTGCTCACCGCCGACCGTCCGCCGGAGCTGCGCGGTGTCGGCGCGAACCAGACGACCCGGCAGCCCGGCCTGTTCGCGCCGAGCGTGCGGCTCGAGGCGGACCTTCCTGTGCCGGAGGAGGTCGACGATGACGGCACGGGGGAGCAGTCCGCGATGCTCCGCCAGGTCGCCGCCGACGCCGTCGCGGCCGCGCTCGGCGCGGGGACGCGCCAGGCCGGCCCCGTGCATCTCAACCTCCCGTACCGCGAGCCGCTCGCGGGCGAGCTCCCCGAGTGGCTGGGCGTGCCGGGAGTTGAACTGACCTGCTCACCTCCGGGCCCCGACGAGCCGGCCGATGAGGCTCCGGCCGAGCCCGACCCGTCCGGCGCGCTGTACCAGGGCGGCGGTGGCATCGGCGAGTCGAACCGACCCACCGATCCCGATCTCGACCCGCACATCCTCGAGCGCGGGCCGCGCACGCTGGTGGTGGCGGGGGCGGATGCCTCCGGCGCGGCAGAGGCCCTCGCGCATGCGGGGGGTTGGCCGCTCGTGGCCGAGATCGTCTCGGGTTCCCGTTTCGGGCGGAACCTCGTGCACGGCTACCGCGCGCTGCTGAGCGATCCCGACCTCGGCGGGCGCGTCGAGCGGGTGATCGTCTTCGGGCATCCGACGCTCAGTCGTGAGGTGAACGCGCTGCTTTCGCGCGACGATGTCGACGTGCTCGCGGTGCGCGGGCCGGGGGAACCGCTGAACCTCAACGGCGCGACGACCGCGGTCGACGCCGTCGTCGCGGCCGTCGGGGATATGGACCGCGCGTGGTTCGGCGCGTGGATGCAGGCGTCGCGCGCGGCATCCGTCGATCTGTCGCCCGCCGCCCCGGATCTGCACGGTCTCGCCTCCACCGAACCGCGCGAGCGGCTCGATGCGATCAACGCGGAGATGGACGTGATCCGCGCTCCGCTCGACCGGCCGACGCTCGTGGATGCCGTGTGGCGCGCCACCTGGCCGCACGACCGGCTGCTGTTCGCGTCGTCGCGCCTCGTGCGCGTCGCCGACCAGCTGCTCGGCGGCAAGAAGGTGGCGGTGCACGCGAACCGCGGGCTCGCCGGGATCGACGGGACGATCGCGACCGGGCTCGGCATCGCGATCGCGAGCCAGGCATCCGGGGCGCCCGGCGTGACGCGCGTGCTGATCGGAGATCTCGCGTTCCTGCACGACGTCGGGGCGCTGCTGCTGCCCGCCGGCGAGGCGCGCCCGCGCATCCAGGTCATCGTCGGGAACGACGGCGGCGGCACGATCTTCGACGGACTCGAGGTCGCGCAGACCGCCGCGCCCGCCGCGATGGAGCGCGTGCTCTACACGCCGCACGCGGCGCGACTCGCGCAGCTGGCCGCCGCGTACGGGTGGGAGCACGTGGCGCCGACGACGCGCACCGAGCTCGACCAGGCGCTGACATCTCCCGTCACCGGGCCGCAGGTCATCGAGGTCGCGCTCACGCGCTGAGCTTCCGCTCCGCCGCGCCGCGAGCGCGGTGCCGGGCAGGCCCCTCCGTGTCCGCCTCCTCCGGGCGCCGACCTCGTCAGGGCGCCGATCTCCTCCCGGCGGAGCGCCCGATCGACCACAATGTCCCCATGACAGCGAAGAGCCAGACCAGGTGGACGGGCGATCCCGGCGTCCTGCTGCGCGTCGGCGAGGGCTTCCGCCTCGCCGACGTCGACCCCGACACGACCCCCGGATTCACGGGCGGCAAGAAGGACGGGCAGGCCGACCTCGACGCCGGCGCCGCCGAGCTCGACGACCTGCAGGAGCGGCTGTTCGCGCAGAGCCGCGTCGAGGAGAACGCCCCCGCGGTGCTGCTCGTCCTGCAGGCGATGGACTCGGCTGGAAAGGGCGGGATCGTGCGGCACGTCATCGGGTCGGTCGATCCGCAGGGCGTGCACCTCGCGGCGTTCAAGGCGCCCACGGCGCAGGAGTGCGCGCACGACTTCCTGTGGCGTATCGAGAAGCAGCTCCCACAGCCCGGCTACATCGGCGTGTTCGACCGGTCGCACTACGAGGATGTGCTCATCGGTCGGGTGCGCGCCCTGGCATCCGCGGAGGAGATCGACCGGCGCTACGGTGCGATCGTCGACTTCGAGAAGCGCGTGACGGATGCCGGGACCCGCATCGTCAAGGTCATGCTGCACATCTCGCCCGAGGAGCAGAAGGCGCGCCTCATGGAGCGGCTCGACCGCCCCGACAAGTACTGGAAGTACAACCCCGGCGACGTCGACGAGCGGAAGCTGTGGCCTGCCTACATGGAGGCGTATCAGACCGTGTTCGACCGCACGTCGACGCCGAATGCGCCGTGGTACGTCGTGCCGGCGGATGCCAAGTGGTACGCGCGCCTCGCCGTGCAGGCGCTGCTCCTGGACGCCCTCGAAGACATCGATCCGCAGTGGCCGCCCGCGGACTTCGACGTCGCGGTGGAGAAGAAGCGGCTCGCGGCGACATGACTCTCCGAGGGAGGCGCGCCCCGCCCCCGACCGGTCTCCGCCGCGGCGAGGGCGAGAGAGGGCGGGTGCGGGACGCGCGGTCTCGACATCGACGTTCACGTCGATGGTAGGTCGGGCGATCCGCCGGCGCGAGGGAGACAGCGCGCTGCGCGTCAGGCGAGGGCGTCGACGATCGGACGGAACTTCACGCGCGTCTCGAGGAGCTCGGCCTCGGGGTCGCTGCCGGCGACGATCCCGGCCCCTGCGTGAGCCGTGAAAGGGATGCCCGCGTCCGTCGCTGCGGCGAGGTCGAACTGCGCCCCGCGCAGGGCGATCGCCCACTCGCCGTCGCCGTGCGCGTCGATCCAGCCGACCGGGCCGGCGTAGCGTCCGCGGTCGGAGGGCTCGATGCGGCGGATGGCCGCGACCGCGGCATCCGTCGGCGTTCCCGCCACGGCTGCCGTAGGGTGCAGGACGCCGAGGAGGTCGAGCGCGGAGGTCGCGCCCGCGAGCGTCGCCTCGACGTCGGTCGCGAGGTGCCAGACGTTCGGCAGGGGCAGCGTGAACGGCTGCTCGCTCGCGGCGAGGGCCGACGTGAGCGGGGTGAGGGCGTCGACGAGGCTCCGCACGGCGTAGCCGTGCTCGGCGAGGTCCTTCTCGCTGGATGCCAGGGCGAGCGCCGCCTCTCGGTCGGTGTCCGGGTCCGCGCCGCGGGCGACGGTGCCGGCGAGGACCCGCGCGGTCACCGTGCCGCCGGCGACGGTGACGAGGGTCTCCGGGCTCGCGCCGATCAGCCCGTCGACGGCGTAGACCCACGTGTCCGGGTAGCCGCCGGCGAGCGATCGGACGAGGCGGCGGAGGTCCGCGCCGGCCGGGACCGTGCCCACGATGTCGCGGGCGAGGACGACCTTGCTGACCTCGCCGGCGGAGATCGCGTCGAGCCCCGCGCGCACGGCCGCCTGGTAGCCCTCGGGGGTCAGTGCGCCCGGCCCGACGGCGGCGGACCAGTGCGGGCCGAACGGGACGGTGCGCGGTTCGTCGGGGTCGGGCTCACCGGCATCCTGGAGCACCCACGTCGCCCAGGTGCGCTCGCCGCGGTGGCCGATGACGAGGTGCGGGACGGTCAGCACGGCCGGCGCGGCGGAGGCCGTGTCGAAGGGGAGCGCTCCGAAGGCGACGAGGCCGGATCCGGTGACGCCGACGTGATCGTCGATGACCGCGGCATCCGCGACCCGTCGCCACTGCGCGGCGAGCCCCGTGGCATCCGTCCCCGGGGCCGTCAGAGTGAGGGCCGCGCCCACGCCGACGAGCCACGCGCCGCGGCGGGTCCAGACCAGCGGATCGTGCGGATCGGCGTACTCGAGCAGGTCACCGAGCGGCGCGATCTCGCCGGTGATCACCCGCAACCGCGCCGGGCTCGGGGACGTGTCGCTCACCCGCCCAGCCTAATCCGCGCCCGGGCCCGGTCCGCTGCGCGCGGCCTGTCCCCCCGCTCCGCACCCCGCAGTCGCCCGACTGAACCGCCCCATCCCGGCCCGCACGTAGGATCGAACGGTGAGTGAGCACCGCGCCGACCTCGGCAAAGACCCGGCCCGCGTGAGCGGCATGTTCGACGAGGTGGCCCGTGGCTACGACCGCACCAACACGGTGCTGAGCCTCGGGCAGGACCGGCTGTGGCGCGTCGCGACGACCCGCGCCGTCGCCCCGAAGCCGGGCCAGCGCATTCTGGATCTCGCCGCCGGCACGGGGGCGAGCTCGGTGAGCCTCGCCCGTTCCGGCGCGGACGTCGTCGCGGGCGACTTCTCCGCGGGCATGATCGCCGAGGGACGGCGCCGCCACGGCGACGTCTCGAATCTCGAGTTCACGCTGTCGGATGCCACGGCGCTCCCGTTCGAGGACGACACGTTCGACGCGGTGACGATCTCGTTCGGGCTCCGCAATGTCAACGACCCGAAGAAGGCGCTCGCCGAGATGCTTCGCGTCACGGCGCCCGGCGGCAGGCTCGTGATCTGCGAGTTCTCGCATCCGCAGAACGCGGCCTTCGCGGGCCTGTACCGCTTCTACAACGACCGCGTCCTGCCCCTCGTCGCGAAGACGGTGAGCACGAACGCCGACGCGTACGACTACCTGAACGAGTCGATCCGCGACTGGCCCGACCAGGTCACGCTGTCGTCGTGGATCCGCGGTGCCGGGTGGACCGAGGTCGCCCACCGCAACCTCACGTTCGGGATCGTCGCGCTGCACCGCGGGTTCAAGCCCCACGCCGCTCGCTGAACGCCCGGGTAGGCTGGGTCCGTGACTGCGAGCCTTCCCGCCTCCGGAGAGCGACTCTCGGCCCAACTGGGCCTGACCGAGCGCGTTCTCGCGGGCCCGCGCATGCGCAAACTGCTCGGTGTCGTCGAGGACGGCCTCGACCGTGTCGAGGACACGCTCGCCCGCGAGCTGCGCGTGAGCGACGCGCTGGCGGATGCCACGACCCGCTACCTCTACGAGGCGGGCGGCAAGCGCGTGCGCCCCATGCTGACGCTGCTCACGGCGCAGCTCGGCGAGGGCACGACGCCGAACGTCATCGCCGGCGCGACCGCGCTCGAGATGACCCACCTGGGGTCGCTCTACCACGACGACGTCATGGACGGCGCGGACGTCCGCCGCGGGGTGCCGAGCGCGCACGCCGTGTGGGGCAACAGCGTCGCGATCCTCACGGGCGACCTGCTCTTCTCGCGGGCGAGCCAGTTGATGGCGCAGATCGGCGAGCGGGCCATCCGGCTGCAGGCCGACACGTTCGAGCGGCTCGTCCTCGGCCAGATGCATGAGACGGTCGGCGCGCAGGCGGGCGATGATCCCGTGCAGTTCTACCTGAAGGTGCTCGCCGACAAGACGGGATCGCTCATCGCGGCATCCGCGCAGGCCGGCATCCTCTTCTCCGATGCACCGTCGGAGTACCGCCTCCCGATGCTGGAGTACGGCGAGAAGGTCGGCATCGCCTTCCAGCTGCTTGACGACGTCATCGACCTGTCGCCGAACCCGGACGAGACCGGCAAGGTCCCCGGCACCGACCTGCGCGCGGGCGTGCCGACCATGCCGTATCTCCTCCTCGGGCGGACATCCGACCCGGCCTCACGTGCGCTCAAGGCGACGATCGACGACGGCGTCGCCCGCATCGCGGACGGCGCCGACCCGGCGATCCTCGATGAGGCGATGACGCACCTGCGCGACGATCCGGCGACCGCGGAGACGCGGCGCCAGGCGTACGAGTGGGCGGATGCCGCCGTGGCGGCCCTCGACCCGATCCCCTCCGGAGTCGTGCGGGACGCCCTCGTGAAGCTCTCGCACGTCATCGTCGACCGCTCCAGCTGACGCCCTCCGACCCCTTCGACAGGTTCAGGGACCGCGCGTGTGCCGGTTCCGTGACGCAAAGGACACCCCGCATGACCAAGCTGAGGCTCGCCATCGTCGGCGCCGGTCCCGCCGGCATCTACGCCGCGGACATCCTCCTGAAGGCGGAGCGCAAGTTCGACGTCTCGATCGACCTCTTCGACCACCTGCCGGCCCCGTACGGCCTCGTGCGTTACGGCGTCGCCCCCGACCACCCGCGCATCAAGGGCATCATCACGGCGCTGCGCGGCGTGCTCGACCGCGGCGACATCCGCATCTTCGGGAACGTCCGCTTCGGGGAGGACCTCACTCTCGACGACCTGAAGCGTCACTACAACGCGGTCATCTTCGCGACCGGGGCGATCCGCGACGCGCAGCTCGACATCCCCGGCATCGACGCGGTCGGCTCGCACGGGGCGGCCGACTTCGTCAGCTGGTACGACGGCCACCCCGACTTCCCGCGGGAGTGGCCGCTGGATGCCGAATCCGTCGCCGTCGTCGGGGTCGGCAACGTCGCCCTCGACGTCGCCCGCGTCCTCGCCAAGCACGTCGAGGATCTCCTCCCGACCGAGATCCCCGCGAACGTGCAGGCCGGGCTCGAGGCATCCCGGATCACCGATGTGCACGTGTTCGGGCGCCGCGGCCCCGCGCAGGTGAAGTTCACGCCGCTCGAGCTGCGCGAGCTCGGCGAGCTGCGCGACGTCGACATGGTCGTCTACGACGAGGACTTCGACTACGACGAGGCGTCGAAGGCCGCGATCGCCTCCAACAAGCAGGTCATGGTGATCGACCGCGTGCTGCAGTCGTGGCGGCAGCGCCCGTCGGTGAACAACGCCGGCGGCGAGGCATCCCGTCGCCTCCACCTGCACTTCTGGGCGAAGCCCGTGGAGATCCGCACCGACGACACGGGGCGTGCGGCGGCGATCGTGTACGAGCGCACGCGGCCCGACGGTCAGGGCGGCGTCGAGGGCACGGGCGAGTTGCGCGAGGTCGCCGTGCAGCAGGTCTACCGCGCCATCGGGTACTTCGGATCGCCGCTCGAGGGCGTCCCCTTCGACAAGAAGCACGGCGTCATCCCGAACCACGAGGGCCAGGTGCTGAAGAAGGACTCGAACGAGCGCGTGCCCGGCGTGTACGCGACCGGGTGGATCAAGCGCGGCCCGGTCGGCCTCATCGGCCACACGAAGTCGGATGCCATGGAGACGGTGAGCCACCTCATCAACGACCAGGGCTCGTGGTGGGCTCCGGAGGACCCGGCGCCCGAGGCGATCCCCGCCCTCCTCGAATCGCGCGGCGTGACCTGGACCGACCTCGACGGGTGGCACCGCCTCGACGAGCACGAGATCGCGCTCGGCGCACCGGTCGAGCGCGCCCGCATCAAGGTCGTCGACCGCGACGAGATGGTGCGCGTCTCTCGGGCGAAGTAGAGCTCGGCGCTCTGGCTAGGCTGGCGCCATGGCATCCACCTGGGCCCCCGACATCCTCGGGGAGCCGTTCGAGCAGCTGACCCTCGATCTCGGAACGGATGCCGAGGGGCCCGTCGTCGCGACACTCGTGCGCGCCCGGCCGCACGTGGCGGTGCTGAAGCCCCTCGCGGGCGTCGACGTGCTGTACGTGCACGGATGGTCGGACTACTTCTTCCAGGCGGAGCTCGCCCGCTTCTGGACGGACCTCGGGGCGCACTTCTACGCGCTCGATCTGCGCAAGTACGGGCGCAGTCAGCGACCCGGGCAGACGCCCGGCTACGTGGCGAGCCTCGAGGACTACGACGCCGACATCGAGGCTGCGCTGGATGCCATGGGCACCGCCCGCAAGGGCCGACGGCTGGCGCTCATGGGGCATTCGACCGGTGGGCTGACGCTGAGCCTCTGGGCGGCTCGGCATCCGGGTATCGCGGCGGCCCTCGTGCTCAACAGCCCGTGGCTCGAACTGCAGACGGGGGCGATCGGGCGCCAGGCCATCGCGCCGCTCGTGGCGGCCCGGGCGAGGTTCGATCCGCTCGGCGTCCACCCGGTCGTCGATCTCGGGTTCTACACGCGGGCGCAGCGTGAGCTGGGCACGCTTCCGGACAGTCCCGAGGGGTGGCGGCCGGAGCGGGGATTCCCCACGCATCCGGGGTGGCTCGCCGCGGTGATGGCCGGTCACGCCGCCGTCGCCGCGGGTCTCGAGATCGACTGTCCCGTTCTCGTCCTGCTGTCGGCCCGGTCGACGTCGCCGCTGCAGTGGTCGGACGAGATGACGAAGACCGACAGCGTGCTCGTCGTCGACGACATAGCGCGCGCCGCGACACGCCTCGGCCCGCGGGTGACGATCGACCGCATCCCGGACGCGATCCACGACGTGTTCCTCTCGGAGCACGGGGCGGCGGAGGCCGCGTACGCCGCCCTGCAGGCCTGGCTGACGCGCGGGGCGATGGATGCCTGACGCGCGGGCTGGGGCGGGTGCCGGTGCGGGGTCGGGTGCGGGTGGCGGTGCTGGTGCCGGCGCGAGTCGCGGTGCGGGTGCGGGCGACCCCCGGCGCGACGGCACCGGCGCGTTCGAGTCCGAGAGTGAGAGCCCGCTCGCGCAGGCGGCGCAGTGGCTCGAGCGGATCACGGGCGACCCCCTCGCCGACGCCGTGCGCGGTCGGGTCCGCGTCGTCGCGGTGAGTGCGCCGACCGGGCGCCGCCGCTACCAGGAGTGCACCGTCGAGCTCGCCGTGACCGCCGACGGGGCGCCTCCCCACACGCTCACACAGGTCGTGGTGCTGCCGCGCTCGGCATGGCCGAAGGTCGGCGACGTCCTCGTCGCCGCCGTGTCACCCAGCCGCCCCGACGCGCTCGAAGTGGACTGGTCCCCGCTCGCGCGGCGCTGACACCGGGCCACGGATCTGCGATCGGCCCGGTCCGGTGCGCCGCTGCCGCTCGTACGCTGACGGAATGGCCGAGCTCGACATCCTCCGGTACGCGGCGTTCACGACCGAACCCGACGGGGGCAACCCCGCCGGCGTCGTCCTCGGCGCGGATTCGCTCAGTGATGCCGAGATGCAGCGGATCGCGGCCGAGATCGACTACGCCGAGACGGCATTCGTGACGGGGGAGGAGGGCGGCATCTTCGGCATCCGCTACTTCTCGCCGATCGCGGAGGTGCCGTTCTGCGGGCACGCGACGGTCGCGACGGCGATCGCGCTCGCCGAGCGGGACGGCGCACTCGGACCGGTCGTCTTCCGCACCCCCGTCGGACTCGTCGAGATCGTCAGGTCGCGCGATGTGAGCGGGCTGCGCGCCGCGTTCACGAGCATCGAGCCGGTGGTCGCGGAGCTTTCAGGGGCCGATCTCGACGCGATCCTGTCGCTCCTCGGAGTGCCGCACGCGGCGCTCGATCCGGAGCTGCCGCCGCGGCTGTCGAACGCCGGAAACCCGCACCCCGTCGTCGTGATCGCCGACCGGGCCGTGTTCGACGCGTTCGCATTCGACCCCGATGCCGTCCGCGCCCTCATGGACGAGCGCGGCTGGCCGGCGACCATCACGGTGCTGCATCGACTCGGGCCCGAGCGGTTCGCCGCGCGGAACCTCTTCCCCGTCGGCCGCATCACGGAAGATCCCGCGACAGGCTCGGCGGCCGCCGCTGTCGGCGCCTACCTGCGCGACCTCGGTGGCGCACCCGCGCGGATGGTCATCGAGCAGGGCGAGCACGTCGGGCGGCCCGGCGTGCTGACGGTCGACATCCCCGCCCGCGGAGGCGTGATCGTGTCGGGGAATGCCGTCCCGATCCGGGGCTGAGGCTCAGCGGTAGTTGACGTACTGCAGGTCGACGTCGAGGTCGGCGGCCTTCAGCAGTCGCTGGACCTCCTGCAGGTCGTCGCGCGACTTCGACTGCACGCGCAGTTCGTCGCCCTGGATCTGCGACTTCACGGACTTGGGCCCCTCGTCGCGGATGATCTTCGAGATCTTCTTGGCGTTCTCGGAGGAGATGCCCTCCTTGAGCGTCGAGGTGATGCGGTACTCCTTGCCGGAGGCCTGCGGCTCGCCGGAGTCGAGCGACTTCAGGGAGATCCCGCGCTTGATGAGCTTCGACTGGAACACGTCGAGCACGGCCTTCGCGCGCTCCTCGCTGTTGGCCTTGATGAGGATCGCCTCACCGGACCAGTCGATCGAGGCATCCGTGCCCTTGAAGTCGTAGCGCTGCTCGACCTCCTTGCGGGCCTGGTTGAGGGCGTTGTCCGCCTCCTGGCGGTCGATCTTGGAGACGATGTCGAAGGAACTGTCGGCCATGCACTCACTGTAGCCCGCGGCCCCGCGCGCCGCTGGCGCCGGTCGGTCGGGCGCGGTCCCCGGAGTTGTGGTCGGTGCCGGTGGTGGCCAGGCGTGGTCCCCGGTCTTGTGGCCGCGCGGCGGGCGGCCGGGCGCGGTCCCCGGAGTTGTGGGCGCGGCCGGTGACGTATGCAGGAGTTCCGCACGGTCCGCGCGCGCGGCCCGCGGTTTCGCGCCACCTGGGCGCCCGCCGGTGACAGAACTCCTGCATTCGTCACGCCGTCCGGCGCTCGCCTCTGCGGTGCTGCTGCCACCGGCCCGCTGCCGGGCCGCCCCCACCGCGCTCGGCCGCGCCCCACCACACCCTCGCGATCAACTCCGCGGTCGCCGGTGTGGTCGCCTCGACCGGTGACGTATGCAGGAGTTCCGCACGATCCGCGAGCGCCGCCCCGCGCCGTTGCGCGCCCCTCGGGGTCACCTGTCACAGAACTCCTGCATTCGTCACGCCGCCCCGCCCGCACTGCTGCGGCGCGGCACCGGCGCGGGCGCGACACCGGCATCGACACCCACCGCGCAGGCGCGAGCACCCGCCGCCCCGGCGGCATGGCCGGTTCGTAGACTGGAGCGATGCAAGCGCTCACCGAAGATGAGGTCCGCGCGGCGATCGTGAACGCGTCCCCCGAGGAACGCGAGCGTCTGAGCTTCCCGATGTCGTTCGTCCTGGCCGATTGGGATCACCTCGACTTCGTCGCGTGGTCGGACCCCGAAGACCGTGGCCGCGGATACGTCATCGTCGAACGCGACGGCGTGCCGACCGGGATCGTGTTGCGGGCGGCGTCCGGCTCGCGGGGGCGCGCCGCAGTGTGCAATCTCTGCCACACGATGCAGCCCGGCAACCAGGTCGCGCTGTTCACCGCCCGCCGGGCCGGGGCGGCGGGGGCGCGCGGCGACAGCGTCGGGACGTACATGTGCGCGGACCTCGGATGCCACGAGAACGTGCGCCTTGCGGCCCCGCTCGCGCCGAGTGAGGTGCGGGCGAGTGTCGATCGGCGGATCGACGGCACCCGCCGCCGCGTCGAGGACTTCGTCGCCCGCGTGCTCAACTGACCCCGGTCGATCGCATCCGACGTGCGCCCGGGCGTGCATGGTTCTTTGCATCGCCCGCGGACCGGTAAGATGGTTGATCGCGCCTCCGGTCGACTGGAAAAGCCGGGCGGGTGCGCACCTGGCGAGTTACCCAAGCGGCCAAAGGGATCTGACTGTAAATCAGCCGTCTTCGACTTCGGGGGTTCGAATCCCTCACTCGCCACCCTGTGAACGGCCCCGCAACGCGGGGCCGTTTCTCTGTCAGGATGGACGGGTCAGCCAGTGAAGGGACCCCCATGTCGGAGCCGATCACCTCTCCCTCGTCGACCCGGATCCTCCGGGCATCCATCTGGGTCGCCATCGGCGCACTCATCGCGGCGGCGATCGTCTGCGTCGTGTGGGTGCTCATCGGTGACGACAACGGGATCGTCGGCAAGGCGTTCCTGACGATCCTGCTTCTGGCGGGCTTCGCCGGTGTCTCGATCGGCGAGGCGAACCTCGCGTCGCGCCGCCCCGCGTGGCTCGCGCTCGCGAGCATGGTCGCGTGGGTGCTGACGCTCCTGATCGGCGCGTTCCTCATCTGGATGCCATCGGAGTCGAGCTACGGGATCGGCGCCGAACGGTTCTTCCGTTTCGTGCTGATCGCGCTGATCATCCAGGGCGCCCTCCTCCATGCGCGACTGCTGATCCCCGCACACCTGCGACACCCGATGACCTTCACGACTGTCGTGACCTACGTGACGATCGGCCTCGTCGTGATCCTCGCCGCGATGCTGGTCATCGCTCTGATCGGCGAGGAGTTCACCGACTTCCGTCCGCTGTACTGGCGCGTCGTCGTCGCTCTCGCGATCCTCGCCGCGGTCGGCACGGCGCTCGTTCCCCTCGTCAACGCACTGTTCGCGCCCAAGAGGCCGCGGCCTGCGGTGCCCGGCGGATACGCCGCCGCGCCCGCGTACAGCCTCCCCGGTGCCCCCGGTACCTCCGGGGCTCCGGCCGCATACGGCGCGCCCGCCGCGCCCGTGGCATCCGCGTGGCCGACATACGCCGACGGCTGGACGCCTCTGCCGGTCCTCCCCGACGGCTCGCCGGACTGGAACGCCTACTACACCGGCCACCCGAGCATGGCGTCGCCCGCCGTTCCTCCGGCGCAGGAGCCGGCCCCCGCGGCCCCCGCAGCCCCCGCAGCCCCGCCGCAGGTCGCCCCCGCCCCGCCCGCCCCCGGGTACCAGGGCTACCCGCCCGCTCCGCCCGTG
>JASCPG010000038.1 GCA_029960085.1 Microbacteriaceae bacterium PS02067 | reverse complement strand
CTGGTGAGGCTGGCTATGAGCGCCGCCGGTGTCGTCATGCCCGCCCGCCGGCGGCGGACTGCCACGGCGGGCGTCGACTCCGCGAGCTGACACCGGCATCCCGCTGGGCACCGAGACCCCGCCTGGACGCCGAGACCCCGTGTTACGACGCGGGGTCTCGGCGCGTGGGCGGGGTCTCGCGGGGGATGGGTGCCGCGTGGGCGGGGTCTCGCGTCGGATAGGGTGGGGCCTCGCCGTGCGCGGGCGTGACGACGTAGACTGAGTAATGTGCCCTACCGGGCGCGGACGAAGATGTCTATCTGTCTCACGAGGACGTGACTGCAGCTGCTGCAACCGGCGTGGGCATGTCAGGGCTCCAGCGGCTCCGTGAAGTAGCGCACGATCTTGCAGTCCCCAGCCTGCTGCGCGCTGTTCGGTGTCGGGACAGATCCCGCACCGCACAGCACTTGCACGCTCACCCGAATGGTTTCGTCGAAGGAGAGTTCCCCAGAACTCCCGTCGCTGGACGTCGTGGTGAGCACCACGTCAGCAGTCCCGATGGTCATGTCGCCGGTCTGGTCAGCCGGCACGCCTTGGCGGCTGATGTCGCCGTCGACGACGGCGGTGATCCGGCCGTCCTGGTCCGCGAGCGCATTCCATTCCTCTTGCGGGATCACGATCGCCTGGCGCAGCTCGACCTTCACCGACTGCAGATCCGCCGCGCGCTCGGTTTCGTCGTAGCGCGTGTCAGGCGTGAGCCAGGTGTCGAGGTAGGTCAGCCACTCCTCCCGCGTCGACAGCGTTGTGTCGAAGGTGGATGCCGCAGCCAGCGCCGCGCGCATGTAGACGGCGGCATCTGAAGCGCCCTGAGTTTGTTGGAGGCTCCTGACCTTGGAAACGAGGATGGAGTCATGCCGAAGGAACTGGCGAATGGGAAGCCGACGACGCGTCGGTACTCGGTCGAGGAGAAGGCCGCCGCGGTGCGGATGGTGAGGACGCTGCGGGCTGAGCTCGGCGTCACGCAGGGGACGGTCCAGCGGGTCGCGACGCAGCTCGGTTACGGTGTCGAGTCGGTGCGGATGTGGGTGAAGCAGGCCGATATCGACGACGGCGTCACCCCTGGAGTGAGCAGCGTCGAAGCTCAGCGGGTGAAAGAGCTCGAGCAAGAGAACCGGGAGCTGCGGCGCGCCAACGAGGTGCTCAAGCGGGCGGCGTCTTTCTTCGGGGCGGAGCTCGACCGCCACTACCGGAAGTAGTCGCGTTCACCGACGCGAACAAGGACGATGTCGTGGACGGTCGCCGGCTCGGAGTCGAGCTCATCTGCAGGCTTCTGCAGGTGGCTCCGAGCAGCTACTACGCCACCAAGACCCGCGCTCCGTCCGCCCGCGCGGTGCGGGATGAGGAGCTGATCCCGCTGCTGGTCGAGCTCTGGGAGACCAACTACCGTGTCTACGGGGTCCGCAAGCTCTGGAAATCCGCCCGACGGGCGGGCATCGCGATCGGCCGCGACCAGACCGCCAGGTTGATGCGCGCTGCGGGCATGGAGGGAACGAGGCGTTCGAAGCGTGTGAAAACGACAAGGCCGGATCCGGCGTCGGCGCGTCACCCGGACCTCGTGAAGCGGGAGTTCACCGCGACCGCCCCGAACCGGCTCTGGGTCACCGATCTGACGTTCGTGCCGACCTGGGCGGGCGTCGCCTACGTGTGCTTCATCATCGACGCGTTCAGCAGGATGATCGTCGGGTGGCGGGTCGCGTCGCACATGCGAACCGAGATGGTCCTCGACGCGATCGAGATGGCCCGCTGGTCACGCGGCGCCCACCACGAGGATCTGCGCTGCCACAGCGATGCGGGGTCTCAATTCACCTCAATCCGCTACGGCGAACGATTGGCCGAGATCGGCGCCACGCCGTCGATTGGAACCGTCGGCGACAGTTATGACAATGCTCTGGCCGAGACGGTGAACGGCTATTACAAGGCCGAACTCGTCCGCGGACCCGCCCGGTCCGGGCCGTGGAAGACGGTCGAGGACCTCGAACTCGCGACCCTCGGATGGGTGCACTGGCACAACACGCAGCGCCTCCACGGCTACCTCGGCGACGTCCCGCCCACCGAGTTCGAGAACGCGTTCTATGCTGTCCCCAACGACCACAACCTGCTGGTCGGAATCAAATAGCGCGAGTCTCCATCAGACCAGGGCGCTTCAATCCGTGGTGATGGGTTCGGGCACCCAGCCCTTCTTGGTCACGGTCGCGTCGACGAACTCGCCGGCGTTGTCGGTGGCGGGTGCGGTCGGAGGCGCAGGTGGCGTTGTCGTCGAGGGCGTCGGATCGGCCGGGTGCGTGCGGCCCGCGATCGCGGAGATGATGAGCGCGACGATCCCGATGAGGAGCACGGCGCCGCCGACGATTGCCCAAACGCGCGCTCGGTTCGCTCCTGCGGACATCATCGGCCTCCTCCGTGCGCGGAAAGGATGGCGGCCGTTACCCCAGGACGAACCGACTCGGCACTGGAGCTCACTGGCGTTTAGCGGTCGAGCATGCGAAGGGCGTACCCGTGTCGGGTGCGCCCTTCGTGTGGTTATCGGCAGCCAGGCACTGCGCCTCACGGTGACCTCAGTCGAGCGGCTTGAGGCCCGCACGCTTCGAGCCCCTCACGTGCACTGCCCGTTCGCCGATCGCGATCGCTCAGTGCAGGTCGATGACGATGCGTCCTTTGTCGAGCCCTTTGTCGCCGGGGCTCGGCGCGTGAGCTGGCATCTCGACTTGAGCTTCCCATTGCGCGTGGGCGTCTTCCGCTGACGGCCGCCATACGGCATCGAGCGCGGAACCGAGACCGCCGCCGCCGATGCCCTTCTCCCACCTTCTACGCGTATCGCGATGGATGAGCGGTGCGAGCGCGAGGAGACTCGCCGTCGCAACCACGATGACGGCGACCGCAATCACCGAGCTAGCATCCACCCGGAGATTCTCCCACCGGCACCTCCTCCTGGTCAGGGTGCCCGCGGCCCCACCTCACTCGTGCAGTGCCCGCTTGGGGATCCCGCGTACCGGGTGCGGTTCTGAGCTATCTCGTTAGGATCGCGCGCGTGCTTACCCCGGGGTCGAGGTCCAGCCGGCGCAGGAGTTGGGCGTTGAGGGCGACGACGAGGGTGGACAGGGACATAAGGATCGCGCCGACTGCCATCGGCAGCACGAATCCGATGGGGGCGAGGATGCCGGCGGCGAGCGGTACAGAGATCAGGTTGTAGCCTGCGGCCCACCAGAGGTTCTGCTTCATCTTGCGGTAGCTGGCGCGGGACAGTTCGATCACGGACAGCACGGAGCGCGGGTCGGAGCTGGCGAGGATCACGCCGGCTGAGGCGATCGCGACGTCCGTGCCGGCACCGATCGCGATGCCGACGTCGGCGGTTGCGAGGGCGGGGGCGTCGTTGACGCCGTCGCCGATCATGGCGACTTTCTTCCCCTCGGCCTGGAGCGCACCGATCTTGGCGGCCTTGTCTTCCGGGCGCACCCCGGCGAAGACGCGGTCGATGCCCAGTTCGGTGCTGACCGCGTGGGCAACGGCCTCGGCGTCGCCCGTGATCATTACGACCTCGACGCCGAGCTTGTGGAGCGCGTCGACGGCCTCGCGGGATTCCGGACGGATTTCGTCGGCGAGCTCGAGTCCGCCGATCACGGCGCCGTCTTGGACGACGTGCAGGATGATTGCGCCGTCTGCGCGCCAGGTTGCCGCTTCATCGACTTCCGATGCGCCGAGCTCTTCGAGCAGGCGGGGACCGCCGACACGGATCTCGTGACCGTCCAGGGTGGCGGTCACGCCGACCGCCGGGGAGGAGGTGAATCCGGTGACGTTCTCGATCTGGAGGCCACGGTGTTGCGCGGCACGGACGATGGCTTTGGCGAGTGGGTGCTCGCTGTCGGCTTCGGCCGCGGCGGCGATCGCGAGCACCGTGTCGGCGTCGTGACCGCCGGTGGGGGCGATGGCGGTGACGACGGGTTCACCCTTGGTGAGGGTTCCGGTCTTGTCGAACAGGACGGCGTCGATGGTGCGCATCTGTTCGAGCGCGAGACGGTCTTTGATCAGCACCCCGCCGCGGGCGGCGCGTTCGGTCGCGATGGACACCACGAGCGGGATCGCCAGTCCGAGCGCGTGCGGGCAGGCGATGACGAGGACGGTGATGGTGCGGATGACGGCGTCGTCCGGGCTGCCCACGAGGGTCCAGGCGACGGCGGTGACCGCGGCGGCGCCGAGGGCGAACCAGAACAGCCAGCCGGCGGCGCGGTCGGCGATGCGCTGGGCGCGGGAGGTGGAGTTCTGCGCGTCGGTGACGAGTCGTTGGATGCCGGCGAGGGTGGTCTGGTCTCCGGTCGCGGTGACCTGGACGCGCAGGCCGGAGTCGGTCGCGACGGTCCCTGCGGTGACGGTGTCGCCGGTGCTGCGGGAGACGGGGCGTGATTCGCCGGTGACCATGGACTCGTCCATGTCCGCCCGCCCGTCGACGATCCGGCCGTCGGCGGGGACGCTGCCGCCGGGACGGACCACGACCACATCGCCGACACGGAGGTCTGCGGGGGAAACCGTCACGATCTGGTCGCCGTCGACGCGCTCGGCCTCGTCAGGCAGAAGCGCGGCGAGTGAATCCAGGGCTGATGTGGTCTGGGCGAGGGAGCGCATCTCGATCCAGTGGCCGAGGAGCATGATCACGATCAGCAGCGCGAGCTCCCACCAGAACTCGAGTTCATGGTGCAGCAGGCCCAGACTGGCGCCCCAGGATGCGAGAAACGCGACGGTGATCGCCGCGCCGACGAGCAGCATCATCCCGGGCGTGCGTGCCCGCAGTTCGCTGACCGCGCCGGACAGGAACGGCCAGCCGCCCCAGAAATACATGACCGTACCGACCAGCGGAGCGATCAGGTTGATGCCGGGGGCGTCGGGCAGCGAGTACCCGAAGAGCATGGCGAACATGCTCGAGAACGCGACCACCGGCACCGCGAGGATCAGGTTGATCCAGAACAACTGCCGGAACCGTGCCACATGATCGGCCCCGTGCCCGGCATGCCCACCGGGGTGATCATGCTCGCCGTGAGGGTCGTGCCCGGCCGGGTGGTCCATGCCGTTCACGTGGTGGCCACCGTGCTCAGCGACGTGAGAGCCGACCGGCGCCTCGCGTGTTCCCCGTGATGGGTCGTGGTGGTGTGCGTGCGGATCGGTCATGACGAGCCTCCTCGCTGGTCTGTGGTCGGATGATTCCGGCGTCAGGCGGGGTGCCCTTCCTCGGATTGCCGACATGTCATCCATCAACCGGGATACCCCCCTCGGGTATTCCGAGGGGTCTCGCGTTCGACAGGGCGAGACCCTCGGAATGATTCCTCAGTTCTGGGTGAGCAGGTTCTCCATCGTGGCGATCTCGGTAGTCTGCGTGTCCAGGATCGCTTGTGCGAGCGCGATCACCTCCTCGTTTGCTCCCTGGTCGAGTTCGGTCTGCGCCATCTCGATCGCGCCCTCGTGGTGCACGATCATCTGCTCCAGGAACAACCGCGCCGCCTCCGCGCCGTCGGCGGCTTCCAGCGCCGCCATGTCGCCATCGGACATCATCCCGTCACCGTGCCCCATCCCGCTCATGTCGCCGCTGGAACTCCTTCCCCAATTGGTGAGCCAGGACTGCATGAGCTCGATCTCGGGGGCCTGCGCGTCCTTGATCTGCTGCGCCAGGGCCTGCACCTGATCGTCGATGCCGTCCTTGCCGAGGATCGTGTCGCTCATCTCCACCGCCTGCTCGTGGTGGGGGATCATCATGATCACGAACATCTCGTCCGCCGCGTTGACCTGGGCAGACGGCGACGTGGGCGACATCATCCCGCCCTGGCCCATCCCCGGCGTCGATCCGCCGCCGACATAGGCGCACCCTGCCAGCGACACCGCCACCGCGAGCGGCACGACGGTCAATACCGTCCATCGGAACTTCTTCACAACCATTGGTCCTTCTCCATCGATCGGTGAACTTCGCCCGCGTGCGGGCATGACTCAGCCCCGGCCACGAGGGCCGGGACAGTCGGTTCACGTTCGACTGATGGACAGGTCCAGCAGCGACGGCGGACGGGGCAGCACCGACAACAGCACCCCGACCACACGCGCCAGCGGGCTCGGCCCGCGGCTTCGGCCGCGGATGACCCCGGGGCCGGAGCGCGCCGCCCACAGCACCACCGCCAGCAGACCGAGCACGCACGCCGCCATCAACGCGTCATGCGCCGCACCGGGCGCGCAGTCCGCACAGGCGGTCTCGGCGACGACACCGGTGTCCGACGAGGGGCCGTGGCCGTGTTCGGCGCCGATGCTCGAAACGGCCGTCATTGGCGCTTCGGGGTGCCCGGTCATGAGCGTGTGCATGCCCAGCAGCCCCACCATCACCAGCGCCGCGAGCAACACCGACAGCATCCACCGCCACAGCATCGGCGGATGCAGACGAGTTCGCGTCGTGTCCAGGGCCACAGATCTCCTTGGTTCGCAGAGTACCCCACCGGGGTATTCACCCCCACCCCGCCGCCAGCTGATTTTTCCTGCCAGAAGGCTGGGCGGGGGCACGCGATCGTCGTGACATCCTGAGGGAGTCATGACCTCGTCCGCGATCGCCAGCTCTCGCCGCTACGCGCGGTGGCGCGGCATGTGCGCGGTCATCGGGCTGGTCCTCGTTGCTCTCCTCGCCCTGCATGTCTCTCCCGCGACGGCCGCGGATGCCGCGCCCGCGATGTCGACGCAGAGCGAGAGCACCCACTCCCCGGATCGCTCGGACTGCGCGGGGTGCGCGGTGTGCCCGGATGGAAGCGGCAGCCCGCACGCCGCGATGGGCGTGCACTGCGGGATGACGTTGCAGCCACCCACCGTGCATGCGGGCGTGGTGCCGACGCGAGCCTGGTTCCGCGCGCTGTCTCCCGGCGCACGACAGCCGTCGCCCGCCGAAGGAGCAGCTGCGCCGCGCTCCCTCACGCTCTGGGAGCTTTCAGTCAGTCGAACGTGAGTGCGGCCCGCCGGGACTGTTCGCCGGCAACCGCATCGCCCGTGTCCGGGCGCCCACACAACCTTCGACGAAAGTGAACCCTGCCATGCCTCGCGCATCGAAAACCAACCTCGGCGTGATCCTCGCGACCACCCTGCTCCTCGTCACCGGCTGCGCAGCCGCCACCCCCGACAGTACGACCACCGATCCACTCGCCGCCGCCGGTTTCCCCGACCAGACCATCCACCAGGTCATCGACGAGCTCGAAGCGACACCGGTCGACGACCGACGCGACGACCTGATCGCATCCGTGCGCCCGAACGCCGTGCTGTTCACCATCGACGGTGGGCCCGAGACCTCCGTCCCACTCGAGGACGAGTTCTACCTCTCCGTCGCGCCGTACCGGAACACCACGCACGACTGCTACTTCCACAGTCTGACCACCTGCGTCGGAGAGCTCGGCGACGAGCCCCTCCACCTCACGGTCGTCGGCGACGATGGCGAGGTGCTGCTCGACGAAGAACGCACGACGAACAGCAACGGCTTCGTCGGACTGTGGCTTCCCCGCGACATCGACGCCACACTCACCATCACGCACGAGAACGGCTCGATCACCACCCCCATCTCCACTGGCGCGGAAGACCCCACCTGCCTCACCGATCTGCCTCTCACGTAGAGGGCCCGAGGAAGCGACCCCGCCTCCCGGGTCGTCCTCTACGTGGTGGCGGCGCGGGAGACGTCACGCCGATCGTCGTTGCTGCGCGAATGAACGGCGCCTCGCCTCGCCTCGCCCGCACGATTCCGCCACGCCCGCAACGCCCCCTGACTGCGCATCGCCCGGATACGGATCCGACCGGGGTCCGCCGCCGACCTCCGGGATCAAGCTCGATGGCATGAATGGAATACAGATTGGCTATGCCAGAGTCTCGACCGCTGATCAGGACCTCACTTCGCAGCGGGACGGGCTATTGCGGCTCGGGGTTCTCGATTCGAACATCTATGTCGATCACGGGCTGACCGGCACCAACCGCGCCAGGCCAGGGCTCCGCGAAGCGCTCGCCGCAGTCCGAGAAGGCGACACCCTCGTAGTCACAAAGCTCGACCGGCTCGCCAGGTCAGTGAAGGATGCGCGCGACATCGCCGACGAGCTGACGACGAAAGGCGTCGCGCTCAGTCTTGGCGGCAGCAGGTACGACCCCACCGACCCGGTGGGGCGGTTGCTGTTCAATGTGCTCGCGATGGTTGCCGAGTTCGAACGCGACCTAATCAGCATGCGCACGAAGGAGGGGATGGCGGTCGCCCGCGCGAAAGGTCACCTAAAGGGTAAGCAGCCGAAGATGTCGACAACGCAGCGAAAGCTGATGTTCGACGTCCAGGACCGCGGCGAGTACACCCAAACCGAGATCGCCGAGCTGTTCAGTGTCTCTCGAGCCACCGTCTACCGCGAACTACAGCGTCGCCGGGCAGCGTTCCGTGCCGCGAGCGACGCGCACATCTTCTGAGCCCAGGCCGCAGCCCCTACCGGCGATGGCCTTGGGTCGCCGCCGGCGGAGGCGCGTACTGACAGTGCCCGCAGGAGGATCAGTTGTGACGGGCCGAGTGTCTGGACTGGTGCGTCGTCGCCGCGAGCGCGCGGTGGCCGGGTCAACTATGCGCGCGACCCGGCCACCGGTCGGCTATTCGGCGCGGCGCATCCCCACGATGATGAGTGCGCACGCAGCGAGGGCGAGGGCGATGCCGATCACCGCACCGATGACCGCGCCAGGGCCGGTCTCCTCGGCGGGGAGCAGGAACGCGGGAAGCGCGGGCAGAATGGACACGATTTGCAGGGCGATGATCGCGATACAGGGCCCGCGCCGGCCGTTCCAGGCGAACGCGACGAGCGCGAGGGTTCCGAGGGCGACGCCACCTGAGAGCACGGCGATGATGATGACGATCGGGTCCCAGGCGCTTCCGTCGAGTCCGATCATCAGTGCGGGAACGGCTCCGGCTACGGCGAGCAGTGTGGCGAGCACGAGGCCGATGCGAAGCGGCACGGCTCGGCGCAGCGGAGGGGATGCGGTGATTGCGGTCATGACGAACTCCTCTCGATGGGGTGCCGGCGTGTCCGGCTATGACTCACGATCTCGTCCCCGCGTCGCCTTGGGCGCGGGGTCCGTCCCCCGGGACGTGGGCAAGGTCCGGGAAATCGTGCCCGGCACGTCTGGGGGCTGAACCCCAGATGCGGGGCGCGGTCAGCGGCAGAATGTGCCCATGTCAGACGCCGCGATTCGTGTCCTGGTCGCGGACGACCATCCCGTCGTCCGTGGTGGGCTGACTGCGCTGCTGAGCACGCTCGAGGGTGTCGAGGTGGTGGCGGAGGCTGGCGATGGCGCTGCCGCGTGCCGGGAGGCGCTGGTGACGCGCCCGGATGTCGCGATCGTGGACCTGCGGATGCCGGTGCTGGATGGGGTGGAGACCACGCGACGCCTGACGGCTGATCTCCCTGGCGTTGCCGTGATCATCCTCACGATGTTCGACGAGGACGAGGAGATCGCGGATGCTCTCGCGGCCGGAGCGCGGGGGTACTTGCTGAAAGGCGCTCAACCCGACGAGATCGATCGTGCCGTGCGCACCGTGGCTGCAGGCGGCGCCGTGCTTTCACCCGAGGTCGCCGCGCGCGTGCTGGGCGGGTCGCTCCGCCGGTCCGCGGCCGATCCGTTCCCTCAGCTCACGGCACGGGAACGGGAGGTGCTCGACCTCATCGCACGTGGTGCACCCAATCATGCGATCGGCGAGCGGCTCGGGATCGCGGCGAAGACCGTCGGCAATCACATTTCTGCGATCTTCCTCAAGCTCGGCATCGCGACACGGGCTGAAGCGATCGTGATGGCCCGCGAGGGTGGGCTCGGCCGATGATCGCCCGCCGCGTGGGCCTTGTGCTCGCCACGATCCTGAGCGTGCTGGGCACCGCACCTGCCCTCGACATCGCACCGGACTCCTCAGGCTCGATCGTTCTACCGATCGCGGCGGCGATTCTGTCGATCGGGATCGCCGTAACGACGCTCGTTCTCCTCATCCCGGCTTGGCGCGGAGGTTCACACGCGTGCCTGACGATCGCCGTGCTCCAGCTGGTCGGCATCCTGACCGCCATCCCCGCGTTCTTCGCCCCCGCCGAGGTCGTCCCCGCCGGCGCAGTCGTCTTCGCTGCTCTCGGGTCGCTGCTGAACGTGACGGCATTCGCGCTCATCCTCGTCGATCAGTCGACCGTTCTCGTCTACTCGGCAGCGATCATCATCGTCGTCGCCATCTACGCGGGGGCCGTTGCCGTCGTCTCCCTGCTGGTGCCGCCGAGCGTGGAACGGACCGTGCAGACTGTCGCGGCGATCGGGATCGCACTGCTCTTTCAACCGGTCGTCGGACTGCTTCGCCGCACCGTCGGTCGCACCCTGTACGGAGGGCGTGACGATCCGGCCGGCACCGCACGCCGCGTCCGGCAACGGCACGACGGATCCGAAGCAGGCGTTGCCGCAGCCGTCGCCGAGACCGCTGCACTGCTGCGCCTCCCCGGGCTGACGCTGATCGTCGACAACAAGTCGGTCGCCACCGTGCGGCGCGGACAGGCAGGCGGCCGGGAGGTTGAGGTGCCCGTCACCCCCGACGGTTCGCTCGCCCTGCGCGTGGCCCTCCGCCCCGGCGAGAAGGCGCTGCACGCCGACGATCGTGCCGCGCTCGAGCTCGTCGCGCTCCCGCTCGCGTTGCTGTCGCGTCAGGCAGACCTTTCGGAGCAGCTCCGTGACGCCCGCGCCGCCACTGTGGAATCACGCGAGCGGGGGCGCGTGGCCCTCCACCGCGATCTCCACGACGGACTCGGGCCTCTGCTGACCGGAGCGGCATTCCGTGCGGATGCCGCGCGTAACCTGCTGCGCTCGCACCCCGACGAGGTCGATGCCCAACTCGAGGTCGTGCAGGCTGACCTGCGGACCGCGCTCGAGGAAGTTCGGCGGGTGGTCGACGGGCTGCGGCCGATCGAACTTCAGGAGCGCGGCCTCTGGGGCGCATTGGCACGCCGCGCCGACCGCGTCGGAGCCGACCTCGACGTGCCCGACCCGCCCCCTGTTCTCACCGCTGCCGGACAAGTCGCGGTCTATCGCATTGTGAGCGAGGCCCTGACCAACGCCGACCACCACGGACCCGGCTCGCCCGTCCAGGCCTGCGCCACCCTCACCCCCGACGGCGCCCTCCACATCGTCGTCCAGAACCCGATCACCGAGGACACCCACGGCGGCGACAAGGCCAGCGCGCCAGATGACGGCCGATCGGCGCCGGCCCGACCGGGGATCGGCGCGGCATCGATCCACGCCCGCGCCGAGGAACTCGGCGGCTCAGCCACGATCGGCCCCGACGGGCAAGGGCTCTGGCGAGTATCCGTCCACTTGCCACCATCGATCATCGACACCGAGCCGTCGCCCTCCTCGCGCGACCGAGGCGGGATGAAGGGCGCAAGACCAAATCAGACCTGACTCACCAGCACCTTCCGCACTACCCACCAACGTCAGCATCATGCTTCAAACCGCGCTCAGTGCGCACGCAAAGGGATCCCCTTACGGGCATGCGATCTGGGCTGACGCCTGTGACCGAGTGTTCAGTGCGCGCTGTATAGTTCAGTCCATGCTGACTATTGCTTCGCGTCTCGACGTGATGAACCGCCTGGGTCGTGCACTGGCCGACCCCACTCGATCCCGGATCATCTTGACCCTGCTCGACCATCCCGCTTACCCGGCGGAACTGGCCCGAGATCTGGACCTGACACGCCCGAACGTGTCCAACCACCTGGCATGCCTGCGCGATTGCGGGATCGTCGCCTCCGAGCCCGAGGGTCGTCGGACACGATATGAGATCGCCGATTCGCACCTGGCGCAGGCGCTGACGGCACTGGTCGATGCCACCCTGGCAGTGGACGAAGACGCCCCGTGCATCGATCCCGCCTGCTCGCTTCCCGGATGCGACGCAGCTGGGGAGGGCGCATGATCCTCACCTCGGTCTTGCAGGCGATGGGCCTGTTCGCAGCGACCAACATCGACGACATCATCGTGCTCTCCCTCTTCTTCGCGCGAGGGGCAGGCCAGCGCGGCACTACCGCCCGCATTCTGGCCGGCCAGTACCTCGGATTCGCCGGCATCCTCGGTGCCGCGGTCCTGGTGACCATCGGTGCCGGAGCATTCCTGCCCTCGGCAGCCATCCCGTACTTCGGTCTCATCCCTCTGGGCCTCGGCCTCTGGGCCGCATGGCAGGCCTGGCGCGGAGACGATGATGACGATGACGACGAGGCCAAGGTTGCCGGCAAGAAGGTCGGCGTGTGGACAGTCGCAGGCGTCACCCTTGCCAACGGCGGCGACAACATCGGCGTCTACACCCCTGTCTTCCTCAGCGTGGAACCTCTCGCAGTAGTCGCCTACTGCATCGTCTTCCTCGCGCTCGTCGCGGTCCTGGTGGCCCTGGCAAAGTTCGTCGCCACCCGCCCCCCGATCGCCGAAGTGCTCGAACGCTGGGAGCACATCCTCTTCCCCATCGTTCTCATCGGCCTCGGCATCGTGATCCTCGTCAGCGGCGGAGCCTTCGGACTCTGACGTAGCGGCAGCGATCCAAACGGCCCCGACCGGGCGCACCCCTCTCGGTTCAGACCGCGACACCTACCTGCAGCCAGTCCTGCGTGATCGCGGCAACAAGACCGCCACGGAGCGCTGCAAAAACCCCGCCACCAAGCGAACGAAGCCACAATTCTGCCCGAGTCGGCAGCAAGCGCGCACGCTCGATGCCGTCCCACAAAGCGATCCTTATCCGAGCACCGCACGGAGGAGGGGCCGATGCGTGCGATCGCGGTCGCGGCATGGAGTTGTCGAGCCGGCGCCGGACGGCGGCGAGAGGCTCATCGATACTGCACGGTCTGGGCTGTGCGAAGGGCGGCGGCTGTAGCGTCATCGAGTTCTACGCGCACCACCTCCACGTCGAGATCGATGAGCGCTTGCGTGAGCCACGCCTTCGGTCGGCGCAAGTGGGCCTCAACCTGTTCGTCGGCGACTGCGAGGATTAGCCTCGTCGCGCCCACCAGTCGGCCTATCCACGTGAGCTTGAGAGCGTCGGTGGCGAGCTTCTTGGGCTGCCCGCCACGGAGCACTCCTTGGTGCGCGTACGCCTCCACGAGAATGCTGAAGTCCTTGGATGCGCCGTCCAACTCGACCCGTCCGCCATTGCCCGTCGGGATGGAGGACTTCGCCAGAGGCACTCCCAGCTTTGCGCTGAGCGCGGCGATGATGATCACCTCCGCGTCGCGCTGCGCGAGCGAGTCCGACGGGTGAGCTGCATCGATCGCCATGCACACGAGCATCTCATTTCGCCTCACACCTGGTCATGCAGCTCCCGTCGATCCCTGTTCGGGCATCGCACATGGGCGGGACCGCGAGGAGCAGCCCTGGGCGGAATCCGCGGTAATCACCACCACCGAGGATGGATGTCGATCCGATCCCCATGGGCGTCGAGGTACCAATGGTTCGTCGCGGCGCCCACCTCATCGCTATCCACGTTGATGGTCACCCCGGCAGTGCTCGCATGTGGTCGCCAGTCCTCAACCGCGCGAGCCAGGGACGCTCGAAGGTGCGGCCGCAGGCCCGGCTGATTCATTGCTTGTCTTCCACTGTGGTACGACTCCACAGTCCGCATACCGGTCCCCAGGCCCGCGCGGGCGAAACGCCTCCAGGTGTCTTTCGCGTGGCCGCCGAGCGGAACCACGGTGTGCAGGTCGGGGAGCAACTGGATCAGGTCGCGAAGAACTTGCCCTCCAACGGCCTTCTCCGCGACACGTGGCTTGCGTTTGGTCGGCCCCAAGTACCACGGCACCGCGTTCCAGATCAGGACACCCTCAACCAGACCAGCGTTCTGTCGTTCGAGCCACAAGTTCTCGGCGGTGGCGTCGTCGTTATCCGAGGAGATGAAGCCCGAGCCCGGCACCGTGTTGAACGCGTTCGTCTTCGGGCCAGGCGCCTCAAGAATGATCAACACTCGCGCTTCGGTGCCAGCGTCGAGCGGATCGATGTAGGGCACCTCGGCCGGAAGACCCTGCGCGATCCGCGCCGCGATGAGGTCGTCGACCCACTGTGTGAGCGGTGCGGCGGTCGGAGCGGTCTTGAGCTGCAACTGACGGCGAGAGATCTCGGCGGGATCCCGAAGCGATCGCGGACCGGTGACGTTCATCGATCGAGCGTACCCGCGACACCCAGCGCGGGAGTTGTGCGCAACGGGCGTCCGAGGAGCACCGACCGGAGTATCGGTGCACGGAGCGACCCTTGGCAAGAATCTGCCAAGGGTCGTTCGGGCCGTGCGGAGCATGAGGCGTCCGAGCTGGTTGCTTCAGAAAATGTGAGCGTCCCATGTCCCCACGAGTGCCGCGCGACGCTTCTGCAGTTCCCGGTAGACGGTGGCGCGGGAGACGCTGAACAGCTCCGCGACCTCCGCCTGGGTGTACTCACCCCGGTCCTGGACCTCGAACAGCAGTTTTCGTTGCGTCAGCGACAGCTTCGGCTGCTTGCCCTTCAACCGGCCCTTCGCCTTTGCGACCGCCATCCCCTCCTTCGTTCTCATGCTGATCAAGTCACGTTCGAACTCCGCGACCATGGCGAGCACGTTGAACAGCAACCTCCCGACCGGGTCGGTCGGGTCGTATCGACTGCCGCCGAGGCTAAGCGCCACGCCCTTCGTCGTCAGCTCGTCGGCGATGTCCCGCGCGTCTTTCACCGACCGGGCGAGCCTGTCGAGTCGGACGCTCCACGCCGTTGCGGGCCGCCGCCTCATCGAATCGCCCGAGGGGCTTCGCCCAATCGGCGTCTGAACGGCAAGGTCGGAGCCGGATGCCGGCCGCGACAACGTTCCCTCATGATCCCGATCGAGCACCTCGTCGCCTTCACCGCGATCAAGATCGTCGGCGCCGCGTACCTCGTGTACCTCGGGGTCCAGGCCATCCGGCACCGGCGCGAAGAGCTGACGCGGGAATGTTCCGGCGCCTCGATGCGCTGTAACCCCGCATGACGAACACCACGAAGCCTGCACAGTCGTCCGGCGCGTTCCGCATCGGCGGGGAGCTCGAGGTGAACCGCCTCGGCTACGGCACGATGCAGCTCACCGGTCCCGGTGTCTGGGGACCGCCGAAGGACCACGACGAGGCGATCCGCGTGCTGCGTCGCAGCGTCGAGCTGGGCGTGAACTTCTTCGACACAGCCGAGTCCTACGGCCCGTACGTCGCCGAGGAGCTCCTCAAGGAGGCGCTGCACCCCTACGCCAACGACGTCGTCATCGCGACGAAGTCCGGCCTCACCCGCACCGGCCCCAACGTGTGGCCGCCGCTCGGGCGCCCCGAGTTCCTGCGCCAGGGTGCCGAGATGAGCCTGCGGCGTCTCGGTCTCGAGCGCATCGACCTGTTCCAGCTGCACCGCATCGACCCGAAGGTCCCGCTCGAGGACCAGGTCGGCGAGCTGAAGGCGCTGCAGGACGAGGGCAAGATCCGCTACATCGGCCTCTCCGAGGTCTCCGTCGACGAGGTGAAGGCCGCGCAGGAGATCGCCGAGATCGTCACGGTCCAGAACCTCTACAACCTGCAGCACCGCGACGCCGAGGCCCTGCTGGACTGGTCGGAGGAGCAGGGCATCGGCTTCATCCCGTGGTTCCCGCTCGCGACCGGCGGTCTCACCGGCGCCGACTCGCCGCTCACCGACATCGCCGAGCGCAAGAACGCGACGCCGGCGCAGATCGCGCTCGCCTGGCTGCTGAAGCGTTCGCCGGTCATGTTGCCGATCCCGGGCACGTCGAGCGTCGCGCACCTCGAGGACAACCTGCAGGGCGCCCTCATCGAGCTCAGCGACGACGAGTTCGCGGAGCTCTCGAAGCTCGGCAGCTGACACCCCTCGCGTCACCCGCCCGCCTCTGTCATGGTGGGCGGGTGACGAGTATCTCTCGCGCACAGTTCCATCGCGCGACCGGCGTTGCCGACTGGCGCGTCACGGCGATCGGGCCTCAGGCCGTCTTCATGGGTCCCTCGCTCGTCGAGGCGTCGCGCCTCGTTACGGCGGTCGTGGCCGCGGCCGAGCGATACGACGTGCGTCCCGACGTCGACCTGCGGCCCGAGGCGGTGGTCGTTCGGGTGCCGCGCGCGGCGAGGACTTCGTCCTGCGTTGGACGCAAACTCTGGGTTTGCTTGCGGCGCGGGCGCTGCCCGCTGCGCGAGCGATCATCGCGTCGGACCAAACACTTCACGGAGAGGAACTCGCCGTCGTGGGGTCCTTGATCGGACGAGGGCGCGACAACTTCGAGACCTGTCTTGCGGACCCGATGTCGTGGACACGACCGGCCGATCTGGACATGGCCGCCGTCGTCGTCCAACTGGGTCAGGGCATACTGCGGCACAAGAGCGAATCGATCGAGATCATCACGGCGTTCTCTTCCGAGTCCCGACGCTCACGGGACGCAGACGAGATGTCGGAACTCTTCGACGAAAGCGATCGGCAGTACCCCATTCTCACCAGTGCACGCGCCGTGGTGAGAGTCGACGGTGCCGACCGTGAGCGGCTCGTCGCCTTCGACACCGCCGGGATCGAGGAGCACCTCTGGGAGGCCGCGGCCGAGTCGGCGGTTCTGTCCTTCGGTGGGTCGGTGATCGCCGGCCCTGAATTGTCGACGACGTGGATGGACTGGGACACCGGTTTCGGGCGAGCGTTCACGGTCCGACGCCGGTCATCGACCCCCGACGACGACTACATCGCGCGATACGCCGGGATCTGAGGTACGGCCTCGTCCCCGAACCCGGCGTCAGACGTCGAGCAGTCCGTCGCGGACGACCACGACCTTGCCCACGGTGCGGCCCGCCTCGACGTAGGCGAGGGCGGCGCCGGCCTGCGAGAGCGGGAAGGTGCGCTCGAGGTGCGGGGTGAGACGCACGGATGCCGCGAGCTCGACCAGCTGCGCCGTCGTCTCGGCACGGGTGACCGCGGTGATCGGGCGGAACCGCCCGCGGGTGACGGCGGAGCGGAGGATGCGTCCGAAGGGTCCGAAGAAGGGATGCCCGTCGCCGCCGACCAGGGCAGCGGTGCCGCCGGGGGCGAGCAGGTCGCGGAGGACCGTGAGGGGCGGCTCGCCGGCGATGTCGACGACGGCGTCGAACCTGCCGCGGGGCAGGTCGCTGAGTTCGAGCGCGCGGTAGTCGAACGTCCGAGCGGCTCCGAGCCGCTCGAGCACGGGTCGCGCGCGCTCCCCGCACGTCGCCCACACCTCGGCGCCGCGGTCGGCGGCGAGCTGCACGAGGAAGGTGCCGACGCCGCCGCCCGCTCCCGCGATGAGGACGCGCGCGCCCGAGCCGACGCGGCAGGCGTCGAGGGTCTGCACGGCGGTGTTGCCGGCGATGGGCAGGGTCGCAGCGATCGCGGGCGCGACCGTCTCGGGCAGGCGGGTGAGTCGCTTCGCGGAGACGACGACGCGGTCAGCGAGGGTCTCGCGCCCCGACCCCACGACGGCGTCGCCGACGACGAACTCGGTGACGCCGTCGCCAACGGCGAGCACGGTGCCGGCGACGTCCATGCCGCGGCCGCGGATGCGCGGTCCGCGGAGGCCGAGCGCGACGCGGACGAGTCCCGGCTCACCGCGCATGAGGTGGATGTCGCCGGAGTTCAGGGCGACGGCATCCGTCTGCAGCAGGACCTCGCCGGCGCGCGGTACGGGGACCGGGACGGTCTCGGGGCGGACGGCGTCGGCGGAACCGTAGCGGCGCTGGCGCCAGACGGTCATGGTGTCGGTCATGGGTCAGTCCTCCGGGTACTGGAAGGCCGCGTCGAAGGGGACGTCGAGGACGCGGACGATCTGGAAGGCCATCTCGAGCGAGGGCGAGTACTTGCCCTGTTCGATGGCGATGAGGGTCTGGCGGGTGACGCCGACGGCGCCGGCGAGGTCGGCCTGGGTGAGCCCGCGGTCGGTGCGCAGCTCGCGGATGGCGTTCGTGACGCGTGTCGGCTTGACCATCAGACGAGCCCGCGGCGGTAGGCGACGACGCGGGCGATGCCACCGACGACGGACGAGAGGGCGAAGCCCGCATAGAGGGTGTTCGCGATCCAGAACGGGGCGGCGTCGATCGCGCAGAGGGCGATGCCGACGACGCCGCCGATGACGAGGAACGCGACACCGACGCGGTCGCCCATCTGCGTGATCGCACGGTCGCGTTCGTCGGCGGCGTTCTCGCCGCGGAGGGACCCGCCCTCAGCGACGACACCCCAGATGATCGTGACGACGATCGAGACGACGATGCCGCCGATGATCGTCCAGAGCATGGGTCCGAGCCAGTCGACCTCCAGGAGGGGGGTGGATGCCGCCCGCCCCGCGACGACTGCGGCGTAGACCGCGATGGCGATGAGCGAGACGACGAGTCCGACCCACGCGGCGCGTTCCTCACGAGCCATGCTGCACCTCCGATGTCAGGAATGCTTGACATGAGGCAGGATGACACGACGATCCGCAATGTGTCAAGAATTCTTTACTCGAGGACCTCGTCCCCGACGCGCACGGCCAGTTCACGTTCGAAACGGCGATGCTTCAGGACACCGTCGAAGCGCCCGTCGAAAACGTCGAGACGAGGCCAGAACTCCTCATCCGGCAGCGGCTCCACATCCCTGACAGCGCGCGGTCGCCGTCACCGCGCGGGATGCCGACAAGACCCGGGCGTTCGCCGACGCCCACGGCATCGGCCGCGTGCACCGGTCGGTCGCGGACCTGGTCGGCGACCCCGAGGTCGACGTGGTCTACGTCGCCACCCCGCATCCGCTCCACCGGGAGCAGGCGCTGGCGGCGATCGAGGCCGGCAAGCATGTCCTCATCGAGAAGCCGATCGCCCTCTCGGCCGTCGACGCGACCGAGATCCTGGCCGCGGGGCGCGCCGCCGGGGTCCTCGTCGCCGAGGCGATGTGGACGCGCTACCTGCCGCAGGCCGACGGCATCCGGCAGGTGCTAGCCGCCGGCACCCTCGGCGAGATCGACCTCGTCCGCGCCGACTTCGGCTCGCTCGTCCCGTTCGACCCCACCAGCCGCATGTTCGATCCCGCCCTCGGCGGCGGCGCCATGCTCGACCTCGGCGTCTACATCGTCGCGTTCGCGTCGTCCATCATCGGGCCGCCGAGCACGATCCGCTCGGTCGGCACCCTCGCTCCCACCGGTGTCGACGACAGCGCGACGATCGCCCTGAAAACGGATGCCTGTCTCCCGGAACGGATCTGACAGGCGTTGCGGCATGGGTTTACCTTGCGGAGCAGCTGCACCATGCCCTTGAGTCCTGTCACCAACGGGGGCCGAAGGTGAAGTTCGCGGCGACCCCAGCTGGTGTGCGACACGCGGCTCCCTTACGCCTGCGCGATCCTCTACACACGGTCGGTCCGTGGGCCGGGTCTGCCCCGTCGTTTCCGCCGTCGGCCTCGTTCAGCAGGCTCGGGACCCTCCTGTCGACAACGTGGTAGACAACGGCGAGGAGAGCGGCCGCAGCCAGGATGAGAGCCGCATTGAGGAGCGCCGCCGGGAGACCGATGCGTCCCACGTCGAGAAACGGGTAGGGGTACCATCCGACGGCCGCGCCGCGGATGAAGGTGACTGCGATCCACGCGGCGGGCAGGACGAACGCGGCAGGCACCGTGGCCCATCTGAATCTCGGCCGGGGTCCGAGAGTCAGCCATGCGCCGACGAATCCGATGGGCGAAATGATGTGGAGGCCGATCATCGTCGCCAGCGCCCAGCCCGCTATGTGGATGTTCGGAGCGAGGAGGACCGCGTAGACGACGCCGGTGACGGTGATCGCGACGAGCGCGTTGAGTCGCAGCGCTTCCCACCAGAAGCCGCCGCGCATCGGGTCGGCGACCAGGAGCAGACACGCCACGAGGACGACGATGTTGCTGTCGATGGTGAAGAACAGGAACAGCCTGACGAGCCGCGTGCCGATGTCAGCGCTGGCACCGGTCTCACCCGAGTTGGCATCCGCACCGCCCGTGAACAGGAGCACGACCTGGACGGCGATCGACGCGACGACGATCGCTGCGACCAGGGCATACCAGAGACGAGCGGCGGTGATCATGCCGCGAGCATGAGGGGATCCTGGGCTCACGCTCCCATTCTGGACTGCTGCGGACCGACTTCCCCGAGGATGTCGGTCCGCGGGCGAGCAGCAGCGGCGGCGGGGTCATCGCCGACGGCGTGCGCGAATCGCTTCTCAACGCTCCGCCGATCTGTGGGGCCGGATCGGCGGACGGGCCTACCGGCTGATGACCTTCGGCGCCGCGACCGCCTTGAGCCCCGCGGCGCCGAACTCCTGACCATAGCCGGATGCCTTGGTCCCTCCGAACGGGACGACGGGGTTGAGCGCGCCGTGGCTGTTGATCCAGACGGTGCCGGCCTGCAGGCGCTTGGCAACCTCGACGGCTGCGTCGGCGTCGGCCGACCAGACCGACGCACCCAGGCCCTGCTCCGACGCATTGGCGCGCCGCACGGCGTCGTCGATGTCGGTATAGCGGATGACGGGGATGACCGGTCCGAACTGCTCCTCGTCGACGAGCGCCGCACCGTCCTCGATGTCGGCGACGACGGTCGCCCGGTAGAACAGGGGGCCGAGCTCCGGCGCGGCCGCGCCGCCCACGACGATGCGCGCACCACGGCGGCGGGCGTCGTCGACGAGGCCCTCGACGATGTCGAACTGCTTCTGGTTCTGCAGCGGTCCGAGGACATTGCCCTCCTCGAGCCCTCGGCCCATGGGCATCGCCTGCGCCATGCCGGCGAGCGTCTCGACGACTGCGTCGTAGAGCGAGTCGTGCACGTAGAGGCGCTTCAGTGCCGCGCACGTCTGGCCGGTGTTGATGAAGCAGCCCCAGAAGAGGTTCTCGGCGATCGCGGCCGGATCGGTGCCCGGCAGCACGATTCCGGCGTCATTGCCCCCGAGTTCGAGGGTGAGACGCGCGAGGTTGTTCGCGGATGCCTCGACGATCTTCCGCCCGGTCGCCGTCGACCCTGTGAACATCACCTTGTCGATCCCCGCGTGGCCGGGAATCGCTGCGCCCACTTCGCGATCTCCGGAGATGACCGTGAGCACACCCTGAGGGAGGTGCCGGTTGTAGATCTCGGCGAGGGCGAGAACGGAAAGCGGCGTGTACTCGCTCGGCTTCGCGACGACGGTGTTCCCCATGCGCAGGGAGGGGGCGATCTGCCAGACGGAGATCATCATGGGCCAGTTCCACGGCCCGATGGCGCCGACGACGCCCAGCGCGTCGTAGTGCACCTCAGCGCGCGCGCCCTCCACCTCGAAGACCACCTCGGGCTCGAGCAACGTGTCGGCGGCGGCGCGCGTCCAGACCGCACAGGCCCCCACCTCGAAGCGGGCATTCGGCCCGTCGAGCGGCTTGCCCTGCTCGCGCGACAGCAGCTGGGCGAGTTCCTCCGCGTTCGCCTCGATCTCATCGGCGATCGCGTTCAGGATCCGTGACCGCTCCGCGTGACCGAGCGCATTCCACGCAGGCTGCGCCGCGCGCGCCGCGGCGACGGCAACGTCGAGATCGGCCCGCGTATGCACCGGCGCATAGCCGATGGTCTCCCGGGTCGCGGCATCCGGGATCGCCCGTCCTTCGCTCTCGGGAACGGTGATGGCGTCCAGAATCGACGTCGCGACGGTCATGGGATCCTCCTTGATCGGGTCGTCCCTCGATTGTCGACAGGATGCCAGGTCGCCGGTTGACCCTCCGCGCAGGTCGGTTGACCGCGGGCGCACCACCGGTGTGGCGGGCTCAGGCCGTGCGCACGGCGCTCGGCGGAACGCCGAAGTGCGCGCGGAACGTGCGACTGAAGTGCGCGGCATCCACGAACCCGTGCGCCATCGCCACCGCGGTGATCGACAGATGCGTCTGCTGGGGATCGACCAGGACGTCGTAGCAGCGCTCGAGCCGACGCGCGCGGATCATCGTCGACACTGTCGTGCCCTGCTCGTTGAAGATCGCGTGCAGATGGCGCACCGAGATGAAGTGCGCGGCCGCGATCTGGCCCGGCGACAGGTCGCTGTCGGGCAGGTTCTCGTCGATGTAGTCGAGGATGCGCCGGAGGAGCGTGCCGTGGGTGTCCGTCGACGCGGCATCCGGCCCCAGGTTCGCCTCGAGCAGCGTGCCCACCATCTCCACCGCGGTGCGGAACATCCGCCGCGCGAGGTGGGTGTCGAGTTCCGGCGCGCCACGTGCGAGTGACGCGACATACGGGCCGATCATCGCGCCGACGCCGCTGGCGCCGTCGAGCCGCATCGCGGTGAGGCGTGCGACCGCATCGGGCGGGATGTCGAGCATGACCTTGGGGAACATCACGATCGACATCCGCATCGTGTCGTCGAAGAGGAGCGAGTACGGCCGATCGGTGTCGTAGATCGCCATGTCGCCGGCGCTCAGGGACGTCTCTCGGCCGTCCTGAACGATCAGCCCCGTGCCCTCCTCGATGAGCGAGAACTTGACGTACTGCTGTGGCGCGCGCGAGATGAGGCCCGGCGTCCGGTGGACGCTGTGCTCGCCCGCCGAGATGCCGAACACGTGGATGTCACCGGCTGTCGCGGCATCCAGTGCACCGCGGAAGTGCTCGTCGTGCTCGGCGTGGACGTCGAGGGCGACGACGGCGTTCGAGACCGCGTGGCGGTAGTCGATGAATCCCAGACCCGGGGAGGCATCGGTCAGCGGAGCCTCTGAGAGGTCGCCCTCGGAGTGGCGCGATGACGTCATGTGGCTCACCTCACTGTGGCCGGATCGTATCCGATTTGCGGAATCGTAGCACGGTGTGGTTGTGCCCCCAGAGTCAAGCACTCTGCCCCGGCCGTCAATGCGCGCCCCACGCCGCTCGGAACGATGAGGACAATCCGACCCGAGCATCGAAGGAGATGCCATGGCCACTTCACCGCCGACGACCTCGACCACGCGCACCGCTGCGCACCGCCGCCTCGGCGTCCTCGCTGTCGCCTTCCTGATCATCGCCGCCTCCGCGCCGCTCACCGTCGTCGCCGGCGGCGTGACGAGCGCGTACTCCGTGACGCACGTCGACGGCATCCCGTTCGGCTACATCGTGCTCGCCGCTGCCCTCGCGATCTTCGCGATCGGGTACGCCGCCATGAGCCGGTTCATCACCAACGCGGGCGCCTTCTACTCCTATGTGTCCCAGGGCGTCGGGCGCCCCGCCGGTGTCGGCGCGTCGGTCCTCGCCCTCTTGGCCTACAACGCCATGCAGGTGGGGATCTGGGGGATGTTCGGCTTCCAGATCTCGTCGTTCATCGAGTCCAAGACCGGCTGGGCGAGTCCCTGGTGGGTGTGGGTGCTCGTCGGCATCGTGGCCGTCGGCATCCTCGGCGTCAATCGCGTGGACCTGTCCGCGAAAGTGCTCGGGGTTCTCGTCGCCCTCGAGTTCCTGGCCGTGATCGTGTTCGACATCGCCGCCTTCGCGAACCCGGCGGAGGGATTCACCGCGCGGCCTATCACGCCGTCGGCGCTCTTCGTGCCGGGGGTCGGGGCTGTCCTCGCGTTCGGCATCGCAGCCTTCATGGGGTTCGAATCCGCCGCCATCTACGGTGAGGAGTCGAAGGACCCCAAGCGCACGATCCCGCGCGCGACGTTCCTCGCCGTGGCCGTGATCGGCGTGTTCTACGCGCTCTCGTCGTGGGCGCTCGCGCTCGCCGTCGGGCCCGAGAAGATCACGGACCCGGCGGGTATCGCGCCCGAAGAAGCCGGGCCGCCGCTGTTCTTCAACTTCATCGCGGAGCACCTCGGCGTGCTGTGGGTCGATGTGATGTCGATCCTGTTCATCACGAGCCTGTTCGCCGCGCTCGTCAGCTTCCACAATGCGGTATCGCGGTATGCGTTCTCGCTCGGGCGGGAAGGCGTGCTGCCGCGCGTGCTCGGCACCGTCCGCACGAGAAGCGGCGCGCCGTGGGCGGGCTCCCTCGCGCAGTCGATCCTCGCCACCGTCGTGATCATCGGCTTCGCGGTCGCCGAAACCGGGTGGGACCCGGCGAACGGGCCGTACCCGGTGCTCACCCTCTTCACCTGGATGACGAACCTCGGTGCCTTCGGACTGGTGCTCCTGATGGTGCTCGTGTCCGCCGCGGTCATCGGCTTCTTCCGCCGGGATGCGCGTGACGTGGGCGCGGGAAGTCGCCTTGTCGCGCCCATCGTCGCGTTCGTGTCCCTCGGCACGGTCTGGATCCTCATCCTCGTGAACTGGGACGTGCTGCTCGGCCAGGCGGAGTCGACCCCGACGACGTTCGTCCTCCCGGCGATCCTGCTCGTACCGTCGGTGGCGGCGGTCATCTGGGCGTATTGGCTCCGAAAGGCCAAGCCCGATGTCTACCGCCAGATCGGCCATGGCGCGGACCAGGCCGAAGCACCCCATCTGGGCAGCGAGGCCGTCGGAGTCTGATCGCACAGGGTCTCTTCGCAAAGGGTGAGGGGGTGGATGCCATGGCATCCACCCCCTCACCCTTCGTCGATGTACTCAGTGCCCGCAGGTGCACGCCGTTCCGCGGCCGCAGCCGCCGTCGGCGATCTGGTGCGCCTGGCTCGATTCGGGAACATCCATCGCCGGGTTCACGTCCAGGAAGCCGTACGGCTTGAACCAGAACCCCGCATAGTCGACGGGCATGATCGGCCAATCCTCGGGCCGGGGGATGTGGGTGAGACCGAAGGTGTGCCACAGCACCAGGTCCTCACCGTCGATTGAGCGATCGTCCTCGGTGTAGGCGGGGAGGCCCGCCCCGCCCTGATGCGCATTCGGGTAGCGGCCGGCGGGCCAGCGCTCCTCGTGGTCGTACGCCGTCCCCCACAGGTGCTTCGTCGCGAACGCGGCGCGCGCCGCGACCGACGATGCGGGATCGGCCATCAGCAGCGCCGTCGGCTGCGGGATGAGGTGATACGCGGTCGGCTTGCCGATGTAGTTGGTCTTCGAGGCGCTCCGCACCTCCCACACCCGGGCGGCCGACGTGTCCGCCTCGCGCTGTGCTTCCGACTCCGTGCGCAGTGTCGTCTCGGTCCAGGTGAACGCGTTGCCGAACGGATTGGCATCCCCCATCGGAATCCGCGCCGCGTCGATCTCGACGAGCCGGTTGTCTTCGCCGTCGATCGCGACGTCGAGGCGTGCCGAGAAGAGGTGCTGGTGCACGGGGGCGAACACGCCGGGGGCGATCTCGGGGGCGTGCGCGTTCGTCGAGCCCGGGATCCCGCCGCCCACGAAGACGATGCCCGTGGCCTTCGCCTCGAGCTGGATCGAGCCGTCGAGGTAGAAGTACCAGTAGAACCCGTAGTCGTAGTTGCCGATCGTCGAGAAGTAGGACACCACGAGCCGCCGCGAGCGGCGCACGTGAGCACCGACCGACGACGGCTCGGTGTGCTTCCAGAGGATGCCGTAGTCCTCCTCGTGCATGCACACGACGTTCGGGATCTTCACGGCGTGACCGTGGTCGTCGGCCACGTAGCCGTCGAAGTACTTGATCACGCCGAGGCAGTCGCAACCGAGCTCGAGGTGGTTGGCGTTCTTTCCGAGCAGGTATTCGCCGGCATCGAAGTAGCTGATCCAGAACCTCGTGTTGGAGGTGTCTCCGTAGGGCACGACCATCTCGGGCACGCTCGCCCGGGTGAGCACGGGCCGGTCGTCGAACCGCACGTCGTGCAGGACGAGGCCCTCGCGCGCGTTGAAGTCGACGCGCAGTGACCAGTTCTCCCATTCCACGAGGGAGCCCTTCACGGCGAAGCTCGGACCCTCGGGTTGTGTGATCTCGACCGGCTTCAGAGTCGTGCGCGCCGGGCCCACGGCATCCGGGGTGTACTTCCCGCTCCCGGCCGGGACGGGGACGTCCTCTTCGTCTTCGATGCCGATGACCGTGTTGGCCACGAGGTCGACGTGCACGATGAGCCCCTCGACGGGGTGCGCCCACGGAATGTCGTCCTCGCTGTCGCGCAGGAACGTCAGCGAGCGGATGACGCGACGCCCGACCTCGTTCTCCCTGCCGACGAAACCGGGGGCCAGTGGCGAGCAGAACGCGAGGTCGATGCGGTCTTCGAGCCCGCGACGCGTCATCGCGGCGCGCCACTCGGGCGAGTTCTTGACGATGTCCGCCGCGCGCTCGTACTCCTCGAACAGGTATTGCGGCTGACCGTACGGTGCCGCCGACGGGTCGATCTCGGTGGCGGAGACGACCTCCCCGCGGGTGACCGAGACGATCGCCTCGGTCACCGCGCCCGTCGCGGTATCCATCACCGTGACGTCGACGCGGCGGTCGAACGGGGTCCCCGGCACCCATGCCGCGAGCTCGTCCTTGGTGGGTTCGTCGGGCAGCAGCATCGGTACGCGCGCGGTCTCCCCGAGCAGGCCCGCGTCGACGAGGATCTCTCTCGCCCGTTCGATCTCCGCCGCGGTGAGCGGGTCGAGTGGATGCCGCGGCTCGGTGCCGTTCGCGATCGTGACGGGGATGAGAGCTGGATTGTGGCCCGGTTGATCGGGCGTGTCGTGCGCGTGCACTGGCATGATGCCTCCTCCATGGTTTCCCGTCACTCTCGCGTGCCTGCGAACGGCGGGCTTGCCGCGCCGCGCAGCGATGATGACCCGAAGTGCTCGGGCCGCGTTCTCGAAGCGGGCGCGGCGGATGCCTACCGCGCGGTCTCGCCGCGCGACGGGCTTCCCGCTCGCGGGAACAGCACCGCAGTGAGGGCGATCGCGATGGCGGAGCCGAGGAGTTGAGCGGCCAGGAACGGCGGTGCGGAGCTGGGTGCGATGCCCGCGAAGGTGTCGCTGAAGATCCGGCCGACCGTGACGGCGGGGTTGGCGAACGAGGTGGAGCTCGTGAACCAATACGCCGCGCCGATGTACGCACCGACCGCCGTCGCCACGACGGGTGCGTTCTGGCGGGTTCGCGCGAGTCCCATGATGAGCAGGACCAGCCCCGCGGTGGCGACGACCTCGGCGAGGAACGTGGCGGGGGTGGCTCGGTCGGTGGTGGCGATCGTGGTGGGCGTCGCGAACATGGCATTCGCGAGGATCGCGCCCGCGATGCCGCCGAGCGCCTGGGCAGGGAGGTAGACGGCGAGATCGGACGTGGAGGCGCCGCCACGAGAGCGGTTCAGGATGGCATCTGCGAGGGAGACGACCGGGTTGAAGTGCGCGCCCGAGACCGGGGCGAGCAGGAGGATGAGCACCCCGAGTCCGAGCGCGGTCGCGATCGAGTTCTCCAGCAGTTGCAGCCCGCGGTCGGCGGAGAGTCGTTGTGCCGCGATTCCGGACCCGACCACGACGGTGACCAGCAGGGCGGTGCCGAGGAACTCGGCGAGCGCTCGCCGCCAGAGAGGCTGCACCGTCACGTCGCCGTCGCCGTGAGGTCCGGCCCCGCGGGGAGCAGCTCGGCGATCAGTGTCTCGATCCGCGCACGGATCTCGTCGCGGATGGGGCGGACCGCGGCAAGCCGCTGCCCGGCGGGGTCGTCGAGTTCCCAGTCCTCGTAGCGCTTCCCGGGGAAGATCGGACAGGCATCCCCGCATCCCATCGTGATCACGACATCCGCCTCGCGGACGGCGTCGACGGTGAGGAGCTTCGGCGTGCCTCCGGCGATGTCGATCCCGTCTTCGGCCATCGCCTGAATCGCGACGGGGTTGATCTCGTCCGCCGGCGCGGAGCCGGCCGACAGCACCTCGATACGGTTCCCCGCAAGGTGCTCCAGGTAACCGGCCGCCATCTGCGACCGGCATCACCTGAACCTGCTCGAGCGAGAGGGGATCATCGCCCGCGACCGCTCCGAAGGCGACAAGCGGCGCACCTACGTGCGGCTCGTGCCCGGTGCGCTGACCGGTCTCGGCTTGTTCGCCGACATCGACGCCGCTGCAGACCGGGTCGTGTTCGTCTGTTCCGCGAACTCCGCCCGATCCCAGCTCGCAGAGGCCCTCTGGAACACGGTCAGCCCGGTGCCCGCGCAGTCCGCAGGCACCCACCCCGCCGACCGGGTCGCTCCCGGCGCGATCGCGACCGCCGCCCGGCACGGGCTCGACCTCACCGGCGCGGTGCCGCGCCTCGTCGACGGCATCGATATGGAGGGTGCGTTCATCGTCACCGTCTGCGATCGGGCCCACGAGGAGTATCCGGGTGGGACGGCGCACTGGTCCGTCCCCGACCCGGTCCGGACAGGGACCGACGCAGCGTTCGAGGCGGCGTTCGCCGACCTGCGTCGCCGCATCGACCAGCTCGCGCCGCGCATCCACCGGTGACCGCCAGCCCGTCTCTCGGCGCCGCAGCCGAGTCGTGTAGGAGCGTTCGGCGGCGCTGAGTACTCGCGCGGCCCTTGGCCTCGGCATCTCCCATTGCCCCGGGTAGCATCCGTCGGGCGCGG
Organism: Microbacteriaceae bacterium PS02067; assembly: GCA_029960085.1. Lineage (GTDB taxonomy): Bacteria > Actinomycetota > Actinomycetes > Actinomycetales > Microbacteriaceae > Microbacterium. Next base: position 4,159 of record JASCPG010000038.1, on the reverse strand, counting down.
TCGCGGCGGCATTCCTCACCCCCGTGGCGACCCCGGTGAACCTCATGGTCCTGCAGCCCGGCGGCTATCGGTTCGGGGACTACTGGCGCCTCGGCATCCCGCTCATGCTCGTGTACCTCGCGGTCGCGGTGCTGTACGTACCGCTCGTCTGGCCGTTCTGAGGGCGGGGATCAGCCGTCGGCGGCGGCATCTACTCCGAGTCGTCTGCTTCCCAGACGAGGATGTCGCCGGGTTGGCACTCGAGCACGCGGCAGATCGCGTCGAGGGTCGTGAAGCGCACCGCCTTGGCGCGGCCGTTCTTCAGCACGGCGACGTTCGCGGGAGTGATGCCGATCGCGTCGGCGAAGTCTCCGACACTCATCCGGCGCCGGGCGAGCATCACGTCGATGTCGATGCGGATCGCCATCAGACGACCTCCTCCAGTTCGCTGCGCAGCGTCGTCGCCTGACGGAGGAGCGCTCGCAGGATCCCCACGACCAGAGCCGTTCCGGCGCCGAACACGACGGCGATGACCGTCGCCCAGAAGGCGAACGGCGGCGCCGCGCCGATCATCACGAGGCTGATCTCGCCGATGAGCACGAGTGCGACCGCCGCCCAGATCGCGCCGATGATCACGTCGACCCAGACGAGCGCTCGGCCGTTGAAGATGCGCCCGGCGGACGCGAGGTCGACGAGGCGCCACACGCACACGAGCACGACCTGCACGCAGGCCAGCACTGCGACGCACCCGATGATGCCCGGCACCGCCAGGTAGGCGAAGACCGGGTACATCACGGCGCTCGATTGCGCGGCTTCGGGGATGAGGAAGACCTGCACGAGCAGGATGAGGACGAACGCGATCACGGTGAGTGCCTTGATGACGACGGTGGTGAGACGCGACATGGTGAACCTATCGATCAGCGAGGGATATCTATCGAAAAACGATAGATCCATGCCGTCGTGAGGTCAAGCCGTTCCTCGTCAGTGGGCGAGGCCCCAGAGCTGCAGCGGGTGCGTCAGGCGCCACCAGGCATCCGGCCCGGGAAGGTCGGCGTTCAGGTGCACGCCGGTCGACGCCGATCCGAGCGGGCCCTTCGTGCTGACACTGCCGGCGGCGGATCCGTTCGTGCGCGCATCGCCCAGGTCGAGGTCGGATGCCACCGGGGCGGTGGCGCCGTTCCACAGGAGCAGCGACAGGTCGGCGTCCGTCACGAGCTGCGCCGTCGAGCCCCATTCCGTCGTCACGGTGCCGGCGACGGTGCCCGCCGCGAGGACCGTGGGTGCGGAGGCCTCGGTGGCGACATCGGTCAGCAGCCTCGCCGTCTCGGTGTCACGCGCCTCGTCGCTCGGCTGGCCGAGTGCGACGGCGTACACGCGCAGCGTCGTGTCGCCCGAGACGACGTCCTTGGCGGCGAGCAGGTTGTACGCGCCGCGCAGGCTCCCGGTCTTCAGGCCGATGACGGCCGGGTCCGTGAGCAGGTCGTTCGTGTTCACGACCGCACCCGCACCGGGGAGGGTCACCGACGGTGTCCGCACGATCTCGGCGATCACGGGTTCGGCGAGCGCCACGCGGGCGAGGGCGATGAGGGATGCCGGGTCGGCGGTGTTCGCCGGGTCGATGCCGGTCGGTTCGACGACCGTGATCCCGGCAAGGTTGTGCTTCGCGAGCCACGTCTTCGCCGCGGCGGCGAACACGCGGTCGTTCGGCCAGATCGTGCTCACGAGACGGTCGGTGTAGTTGCCCGCCGAGCCGATCAGCATGCCCTGGAGCATCTGATACTGCGTGAGGCTGCCACCGACCGGCACGTTGAGGGCCGACTCGTCCTTGGCGAGATAGTCGTAGTACGACTGGCGGTCCCGCGAGGTGAAGGTGAACGACGGGCCGCTCTCGCCGGGCGTGAGCGGCATCTGGTCGAGGATCATCAGCGCGGTGACGAGTTTCGTGATGCTCGCCATGGGCTTCGCGTCGGCGGCCGATGCGGGCGCCCCGTCGAAGCCCGTCACGCCCACGGCCGCAGACCCGGTCGCGGGCCAGGCGAGGGCGGTGGCGGGCGATGCGAGATCGGCGATCGCCACCTTCTCGACGGCGGGCGCTACGGCGTAGAGCGGCCAGAACAGGGTCGCCGCCGCGTAGATCCCGGCAACGCAGAGCGCGCTGAGGACGGGAAGGATGACGCCCGGGCGCAGCGGTGAGCGGCGGGGGCGGCGGGCCAGCAGATCGGCGGAGACCTCCGCGTACGGGTGCGTCGAGTCGGTGAGGTCGGCGGGCGCGCGACGGGCGGGGACGGCGCCGTCGTCGAGCCACGCGAGGGCGCGGCGACCCGCGCGGTTGCGCACGATGACCGGACCGGTCGCGCCGTCGTGCCCATCGACGGGGCCGGTGTCATCCGGTCCGCCATCGTGCGGGAGGGCGTCGGGCGACGTCGCCGAGGATGACTCGCCCTGCTGTGCCGTGGACGCCTGCTCGCGACGCGCGCGCCGCGAGGACGGGCGCGCGTCTTCGATGGTCACCTGCCCAAACTACCGGCTTCCCGTTATACTCGACGCCACAACCACGGGAGTCCGGTGAGCCGGGCTGAGAGGAAGCGATCCACGCTTCGACCGTCGAACCTGATCCGGATCATGCCGGCGCAGGGAGGAGAACACATGCACGCGTCCGCGTCCCCATCCACCGTCCATTCCTCGGCGGCCCCGGACCCCCGCACTTCGACCGCCGCCCGCCTCCGCTGGCGCGTCGTGGACATCGTCGTCGCGAGCGTCGTCGGCGTGGCATCCGGACTGATCTTCCTGCTCTGGAACATCGGCTACCTCGGGCCGAAGTCGATCCTCGAGCCGCTCCTGCCGGGCCTTCAGGGCCTCCTCGACGGGCCGTGGCTGTTCGCGGGCGTCCTCGGCGCCCTCATCATCCGCAAGCCCGGCGCGGCGATCTACACCGAGACGCTCGCCGCGGTCGTCTCTGCCCTCGTCGGCAATCAGTGGGGCGGCTTCCTCACGATCGAGGCGGGACTCGTCCAGGGTCTCGGCGCCGAGATCGTCTTCCTCATCTTCGTGTACCGCGCGTGGAACCTCCCCGTCGCGATCCTCGCCGGTGCGGGCGCAGCGCTCGCGGGCGGGATCAACAACCTGATCCTCTGGTACGCCGGTGCCGACGCCACGTTCACGGTCGTGTACCTCATCAGCGCCACGATCTCCGGCGCCGTGATCGCGGGCGGGCTCTCGTGGTTCCTCGCGCGCGGCATCGCCGCGACCGGTGCCCTCGACCGGTTCGCGTCGGGCCGCGCCCGCGTCGAGCGGGTCTGACCCTCCGTGCCGTCCGTCGGATCTCATCCCGGCACGCCCGCGGGGATCGAGATCCGCGGATGGGGCTGGCGTCACGCCTCACGCAAGGCATGGGCGCTGGCCGACGTCGACCTCGTGATCGACCCCGGGGAGCGGGTGCTGCTGCTCGGGGCATCCGGGTCGGGCAAATCGACGCTGCTGCACGGCATCGCCGGCGTCCTCGGCGGCGACGAGGAGGGTGAGGCGACCGGAACGCTGCTCGTCGGGGGTGCACCTCCGACGTCTGCGCGCGGGCGGGTCGGCCTCGTCCTGCAGGACCCGGACTCACAGGTGATCCTCGCCCGCGTCGGCGACGATGTCGCGTTCGGCTGCGAGAACCTCGGCGTCCCGCGCGACGAGATCTGGCCGCGGGTGGGCGAGGCGCTCGACGCGGTGGGGCTCGACGTGCCGCTCGACCGCCCGACGAAGGCGCTCTCCGGCGGGCAGAAGCAGCGCCTCGCGCTCGCCGGCGCGCTCGCGATGCGCCCGGGCGCATTGCTCCTGGACGAGCCCACCGCCAACCTCGATCCGGACGGGGTCGCCGACGTGCGCGACGCGGTCGGGCGGGTGTTGGATGCCACCGGCGCGACCCTCGTCGTCGTGGAGCACCATGTCGACGTGTGGCTGCCGCTCGTGACGCGCGTCGTCGTGATCGCCGGGGGACGGGTCGTCGCCGACGGTGCGCCCGACGCCGTGCTCGGTGCGCACGGGGCCGCGCTCGCCGCCGAGGGCGTGTGGGTGCCGGGCATCGCGCCCGCCGTTCCGGGGCCGCCGCGCACCGCGCCCGGCGAGGTGCTGCTGGAGGCCGCCGGTCTCGCCGTGTCGCGGGTGCGCGGCGAGTCCGTGGCATCCGGGCTCACCC